>JAEZCZ010000098.1 GCA_023433305.1 Pseudomonadota bacterium | reverse complement strand
TGTGCCGAGGCGTGAGGGGCGCGCCGTTCGAGGCATGGGTCGCATTGGACCGGGCCAGGGGACCCGGGCCGTGCATGGAAACTCGGGTCGCAGCCAGAGGACACATGATCGAGCACTGCAAGTCCGGGGCGCCGCGCACGCGCCATCGATAGTCGCCTCATATGCCCGGAGCGTACGCACGTCGGCGTTCCGGACGCTTCGAAGCCCCTTGTTCCCCAAGTCCAAAGGTAACGATGTACCAGGAAACGGAGACGCTGCCCCTCGGGTTATGGTTCGCGCGGATCGACCGGATCGCGAGCCAGAATTTCGGCAGTCTGGAGAACCGCCTCCGGCATGCCATGCACCTGGTTCACCTGGCGCCGCGCTCGCTGCAGCCGGCGCTCAGGCGGCCGCCGGCCGAAAGCAAGCTGGAGGACATGCTGGAGAAGGGTGATCACGACGATGCGGCCCGTTATCTCGTCAGGCCCGGCAGCCTCAGCGTTCGCTCGATCGTGCACGACGGCGGCCAGGCGGTCGAAGCCCGCATCGTGTGCCCATTGCTCAAGCGGGTCGTGCGCGGTTGGGGCGATGGGATAGCCGGTTCGGTGCTCGACGCATGGACCCGGCAGATGCTCGCCTTGCGCAGCGATTACGACTTCGCCGCTATTGCTCTGGGCGATCGAGACCGGCGTAGATCGCGATCCGAACCAGGTCGGCGGTCGCATTAGCGCCGAGCCGGGCCATCAGGGTTTCGCGAAGCGCGCTCATTTCCCGATCGGAGCGGCCGAGCGCCTGGCCGATGTCCGCCCACGAGCAGCCTTCGAGCACGCGCTCGAGGATGGACGTCTCCTCCGGATCGAGGCGCGCGACCGCGGCGCGGGCCGCGCCCTGCGCATGAGCGAGCTCCTCGGTCTCGAATGGTATCGCGGCATGCAACATCGGACAGACTGCACAAAAGGGGATATGGGTAAAACTGACAGGCGTGTCAGCGGTTCCGCTGTTCAGCGCGAGAGCAGGATCGACATGCGCCGGTTGCGCGGGTCCTGCGGGTCCTTCGCGATCAGCGGCTCCCGGTCGGCGACCCCTTCGATGCGGCGGAAGCGGCGTTCGCCGATGCCGTCGCGCATCAGCGCCTGGCGCGTCGCTTCGGCGCGCCCGGCCGAGAGCGACCAGTTGTTCGCCTTGATGCCGGGTTTCCACGGCAGCGCGTCGGTGTGGCCGCGGATCGTGACGAGGCCGCTTTCGGGGGCGATCGTCGCAGCGATCGCGCCGAGCAGCGTCCGCGCGTCGGGCGTCAGCACGGTGGTGCCGAGCGAGAACATCGAGAAGTCGGCATCGTCGACCAGGTCGATCCGCGTTCCCTCGGTCGTGTCGACCATCCGCACCTGCCGCATCAGCTTGCGCAGCCGCGGGTCGGCGGCGACCCGCTGCTCGAGCCGCTCGCGCATCCGCTTCATCGGCGATGCGCCCTCGTTCTTCCCGCCCGATGCGTCGCGCGGCACCGTGATCGCGGTCTGCCCGGTCTGCGCCGCCTTGTGCGGGTAGTTGTCGGGATCGGTCAGCGAAGCCCCGCCCAGCAATCCGTCGGAGCCGGCGCTCTGCTCCTTCAGCTTGACCAGCGTCGGGGTGAAATAGTCGGCCAGGCCCCGGCGCTGCGCCTCGGTGGTCGAGCCGAGCAGCCACAGCAGCAGGAAGAACGCCATCATCGCGGTCACGAAGTCGGCATAGGCGACCTTCCAGGCGCCGCCGTGGTGGCCGGCCGCCTGGACGATGACTTTCTTGACGATGATCGGGGGCGGCTCGTTGTTGCCGGCGCGGCTGGCCACGGTCCTAGCGTCCCCGCAGCGCGTCGAGCAGCTCGGTCAGGCGCGGCCGCACCGATTCGCCGAGGCCCGAGCGGGCGCTTTCGACCACGAGCGGCTGCGGATGGCCGTGGAGGCTGGCGATGATGACCTGCTTGACCGCGTGGAAGATCTGCTCGTCCTGCTCGATCACCTGCTTCAGGCGCGAGGCCATCGGCCCGACGATGCCATAGGCGAGCAGCACGCCGAGGAACGTCCCGACCAGCGCCGAGCCGATCATGCCGCCGAGGATCGCCGGCGGCTCGTCGATCGAGCCCATCGTCTTCACCACGCCGAGCACCGCGGCCACGATGCCGAGCGCGGGCAGCGCGTCGGCCAGGCTCTGCAGCGCGTGCTGGGGCTCGTGCAGCTCGTGGAAGTGCGTCTTCAGCGCGTTGTCCATGACCTCTTCGACCGCGTGGGTCTCGAGCGATCCGGACGAGACCACGAGCAGCGTCAGCGGGTCGCAGATCAGCTCGATCAGCGGCTTGTTGGCGAGCAGGTTGGGGTACTCGGCAAAGATCGGCGAATTCTCCGGCTCCTGCACGTGCGTTTCCAGCGCGACCGGGCCTTCGGAGCGCAGCAGGCGCATCAGCTTGGTGGTCAGCGCGATCGCGTCGATGTGGTCCTGCTTGGAATGGCGCGGGCCCTTGAACACTTTCTTGCAGCCGCCGCCGATGGCCTTGAGCTGGTGCATCGAGTTGCCGGTCACGAGCGCCGCCACGGCCGCGCCGCCGATGATCAGCATCTCGTGCGGGATCGCCTCCATGACGGGGCCCAGCGCGCCGCCCGTCAGGGCGAAGCCGCCGAACACCATCACGATGAGAAGAACGATCCCGATTACCGCGTACATTACTCGATTACCCCTTGGCCCGCGTCAGCGGAGCTTGTCGAACAGCGAAAGGCCGGAGACCCGGATGAAGCTCGCCTGGCTGGCTTCGAGCACGGTCATGATTTCCTGGAGGCGCGTCATCGTCGTGGCGAGGTCGGCGCCGCCGATTTCCGCCCGCTCCTCGGCGAGCAGCTCGCCATGGGCGACGCGGCGCTCGTCGATGATCTCGATCCAGCCCATCCGTGCGCCGACGATGGTCTGCGCGGTGGTGATCTGCTGCAGCCCGGATTCGAGCCCGCCCAGCGCGACTTGCGCGGCGCCGAGATGATCGGCGGTGGGATCCTGCAACGCGGCGCCGAGGGCTCCGAGCACCATGATGAGGTTTGTCGGCGCGCCGCCCTGCTCGAAGCTCAGTACTTCGGGCCCGGTGAGCGAGCGGGTCACGGTCTGCCCGTCGCCGATCTCGACGGTCTCGGCGACGTTCGTTCCGACATAGGCGCCGGTCTCGTCGTACGCGAGGTCTGGCGCCTGCCCGCCGAACAGCGCCCGCCCGGCCCCGTCGCGGCTGTTCGCCACGAGGCGCAGGCTCTCGCGCAGGCCGTTGATCTCGGCGCTCAGCAGTCCGCGCTGCTCGGGCCCCATGGTCTCGTTGGCCGCCTGCATCGCCAGCTCCTTGGCGCGGATGACGAGGTCCGCCATCGAGACGAGGGCCTTGTCAGTGAGCTGGAGGTCGATCAGCGCGCGGTCCGAATTGCGCTCGTCGATCTGCGACAGCCGGTCGCGCCGCGCGAGAGTGCGCAGCCGTGCCGCCGCCACGGGATCGTCCGATGAACGCGACAGCCGTTCGCCACTGCCGATCTGGTCCTGCAGCTCGTTGGCGCGTTCGCGCAAGCTGCCGATCTGGCGCGTGGCGCGTTCGAAGAAGGCTCCGGTGCTAAGATTGATCATCGCCTCATCCAATTCCGAGCAGCGACTGGAAGATGTCCGACGCGACCTGCATCGCCCGGCCCGAAGCCTGGAACGCCTGCTGGTAGCGGATCAGGTTGGCGGCCTCGGTGTCGAGATCGACGCCGGCCTGCTGTTCGAGCGAGATGCGCGCCGAAGCGGCGATCGCGTCGAGAGCCTCGGTGGTGATCTTGTGGCCCGCCACCCGGCTGGAAATGCCGAACACGATGGTGCTCATCCGCTCCGCCGCGCCGCCGTTTGCGGTCAGCGCGCCGCGCAGCTTGTCGAGCGTTGCCGTGTCGCGGCTTCTCGGATCGGCCCCTGCGTCAGCCGTGGCGATCCGGTCGCCGTTGAGCACCGGCACCTTGATCGTCGCGGCGCTGGCGCCGGTGAACAGCGGTTGCCCCGGGTTGCCGTTGATGTCGCTGCCCTGGACTTGCGCCCCGTTGATGCCGTCGATGATCGACTGGGCCAGGTCATCGAGATCGGTGCGCGCCTGGGCGACGCCTTGCAGCGTCAGCGCATGGCCCTTCAACGCGCCGCCCTTGATGTCGGCGGGCAAGCCTGCGGCCGTGAAGGATAGTGTGCCGTCGGTCGCGGCCGTCATCGCGACGCCGTGCGAAGTGCCGCCCTGGACGAGCGCCGCCCCGGTTCCATCGCCGACACGGACACTGACGCTTCCGTCGCTCGAGAACTGGGTATGGATGTCGGTGATGCCGCTCAGTCGCTCGAGCATCAGGTCGCGGTGGTCGAGCAGGCTGGCGCGGTCGCTGCTGCCCGCGCCGGCGCGCGCGAGGCGCACGTTGATCCGCGCCAACTCGGCCGTGATGACGTTGGCTTCCTTGACGGCCGCATCCGCCGCGAAGGTCGCGCCGTCGGCCACCGAGGCGAGGCTGCCCGCCGCGATGTTGAACTTGTTCGCCATCGTGTCGGCGGCGGCCATCGCCGCCGCGCGCAGCGACGGGTCGATGGGATCGGAGCCGAGCTGCTGCAGCGCGCCTTCGAGCTCGACGATGGCCGGGAATATCCCCGCCTGCTCGACCGCGCTCTCGATGTTCTCCAGCCCGGCGAGCTCGGCGGCGGCACGGCTCGACTCCGCGTTCGTGCGCCGGACTTCGGCCTGGCGGAACATGTCCGCGTTGCGGCTGATCCCGGCGATGCGCACGCCCGACAGCGAGATGTCGCCGACCCGCATCTGCCCGCCGGTCGAGGAAACCTCCTGCATGCTCGCGCTGCGCCGGACATAGCCGTCGGACGCGGCGTTGGCGATGTTCTGCGCGGTCACGTCGAGCGCGCCGCGCGCCGCGCGCGCGCCGCTCGCCGCAATCGAGAGGAGGTCGGAAGCCATGGCCTAGCCTTCCGCCTTCAGGTGGCGCGCCAGCTGCGCTTCGAGCCGCGTCGCGAGGCCGAGCGTGCCGCTCTCGCTGGCGAGCTGGGCGAATTGCGCGTCGCGCATCTCGCGAAAGGTTTCCTCGCCTTCCCCGCCGAACAGCTCGTCGCCGCCGAAGTCGGTGCTGCGGGCGGCGGCGAGCATCTGGCGCAGGAAGATCGCCTCGAATTGCTGCGCGGCGCCTTTCAGGCGCTCGCGCTCGCCTTCGCCGCCCGGGGGAGCAGCGAAGGGGGACACGGTCCCAGGAGAAACCGGGGCGATCATATCACCACCATCTCGGCCTTGAGCGATCCGGCCTGCTTGAGCGCTTCGAGGATCGCGACGAGATCGGCCGGGCTCGCGCCGAGCATGTTGAGCGCATCGACCACCTGCGCGAGCGAGGCGCCCGGCTGGAACATCGTCACGCGGTTGCCCGGCTGCTCGATGTCGATCGCGCTGTCCTGCTCCACGGCGGTCTGGCCGCGGCTGAACGGTTCGGGCTGCACGACCATCGGGTTCTCGTCGATCCGCACCACCAGGCTGCCGTGGCTGATCGCCGCGGGCGCGAGGCGCACCGCGCTGGAGATCACGACGGTGCCGGTGCGGCTGTTGACGATCACCCGCGCTGCGCTCTCCGCGGGCTCGATCTCGATCATCTCGATCGCCGCCATCATGCTCGCACGCGCGTTGGATTCGAGTGGCAGGTTCAGCGCCACGGTCACGCCGTCCTCGACCGAGGCGGTGCCGGGATACGCGGCGTTGATCGCATCGCGGACACGCGACGCAGTGAGGAAGTCGGCTTGCGCCAGGTTCCAGCGCAGTACGGGGGACTGGTCGAAACCGGTCTGCACGATGCGCTCCACGCTGGCGCCGTCGGGAATGCGGCCCACGGTGGGAACGTTGACGGTCAGCTTCGAACCATCGCGGCCCGAAACGCCGAGTCCGCCCACGGCCAGGCTGCCCTGCGCCATCGCGTAGATTTCGCCGTCGGCGCCGTAGAGCGGGGTCATCACCAGCGCGCCGCCGCGCAGGCTCTTGGCCTTGCCGATCGCCGAGACGGTCACGTCGATGCGCTGCCCGGGCTTCGCGAAAGCCGGCAGCTCGGCGGTGATGATCACCGCCGCGCCGTTCTTGAGGGCCGGGTTCACGCCCGGAGGAAGCTGCAGGCCGAACCGGCCGGAGACGCCGCGCATGGCCTGGGTCAGATAGGCGAAATTGTCGTCGCCCGTGCCGTCGAGGCCGACCACGATGCCATAACCGGTGAGCTGGTTCGAACGGACCGACTGGAACGTGCCGAGATCGCGCACGCGATCGGCCGAGGCCGGCGCGGCGGAGAGCGCGAAGAGCGCGGCGAGGGCGAGCAGGATCGAGCGGATCACCGTCGCCGCCTCAGAACGGGGTCACGAGGTTGAAGAAGCGCGACAGCCAGCCCTCGCGGCTCGCGCGCTGGATCGCGCCCTTGCCGGCATAAGTGATCTGGGCGTCAGCGATGCGCGGCGAGGCGATGCGGTTGTCCTGATCGATGTCAGCCAGGCGGATGATGCCGGAGAGTTGCACCCACTCGTCTCCCTGGCTGAATTGCATGACCTTTTCACCTCTGACGAGCGCCGTTCCGTTGGGCCGAACCTCCGCGATGGTGACGGTGAGGTCGCCCCTCAGCGTGCTGGTCTGCGAAGCGTCGCCGCCTCCATTGAACGACGAAGATCCGCCGGAATTAAGGATGTTGGGGTTGAATTCGAACGGGCCGGCGGTCGGCGGCGTGATCGAGATGCTGCCGTCGCGGGCTGTCGAGGCATCGGTCGACTTGCTCGTCGTAGTGCGCTCCATCAGCACCACGGTCACGAGATCGCCCACCTTGTGCGCGCGCTGCCCGAAGTAGAGCGGGGCGTAGCCGGCCGAGGCGCTGAAGATGGAGCCGTTGGCCTGCGCGGGCGCGGCCGGGGGAGGGGGCGGTAGCGTCGCGGAGAAACCCGCCGGCTTCTCGGCGCCACAGGCGGCGAGGGCGAGCGGCAGCGCGGCGCAATGCGCGATCTTGCGGATCATCGTGGGCCTCACAGGGTCTGGTTGGCGTTGCGAAGCATCTCGTCGACCGACGAGATCATCTTGGAGCTGATCTCGTAGGCGCGCTGGCACTCGATCATGCTGACCAGCTCCTCGACGATATTGACGTTCGATGCCTCGAGCATTCCCTGGCGGATCTGCCCGCGGCCCATCTCGCCGCCGGGTCCCATCTGCGCCGCGCCGCTGGCGGCGGTCTCGACCAGGAAGTTGTCGCCGATCGCGCGCAGGCCCGCCGGATTGGTGAAGCTGGCGACTTGGATCTGGCCCAGCTCGGCCGGCTCGCTTTCGCCGGCAAGCACTGCCGTGACGATCCCGTCGGGAGAGACCGTAATCGAGCCCGCTCCCTCGGGGACGGTGATTGCGGGCTGCAACGCATAACCTTGCTGGGTCACGAGCTGCCCTTCGGCGGAGCGGGCGAAGTTGCCGGCACGGGTATAGCCGAGCTGACCGCCGGGAAGCTCGACCTGGAAATAGCCGTCGCCGTCGAGCGCCATGTCGAGCGCGTTGTTGGTGGTCTGCATCGCCCCTTGCGTGACGATCTGGCTGGTCGACTGGACCGCGACGCCGGTGCCGAGGTTGAGCCCGGTCGCGTAAGCCGTCTCGCCCGACGACCGCTGCCCGGCGACGCGGGCGTCCTGGTAGGCGAGCGTCGCGAAGTTGGCGCGGTCCTTCTTGAAGCCGGTCGTGCCGACGTTGGCGAGGTTGTTCGCGATCACGCGCATCCGCGCGTCCTGAGCCTCGAGCCCGGTGCGGGCGACCTGGAGAGCCGAAACAGGCATTGTCTAATTCCTTTCCTCAGCCGAGGCGCATGAGTTGCGCGCCGCTTTCATCGACGTCGCGCGCGGTGGCGATAAGTTTGCTGCGCATGCCGTAGAGCCGCTGCGCCTCGATCATCTCGACCAGCACTTCGGTGGTGTTCACGTTGGATTGCTCGAGGCTGCCGGCCTTCACCGTGGCCTGCTCGTCGCGCGGCAGCACGCCGCCCCCTTCGACCCGGAACAGGCCGTCGAGACCCTTGGCGATCGGGCTGCCCTGCCAGCCGGCGAGCTTGATCCGGCCCAGCTCCTGCGGAGGCTGGTCGGGCGCGGCCGGGTCGACGACCGTGATCGTGCCGTCGGGCGCGATCGTCGGCTTGCCGTTCAGTGGCAGAGTGATCGGGCCGCCGTCGCCGATGACCGGGTGGCCCTCGCCGTTGACCAGCAACCCCGTCGCCGAGAGCGCCAGGTCGCCGCGCCGGGTATAGGCTTCGCTACCGTCGGGGGCCTGGACCGCGATCATCGCCTCGCCTTCGATCGAGAGGTCGAGGTCTCGTCCGGTCTCGACGATCTCCCCCATCGACATGTCGGCCGAGCGAACGCCGCCCTCCTGCATCGCGCGGGCCTCCAGGCCGGTGCCTCTCAGGGTCACCGGACGCTGGTCGAACTGCTCGGCGCGAAAGCCGATCGTCTGCGCGTTCGCCATGTTGCTGGCGATCGCGCGCTGGCGGTTCATCGAGGCCTGCATGCCCGAGAGGGCGGTGTAGACGAGCCGGTCCATTCAAAGCTCCCGTTCGGTGCCGAGCTGCGAACCCTTAGGTCCGCAGGTTCATGATCGCCTGCGAGGTCTGCGTGGCAGTGTCGATCGCCTTGGCGTTGGCCTGGAAGTTGCGCTGCGCGGTGATCAGGCCGACGAGCTCCTCGGCAATGTCCACGTTGGAGCGCTCGAGCGCGCCCGACATCAGCGAACCGAAGGCGCCCTGGTTGGGCTGCCCGTAAGCTGCCGGCCCGGAGATCCCGGTTGCTTCCCAGTTGGAGGAGCCGACCTGCTTGAGGCCCGTTGGAGCGACGAAGCGGGCGAGCGCCACCGTACCGATGTAGCTCTGGCCGCCGTCGGCATAAGTCGCGACGACCCGGCCGTTGTCGAGCACCGAGATGCCGGCGAACTCCGCGCCGGCGCCGTTGGTCGCCGGGATCTGCGCGTCCGTCGGAGTCGTGCTGGTGACCACGCCGTTGGCGTCGGTCGGGAAGACCTGCAGCCGATTGTCCGAGCCGTCGTTGATGTAACCGGCGCCGTCCATGTCGAACTTGCCGTTGCGAGTGTAGAGCGTCGAGCCGTCGGGCGCGCGCATTTCGAAGAAACCGTCGCCGCCGATCGCCAGGTCGAGAGCGCTGCCGGTCTGCTCGATCGGGCCGAGCGAGAAGTTCTGGACGATCGCTTCGACGCGCGCGCCGAGGCCTTGCGTCATTCGCGGGTTCGACGAGGCCGAGTTCACCACGATGTCGGCGAACTGGGTGTTGCCCTTCTTGAAGCCGTTGGTTTCGACGTTGGCGATATTGTGCGCGATGACGCCGAGGTCGGTCTGCGCGTTCTTGAGGCCGTTGAGCGAAGTGTAGAAAGACATGGAACGATACTCCTGTTCGTCACTCGGACGTTTTCGGGGGGGCGAGAGCGTCGAGCTTCGCCGAGATTTGCTGAAGCGTTGAATTCACGTCATTGAGCCCGGCTAACGAGGAGAACTGGGCCATCTGCGCCAGCATCTCCTTGTTATCGACCGGATCGAACGGGTCCTGCTGCTGAATCTGCACGGTCAGCAGCCGCAGGAAGTCCGCCTGGCCGAGCGTGTCGAAGCCGCGCCCGGCGGTGGCAGGGCGGGCGGCGCTCGCCGAAGCGGCACCGAAAACGGAATTGACGGT
>JAEZCZ010000097.1 GCA_023433305.1 Pseudomonadota bacterium | reverse complement strand
CGGTGCCTCTGCAGACTGCGCATAAGCGGAGGCTGAAGCCAGAACGAGTCCCGCGAAAGAACAAACAAGAAGTTTCATGGACAATCTCCTTCAGGCGAAGATGCACCCGACGAAATCGGGGGTAATTTGGAGGGGTGACATCTACTTAGAATTGTGAGGGGAATGGTACTGTCGATCTAGTCCCTGTACCGTCTCTTGAGTTCGACTTTCGGGGCAGCAGGCGCGATCTGCAATTCCGTGGCGACGGTCAGTGCCTCCAATCGGGTGATCGGAAGTTCACTCTCGCGCGGTCTATGGCACGAAACCATTCGTCGCGGATGGTGGGCGTCCAGTGCCTTGCGAAACGCATTGGTGCTTCCCTGACGCCGGCCCTCATGCCATCCCTTGTGCAAACACAATTGGGGAGGAAGCGGTGGCCACGACTTTCAGCGAAGCGATCTCGCGCGCGCCGCTCAGGGCATTTTCGGTGGTCACCTTCGTGATCTGCATGCTCGTGCTGATCTGCGACGGAATGGACGCCCAATTGCTGGGCATCGTCGCGCCGAAGGTGATCGCGGATTTCGCCACCGACCGAACGACGTTCGGCTGGGCGATGAGCGCGGCGTTGGTTGGGTTCGGGCTCGGTTCGTGGGGTGGGGGCTGGCTCGGTGACACCGTCGGACGGCGCTGGTCGCTGGCGCTGGCGACCGTGGTGTTCTCCCTCGCGACGATCGGAGCGAGCTGGTCGAACGATGTCTGGCAGATGGCGGGCTGGCGACTGGTGGGAGGCCTCGGCTTCGGCTCCGCCTATGCCAACGCGATCACCCTTGCGGGCGAATGGCTGCCCGATCGGTGGCGCTCGGTCGGCGTGACCACGCTGTCGGTGGGTACTCCGGCGGGCGGGTTCGTCATCGCCGCGCTCGCGCCGACGCTCGACGCTTCGTTCGGCTGGCGGGGATCGTTCGTTGTGGTGGGGGCGGGGACCCTTCTCGTCGTGGTGCTGATCGTCGCATTCCTGCGCGACAGCCCGTCCTTCCTGCTCGCGCGCGGCAGGGGCGAGGCGGCGCATGCCGCCGCGGGCAAGGTGATCGAGGGGCCCATCGAGCTGCAAGCCGAGCGCCATCATACGGACCGTGATGGGGCCTCGGCCGGGGTGTTCGATGCCGGCAACTTCCGCCTCAACCTGGGCGTCGGTATCACTTTTGCCGCCGCGGCGATGGTCGCTTACGCAATGCTGAGCTGGGCGACGACGTTCCTCACCGCCAAGGGTTTCAGTTTCGAAGAGGCGGCCTATGCGGTTTCGGTCGGCGGCCTTACTTCGGTGGCGGCCTCGATCGCGGCGGGCCTACTGGTGCAGCGCTTCGGTTCACGCGTGGTGTTCGCGTCGATCAGCGTCACTCTGCTGATCACACTCGTGGCGCTGGCATTCGTGCTCGAAACGATGGCCGGAACCCCGAGCGCGGACGATGGGCTGCTGGTCGTGGTGCTCTATGGGCTCGCCGCAGCGATCTTCAGCGCAGGAATCGCCAGCCTCTACGCGCTGATGACGCACGCCTACCCGTCATCTTGCCGTTCGGCGGGGATCGGGTTCGGCATCTTCGTTGGGCGCATCGGCGCGATTTCGGCGACGGGACTGGGCGGCTGGCTGATCGACCTCGGCAATGGCAGCCTCGTGCCGTTCTTCGCCGTGCTTGCAATCGGCGCTGTGCTGATGTCAGCGGTGGTCTTTGTCGTCGACCGCCACGTCCCGCCGGCGCGCCTCGGTCGGGGCTAGCGGGGCATCGGACACCATGTCGAGGAAGCTCGGCCGCGAATGGAAGCAGGTCGCCGCGGCGACCAGCATGGCCGATGCCATGGCGAGCACCGGCCAGTAGCTCCCGACGCTGAAGTCATCGAGCGTCAGCACGCTCCATAGCGCGCCAGCGCCGGCGACCGCGAAGAACGTGCCGAACAGACGCGCGAGCAACATGCCGAGCTTGTGGTCGATTCGTTCGAGCGGATACGTCTTTCGCGCCATGCACCAATGATAGCGCAGGCGAGGTTACGATTTCGCTGACGGCACCAGCCTCAGCGAACGCGGGGGCCACCGAAGGGCAACGGTGGCGGGGGGCGGCGCGCCCCGCGCGGAAGCTGCGCCTGGTAGGCGCGGCCGCAATGCTCCACGCAGTACGGAAAGCCGGGGTTCACTTTCTCGCCGCAGAAGTGGAAATCGGGCTCGCCCGGGTGCCCCATCGGCCAGCGGCAGACGCGATCGTTCAGATCGAGCAGGCTCGTCTTGTCCGCGATGTCGGGGCTTGGCTTCGCGGGCACGAGGCGACGCGGCGGAGCGGGCGGAATCGGGGCCTGCTGGTCACCTGGGCCCTGGCGCAAGAAGCCTCCGGGGCCGACCGAAACGACCCGCGGCGCCGGCGGCTCGCGGTTGGGCAGGGGCTGGCTCGGAATTTCGGGCTGCGCAGCGGCGGGGGGCGGCGATGGCTGGGGCGCGCGTTCGACAGGCGGCGCGGCAGGCTTCACGGGCTTGGCCTTGGCGACGGGCCGCGCTTCCGCTTCCTTGCGCGTCGGCGCGGGGGCCGGCTTCGGCTCGTTCGCCTTGACGGGGGAAGGGCGGGCCTTGAGGCCGAGCCGGTGCGCCTTGCCGATGACGGCATTTCGCGAGACTCCGCCCAGCTCGTCGGCGATCTGGCTTGCCGTCGCGCCACCTTCCCACATCTTGGTCAGCGTCGCGATACGTTCGTCGGTCCAGCTCATTCGTAATCCATCGTCAACGGCGGACTAGCCGCACTAGGTGTTGCCAGCACAAGGCCGGGCCGATACTCGACCCTCATGGCCGATCAAGCCCCTGCCGCCGCGCCAGTCAACTCCAGCGCGCCGCCCGAACTCCTCGACCCCATTGCCAGTGCCTGGCGCAGGTTTCCGCCCAAGGGCCAGCCGCTGATCTCGGGTTTCAACCGGATCGGGCTGTGGAGCCTCTATATGAAGGAGGTGCGGAGGTTTCTCAAGGTGCAGACGCAAACTGTCTGGGCACCGGCGGTCACCACGCTGCTGTTTCTCATAATCTTCACTGTCGCGATGGGGCGGAGCGGTCGCGAGGTCCTCGGGGTGTCGTTCGCGACTTTTGTCGCGCCTGGCCTGATCATGATGGGCATGATGCAGAACGCCTTCGCCAATTCGAGCTTCTCGCTGCTCACGGGCAAGCTGCAGGGGACGATCGTCGATCTGCTTATGCCTCCGCTGACCGAAGCCGAGCTGATGATCGGCATCGTCACCGCGGCAGTCACGCGCGCCGTCATGGTTGGAGGGGCCGTGGCGGTGGCGATGGCGCTTTGGCCGGGCGTCGACATGGGAGCGGCACATCCCTGGGCAATCGTCTGGTTCGGGCTGATGGGTTCGACCATGCTTGCGCTAATGGGATTGATGACGAGCATGTGGGCGGAAAAGTTCGACCACGCCGCTGCTGTGACCAACTTCGTGGTGGCACCGCTCTCTTTGCTCTCGGGCACGTTCTACGTGATCGGCAACCTGTCTGAGCCGTTCCAGGCCGTTAGCCGCGCCAATCCGTTCTTCTACATGATCTCGGGATTCCGCTTCGGCTTCATCGGCGAAAGTGACATCGGCAACACGAACGAGGCGGTGATCGGCGCGGCCGTGGGGGCCGGACTGCTCAATCTCGTGCTGGGATGGGTCACCTACCGCCTGCTCAAGAGCGGCTGGAAGGTGAAGAGCTGAGCTCTAATGCGTCAGACTGCGGCGCAGGTGATAGCGGCCGCTGCTGAAGGTCTCGAACAGTTGCGGCACGCTCGGATGGTCGACCGGTCCGCCGGCGCTGTCGCCGAGGAGGTTCTGCTGGCTGACGTAAGCGACGTAGGACGAATCCTCGTTTTCGGCAAGCAGGTGGTAGAACGGCTGGTCGCGCCGCGGGCGCATTTCCTTGGGAATCGCCTCGTACCATTCCTCGCTGTTTGCGAAGACCGGATCGATGTCGAACACGACACCGCGAAAGTCGAACAGCTTGTGGCGCACGACGTCGCCGATCGCGAAGCGCGCCACGGCATGGCGCGGGGCGTCTATGCGGCGGCCCGCCTGTGGGGAGTAGAATTGCGCGCGATTCATGCTCATCGGATATAGGCTACCCCGAGTGGAGGACAAGGTTCCCGGCCCCGCAATCCCCAATTGCCCATGTTCCTTGCGACAAAAGCGAACGACGGGCTTGGCAGAACGCGGAGCTTCGGCTAACCGCCGCGCTCCCAGACGACCTGGCCCTCTACTCGCGCCCTGAGCGCCTTCGCGGAGAGGTGGCAGAGAGGTCGAATGCGCCGCACTCGAAATGCGGTTTACGGGCAACCGTAACGTGGGTTCGAATCCCACCCTCTCCGCCATTCACGCCATGCGCCCCCGTTTGCCGCTTTTCCCAAAATCCGTGTCCGCAACGGCTATTGGGGTACGTCGGTCAAGCCGGCCGCCGACCGGAAATATCATCGTGGCGACCTCCGGCAGGCGCTGATCGACGCTGCCGTCGCCATCGTCGCTCCGCGAATTCGGGTCGCACGCCGTCCGGACCGGCAAGCTCCGGACCGAACGCCAGTCATGTCTCAGCCAATATTCGCCGTAGTTCTTGCGGGCTGACCGGTTTGTGGATCACCGGAATGGTCGGATCGCACGTGCGGAGGCTTTCCTGGGGGTTGCCGGTCATGATCGCTCCTCGGATCGCCGGCCATGTCTCGTGAATGGTGGAGAGCAGGGTCAGGCCGTCGAGGCCTGGCATTGAAAAGTCAGTCAGGACGAACTCAGTTTTCGCTGCTCCGTTGCGAAGCATTGCCAGGGCGCGCTCCGCATTCTCCGCCGTGGCGACTTCGAGCCCGAAATCGCGCAGCTGTTCGGACAGAACGAGCCGAACGCCTTCGTCGTCGTCGACCACAAGAACCGATTTCAACGTGATCTCGTGCGCGTAATCGACCTCGAGATGCACGGCTTCCTCGCGCGAGGCCGCCGTGGGCAGAATCATGTTCACCTCGGTGCCTTGGCCCGCGTCGCTCCGGATGTTGAAGGTTCCGCCCGATTGCTCGACGAACCCGGCGACCATCGACAGGCCGAGGCCCGTGCCCTTGCCGGCCGCCTTGGTCGTGAAGAAGGGTTCGATGACCCGCTCGATGAGGTCCGGCGGGATGCCATCGCCTTCGTCCTGAACGCGAATTCGAAGGAACGGTCGCACGGCGCCGGCTTCGTCAGGTTGCTCGATCTCGTCGATCGAGACGCTGATCTTGCCCCCATCCGGCATCGCATCGCGTGCGTTGATCAGTAGATTGACCAGCGACAGCTCAAGCTGCGCCTGATCGACGAACAGCTGCGGGCTAACCTCCGGAACCCGCCATTCAACGGTTATCAGGCCGCCCAGCGTGTGTTCGACCAGCCCGGCGACCGACTGGAAGACGTCGTGAGGATCGACGCTTGCCGGACTGAGCTCCTGTTTGCGGGCGAATGCCATCAGGCGGCGTACCAGCTCGGCCCCGCTTTCCGCCGCGTGGCGCATATGCTCGAAAATCTTGCGCTCGCGATCACCCATCTCGATCCGATTTTCGAGCAGGCGAACTCCCCCAAGGATGGAGGCTAGCAAATTATTGAAATCGTGGGCAATACCGCCCGTCAGTTGTCCGAGAGCCTCGGACTTGCGTGCTTGAACGAGTTGTTCCTCGAGCGCATGCTGGGTGGTGACATCCATCAAGGTCCCGACCCAGCCGCCCTCGACATCGAATGATGGGGCGCACTGATCGATGACATGGATGATTTCGCCGTCGGCCCGTTTCCAGCGATAATGCAGGGTGATGGCGGCGTCAGTGCATTCGGCGACCCGTCGCTCGAGCTCGGAAACGTCGGCCTCTGCGATCCTGTCGCACCAGCGGAGCGCTCCGCTCGATAGTGCTTCGGCGTCCGGGCCCGCAATCTTGGCCATGTCGCCGCCAACAAAGCGGCGGTGCAGATGGCCGTCGTCGTCGAGCCAAGCTTCGTAGAGGGCGAGGGGCAGGGACTCGAGTATGGCGGCCTGCCGCAAGCGCTCCTGCTGTAGTTGGCGTTCTACAGCGAGACGCTCGGTGTCCGCTCTGAGCTTCTCCTCGCGCAACTCCTGCTCCGCGCGGGCCTGTCCGGCGACCTGCTGACGCAGCAGGAACAGGTCTACGAAGACCGCGACTTTCGACTTGAGCACGACCGGATCGACCGGCTTGAACACGTAATCGACCGCGCCCATCGCGTAGCCACGCATCAGGTGCTCGGTTTCCTTGTTCACCGCGGACAGGAAGATGATCGGAATGCGCGCTGTTTGCGGGCGTTTCCGAATGAGCGCGGCTGTTTCGTAGCCGTCCATCTCGGGCATGAAGACATCGAGCAGGATGACCGCGAAATCGTCCTTCAGCAGCTCGCGCAAGGCCCGCGTACCGGAATTGGCAGTCACCACGTCCGCAAGCGGTTCGAGCACCTCGGAAAGCGCCAGCAGGTTCCGCTCGTCGTCGTCGACCAGCAGGATGCGGGCTCGTTGCTCTTCACCGCTTTCGGATATGACGGGAGCGAGGCTCATGTGGCGCCCCGTGTAGACGTCACAGAAGTATCGACGTTCGCTTTCGCGCGGCCGATCCACACGCGAAGCAGCGCGAGCAGCAGATCCATGTCCACCGGCTTGGCAATGTAGTCGGACGCACCGGCATCGAGACATTTCTGCCGGTCGCCCTTCATCGCCTTGGCGGTGACAGCGATCAGCGGGATGTGCGAAAGGCTGGGGTTAGCACGGATTCTTCGCATGGTTTCGTAGCCGTCCATTTCCGGCATCATGATGTCGATCAGCGCAAGACAGATCGACGGGTTCTGTTCGAGCAGAGCCAGGCCTTCGGCGCCGCGCTCAGCGTGCAGCACGGTCGCGCCGTGGGATTCGAGAACGCTAGCGAGCGAGTAGATGTTCCGGATATCGTCATCGACAATCAGCAGCTCGGTCCCGGCCAACTGGAGTTGGTCGTCGGCTTCCCGCGCGGGCTTTTCCTTGCGTTTGCGCTTGCGGCCCGCGGGGACGCTATGGGCGATATTGGAGAACAACTCACGCAGCTCGTCGCGGCTCGCGGGCTTCTCGATCACCTTCGTCGCCCCAAGGGTGAGTGCGTGCTCTGCCTGTTCGGCGCCGGAAATGACATAGACCGGGATGTCGCGGCTCTCGGGATCGTGTCGAAGCAGGTCGAGCAGTACGAACCCGTCGATGTCGCTTAATCCCAAATCAAGCGTAATGGCGCTCGGGCGCATCTTGCGGATCATCGCCAGCGTGCCCGATCCGGCCGACGAGATCACGCCCTTCAGCGACGATCCGTGTGCTACCTCGAGGAGGATTCCAGCAAAAGTAGGGTCATCCTCTACGATCAGCACGAAGGACTCGTCCGCTAGTTCATCGCGGTCGTCGTCCACACGGCGCTCGTTCGGGGCCTCCATGGGGTCGACCTGATTGGCGGTCGGAAGCGCCAACGCGGGTGCGACGCCAGGTGCCTTCAACGGGACGTAAAGTGTGAATGTCGAGCCTTCACCGACCGAAGAGCGGACTTGTATCTCACCACCCAGCAGGCTGGCGATTTCTCGGCTGATCGACAGGCCGAGCCCGGTTCCACCATACTTGCGGCTGGTCGTACCGTCGGCTTGCTGAAACGCCTCGAAGATCAAGCGCTGCTTGTCTTCCGGAATGCCAATCCCGGTGTCACTCACAGCGATCTCGATCGCGCGATCAGCCTCGCCGAGAACCGGGTGCGACGGGTTCCAACCTTCGCGTGCGAGACGGACGGACAGCGTCACGCCGCCTTCCGACGTGAACTTGAAGGCGTTCGACAACAGGTTGAGCACTATCTGTTGCAGACGCTGCTCGTCGGTCCTGATCGTAGCCGGGAGCTTGTCGTCGAAAACGACCTCGAATTGAAGGTTCTTCTCTGACGCGAGCTGCTGGAACGTGCGCTCCATGTGCTGCTTGAGGCTGCGTAGCGACATGTCGCCGATCTCGATCGCCACGGTGCCGGATTCGATCTTCGAAAGGTCGAGAATGTCGTTGATGAGATTGAGGAGATCGGTCCCGGCACCGTGGATCGTGCGTGCGAATTCGGTCTGCTTCTCGTTGAGATTGCCTTGTTGGTTATCGGCAAGCATCTTCGACAGGATCAGCAGTGAGTTGAGCGGGGTGCGGAGCTCGTGACTCATGTTGGCGAGGAACTCGGACTTGTACTTCGAGGTGAGCGCCAGCTGCTCAGCCTTCTCCTCGACCGCGCGTCGCGCCATTTCGATCTCGAAGTTCTTCGCTTCGACCTGTCGCTTCTCGTTCTCCAGGAGCTGCGCCTTCTCCTGCAGTTCCTCGTTCGTGGCGTGAAGTTCTTCCTGTTTGGTAGTCAGCTCGGTCTGGCGCGACTGAAGCTCTTGCGTCAGGAGCTGCGATTCCTTGAGCAGCTCCTCGGTTCTCATGGTCGCTGCGATCGTGTTGAGCACGATTCCGACGGTTTCCATGAGCTGGTTCAGGAAGGTATGGTGAGTCTCGCTGAACTCCTCGAACGAGGCGAGCTCGATCACCGCCTTCACCTCGTCCTCAAAGAGGGCTGGCAGGATGTTGACGTTGGCGGGCGTGGCCGAACCAAGCCCCGATCCGATCTTGATGAAGTCCCCCGGCACCTTGTCCAATCGCATCGGGCGCTTGTCGGCCGCGGCTTGGCCGATCAGACCCTCGCGCAGCTCGAACTTCTCCTTGAGCTCGGCGCGCCGATCCGCCCCGTAAGTCGCGACGAGATCCAGAGTTGAGCCCTGCTCGTTTTCGTTGGCGACGTAGAACACGCCGTACTGCGCGTTCACCAGCGGGGCCAACTCGCTCATGATCAGGTGTGAAATGGTCGTGAGGTCGCGCTCGCCTTGAAGCATGCGGCTAAACCGGGCGAGGTTAGTCTTGAGCCAGTCCTGCTCCGCATTCTTCAATGTCTGATCCTTGAGATTGCGGATCATCTCATTGATGTTGTCCTTGAGCGCCGCCATCTCGCCCGACGCTTCCACCGAGATCGATCGCGTCAGGTCGCCCTTGGTCACCGCTGTGGCCACCTCCGCGATCGAGCGCACCTGGTTGGTAAGATTGGCCGCGAGCTGGTTCACGTTGTCGGTGAGGTCGCGCCAGAGACCGGCGGCACCGGGGACCCGGGCCTGGCCACCGAGCCGCCCTTCGACACCCACTTCGCGCGCCATGTTGGTCACCTGGTCGCCGAAGGTGGACAGGGTCTCGATCATGCCGTTGATAGTTTCGGCGAGAGCGGCGATCTCGCCCTTGGCGTCCACAGTCAGCTTGCGGCGCAAGTTGCCCTGCGCCACCGCGGTCACCACGTCGGCGATGCCGCGCACCTGATTGGTCAGATTGGTGGCCATCAGGTTGACGTTGTCGGTGAGATCCTTCCAGGTTCCGCCGACCCCGGGGACTTGCGCCTGACCGCCGAGCTTGCCTTCGGTGCCGACCTCGCGCGCCACGCGCGTCACTTCGCTGGCGAAGCCGTTGAGCTGGTCCACCATGGTGTTGATGGTGTTCTTGAGGGCGAGAATCTCTCCCTTCACATCCACGGTGATCTTCTTGGAGAGGTCGCCCCGCGCAACCGCTGTGGTGACGTCGGCGATATTGCGGACCTGACCTGTCAGGTTGTCCGCCATGAGGTTCACGTTGTCGGTCAAATCGGCCCAGGTGCCGGCGACGCCGCGCACTTGCGCCTGTCCGCCCAGTTTTCCTTCGGTGCCGACTTCGCGCGCGACGCGCGTCACCTCGCTCGCGAATGAATTGAGCTGGTCCACCATCGTGTTGATGGTGTTCTTCAGCTCAAGGATCTCACCCTTCACATCGACGGTGATCTTCTTGGAGAGATCGCCCAGAGCCACCGCGGTGGTAACCTCGGCGATGTTACGCACCTGGCCGGTCAGGTTCGCCGCCATCGCGTTCACGTTGTCGGTGAGATCCTTCCAAGTCCCGCCGACGCCCTCCACTTGAGCTTGGCCGCCGAGACGACCCTCGGTGCCAACCTCGCGCGCGACGCGCGTCACTTCGCTCGCAAACGAGTTGAGCTGGTCCACCATGGTGTTGATGGTGTCTTTCAGCTCCAGGATCTCGCCTTTGACGTCGACGGTAATCTTCTTCGACAAGTCGCCGCGTGCGACGGCCGTAGTGACCTCGGCGATGTTGCGGACCTGGCCGGTCAGGTTGCCCGCAATCGCGTTCACGTTGTCGGTGAGATCCTTCCAGGCGCCGGTCACGCCTTCCACTTGCGCCTGGCCGCCAAGGCGCCCCTCGGTGCCGACTTCGCGCGCGACGCGCGTAACCTCGCTGGCGAACGAGTTGAGCTGGTCGACCATCGTGTTGATGGTGTTCTTGAGCTCGAGAATCTCGCCGCGCACTTCCACCGTGATCTTCTTGGACAAGTCGCCGCGTGCGACGGCGGTGGTCACCTCGGCGATGTTGCGGACCTGGCCGGTTAGATTATCCGCCATCAGGTTCACGTTGTCGGTGAGGTCGGCCCAGGTTCCAGCGACCCCCGGGACTTGCGCTTGGCCGCCCAGCTTGCCTTCGGTGCCGACTTCGCGCGCGACGCGCGTCACTTCGCTGGCGAAGCCGTTGAGCTGGTCGACCATCGTGTTGATAGAGTTTTTCAGTTCGAGGATCTCGCCCTGGACGTCGACGGTGATCTTCTAGGAGAGATCCCCTTGTGCCACGGCGGTGGTCACCTCGGCGATGTTGCGGACCTGGCCGGTCAGGTTTGCGGCCATCGAGTTCACGTTGTCGGTGAGGTCCTTCCAGGTGCCGCCGACCCCGGGGACCTGCGCCTGCCCGCCGAGGTTGCCTTCGGTGCCCACCTCGCGCGCCACGCGCGTCACCTCGCTGGCGAAGGAGTTGAGCTGATCGACCATCGTGTTGATGGTGTTCTTCAGCTCGAGGATCTCGCCCTTCACATCGACGGTGATCTTCTTGGACAGGTCGCCCTGCGCCACCGCGGTGGTAACCTCGGCGATGTTACGCACCTGGCCGGTCAGGTTCGCAGCCATCGAGTTGACGTTTTCGGTGAGGTCCGCCCAAGTTCCGGCGACGCCCGGCACTTGGGCCTGACCGCCCAGCTTGCCTTCGGTGCCCACCTCGCGCGCCACGCGGGTCACTTCGCTCGCAAACCCATTAAGCTGGTCGACCATCGTGTTGATGGTGTTCTTCAGCTCGAGGATCTCGCCCTTCACATCGACGGTGATCTTCTTTGAGAGGTCGCCCAGCGCCACAGCGGTGGTGACCTCGGCGATGTTGCGAACCTGGCCGGTAAGGTTTGCCGCCATCAGGTTCACATTGTCGGTGAGGTCCTTCCACGTTCCAGCGACACCTCGAACGCGCGCTTGGCCGCCGAGCTTGCCTTCGGTGCCGACCTCGCGCGCCACACGCGTCACCTCGGAGGTGAAGTTGGCGAGTTGCTCGACCATGGTGTTCACCACTTTGCCGATGCGCAGGAACTCGCCCTTGAGTTGGCGGCCTTCGATCTCGACCGACATGGTCTGCGACAAATCGCCCTTCGCCACGGCGCCGATCACGCGTGCCACTTCCACGGTCGGTTGAACCATGTCGTCGATCAGTTCATTGATCGCGCGGAGCTTGCTGTCCCAGCCGCCGGTGGCGCCGTGCACCTTGGCCCGGTGTCCGATCTTGCCTTCCTTGCCGACGATCCGCGACATGCGCTCGAATTCGCTGGTCATCTGCTCATTGAGCGAGACGACCTCGTTGAAGAGCGTCGCGAGTTCTACGTCGGCCTCGGTGCCTTCTTCCGGCATCCGTACCGAAAAGTCGCCTCGCCTTAACTTGCGAAGCGCCGCGATGAGTTCGCGTCGGCTGCGCGAGAATTCCACCGCCGGTGTCTGTAAATTCAAGAGGTTCCTCCCCTGGTGCGGGGCGCCCAACCCCCCGCGACTGCAAGCTCCGAAAGCGAATCCAGTTCCCGTCCCCGCGTGAGAAACTTTTCCCCAAGGATCGGGCTACGGGTTGTCACTCGGGGTATAGACGATAGGAGGGCGGCTACCGAATGAAACGTTGGAACGCTCTCTACGCGACCGGATGCCGAGCCAAGACCAAATCGAATCGTTCATCGCGAACAGTTTTCGCTCGGTCTGGGCGCTCGACCTCCTGAGGTTTCTTGCGGACCGTCCTGGCGCGTATTTCTCGCCCGCAGAGTTGGTTGAAGCGATGCGCGCGAGCGACGCGGTGGTGTCCCAAAGCGTCGGCAACCTCACGGCCGCAGGTCTTGCGGTAATCGATGGAGATGAGAAGGTCGCGCTGCACGATGCCTCAGCCGAGCAGGTGGACCTCGTGCGGGCCGCCATCGATTTCTATGCGCGCAGTCCCGACAAGGTCAGGCGACTGATCGTCGCGCAATGCAATCCTGGTGTCACCGCGTTTGCGGACGCCTTCAGGCTGCGGAAGGACTGAGGATGAGCACCTTGTTCCCGACGCTGGTCTACACCTTATGTTTCGCGACCAGCGCACTGTGCGCGTATCTGCTGGGGCGGAGTTTCCACCGTACGCGCTCGCGCATGCTTTTCTGGAGCGCGGCCTGTTTCGGGTTGCTTGCGCTGGTGAATTTCTTCGTGGTGCTCGACATGCTCGTGTTCCCCGACATCAATTTCCGCCCAGTGCGCCTGTGGATGTCGCTCGCCGCAGTTGCGGTGCTGCTGTTCGGCTTCATCTGGGACGAGGACACCTGAGATGATCGATGATTTTCTCGGGGGCGCCGTTGCCCTGGGTTTCGTGGTGGCGGCCTTGTTCTTCATGAAGTTCTGGCGGCGCACGCGCGAGGGCTTGTTCCTCGCATTCGCCGGCAGCTTTCTACTGCTCGGCGTGACTCAGGCGCTCCTGACGCTCAGCCGCGTACCCACAGAAGAGCGCAGTTGGCTCTACTTGCTGCGGCTGATCGCCTTCCTGCTGATCCTTGCGGCCCTTTGGTGGCAGAACAGGCGAGGGCGCGACGCCAAGTAAGAGCAGCGGCCTTAGAAGCCGAGGGAACTGAGGGCTTCTTGCAGGTCTTTGAGCGCATAGGGCTTGCAGACGTATCGCTCGTCACTTGCCAGATCGTCACCCGCATCGCCGAAGCCCGTAGCGTAGATCACGCGCAGATCCGGGATAAGCTGCTTGGCTTCGCGGGCGAGATCCCATCCATCCGTGTTGCCTGGCATCCGGATGTCGGTGAAGAGAAGGTCGAAGTCCGTATTCTCGCGCAGAATGCCTAGCGCTTCGTCACCGTCGCTTGCCGCCACGACCTCGAAGCCTTCATCACCGAGGTCCTCAGACGCAACCTCGCGCACGAGTAGCTCGTCTTCGACCAATAATACCCTGCGCATCTAAATCGCACGCGCCATCTGAGATTCCCCTACCCCGCCGAGAGAGGCGGCTTGCAAGCAACGGTGATGAATGGGTTTTGTTCCATTCCACACCCAAAACAAAGGGCTCGCGACCCGTGGATCGCGAGCCCACTTGTTAAGTTCCGACCCACCTAGGTGGGCGAAACCAAATCAGTTGCCGGCGCGCTTCGCTGCAGCCGCCACCGCTTCGGTGGTCGGGTTGCCAAGCGACAGCTCACGGCCGTTCGGGAAGCGGATTTCCGCAGCCGACGCGCGGGTGTCCCCGTCACGCGCACGGAACGCATCCACGATGATCTCGGTGCCGGCGGGCAGCGAGTTCCTGTTCCAGCCGCGGCGGAGCAGGGCACTCGGCGCGCCGCCCTCGACGCGCCAACGCTGCGCCTTGCCGTTCACGTTGGCATCGATGTGAATCCAGGAGTGCGGATTGACCCACTCGAATTTCACGACCTTGCCTTCGAGACGGATCGGCTTGTTGCGATCGAATTCGGTGGCGAAGGAGTGGTGAGCGACGGCAGCGCCGGCAGCCCCCACGGCGAGGACGGCGCCAATCGCGGCGGCGGTCCACTTCTTCACTTGCATGGCACTTTACTCCTCAAACTTTTGTATTGCGGGTCAGTCACTTATTATTCTGCAGCTCCGGCGGGCGCAGCTGCGTTCTCTTCCAGCAGATCACCATATAGCAACATTTCGCTGAACGGCACGCAACGGAACTCGAGCAGCTGCGCGTTGGGTTCCATCCTGCGGTAAAGCGGCATCGTAATGGTCCACGGACGGGTGTAGAGTTCCGGGTCCTCGATCGTGGCGCTGTACTGGATGTGGTTGTCGCCCATCTTGGTGAACCGTTCGGTCACGGTCGCGGTGGGCGAAAGATAGTTGCCGGCGCGGTCGAGCCAGGTCACGCCGTTCGGCTCCATGACACCGCCCGGAAGCTTCACTTCGCCCGGCCCTTGCGAAAGCGTCACGATTTCGAGCGTGTCGCCGTCCCAGCGGCCGAACGAGGTACCCATCCAGGTGTCGATCGGCGGGATCTCCACATCGCGCATCTCGACCACGCGATTGGCGTTCGCGTACTCGTAGACCATCAGGATGTCGTCGTTGCCGCCCTGAACGATCTGGAACGGGTGAGGCATGTAGGTCGCACGCGGAATGCCAGGCAGGTAGCAGGCGGCTTCCGGATCGTGGGTGATCAGGTTGGCCTTGTGCTGGTTGAGCCGCTCGAGCGCCTCGGGCTTATAGGGAATCTTGCCGCCTTCGACGACGCCCAGACCGGCGGGTATTGCACCGGTCGCTCCCACCAGGCGATCAGCCACCGGGTTCGGGCCCGCGGAGTGCGGCTCGAGGTTCCAGTTGGCCGTGTTCATGGCCTGCCAGATGCCGTTGAGGTTCGGTTTTCCGTCGATGCGCTCAGGCTGTTGAACCTGCTGCTGCGCGCCTGCCTGGGCATAGGCCGCACCGGCACCAGTCATCACGAACGCTGCCGCGGTGGCCGCGAGAATGGAAAGTCTCTTCATCCCCCAATAACCTCTCTTTGTTGGGTTCCCATCCCTATCGGGATAGCGAGTAGCTAACGATAGTGCCACCGGCATTGATGGCGACGTATTGTTTCCCGCTCTTGCCCCGATAGGTCATCGGATTGGCATTCGCGTTGGCGCGCAACTGGGCTTCCCAAAGTTGCTGGCCAGTTGTTGCATCGAAAGCACGGAAGCGCCGGTCGTTCGTAGCGCCCACGAAAACGAGACCGCCAGCGGTGACCGTCGGGCCCGCGCTGCCGGAATTGCCCACGAGGCGCTTGCCTTCGGGCAGCTCGTCGATCACGCCGAGCGGCACCGACCACGCGATCGCGCCGGTGTTGGCGTTCACCGCCACGAGCTCCCCCCACGGCGGCTTGTAGCAAGGAGCTTGCGGACCTTGCGCGCGGCCCTGCTCGTCGTACTGGCCTGACAGGGGCGCGCTGAACGAGAAGAACGGTCCCTTTCCGTTAACGCTGGCACGGTCGTAGGGCTGGTCCGAGCTGTTCGCGTCGAAGCTGTAGCTTTCGGTCGATTCCTTGCGCTCGACCCAGCCCACCAGCGAAGTGTCCTGCGCGTTTACGTAGACCATTCCCGTGGTCGGGTCGGCCGCCGGCCCGCCCCAGTTTACGCCGCCCGTCCCGCCGGGAAGCTGGATGGTCGAGCGCGGCGGCGCACCGGGCGCCTTGTAGAAGAACGGGGTGTAGATGCCGAAGTTGAGATAGCCACCGGCCTCGTCCCACATCTTGCGACATGCGGCGGCGTGCTCGGGCGTCGTATCCTCGGCATCGACGATGTCGTCATAGGTCAGCGAAACACGGCTGAGCGGCGGCGTGTTGACCGGGATGGGCTGCGTGGGATGGTAATATTCGCCCGGCACGTCGCCCGCCGGAACCGCCCGTTCCTCGACCGGGAGGTGAGGTTCGCCAGTCTCGCGGTTGATGACGAAAAACAGGCTGCTCTTGTTGATAGAGGCTATGACTGGCTGGCCGTCGACCTCAATCAGGGCACCGGCCGTCGCCTGGTCGATATCCCAGATGTCGTGATGGACCGTCTGGAAGTGCCACTTATACTCGCCGCTGCGGAAATCCAGCCCGACGATCGAGTTGCCAAAAAGGTTGGTTCCCGGGCGTTCGCCGCCCCAGTAATTGGGTGCCGGAGAGCTGAGCGGGATGATCACTGTGCCGCGCTCGAGGTCGACAGGCGCCGAAAACGCCCACATGTTCGTGCCGGAGCGGCCTTTCCAGCCGTTTCCCCATGTTTCGTTGCCGGGTGTGCCGGGCTGCGCGACCGAGCTGAATTCCCACAGTTTGCGGCCCGTGCGGACATCGAAGGCCCGCGTATTGCCGGGGTCGCCTGGCTGGTTTTCGAGCGTCGCCGCACCGATGATCGCCACGTCCTCGGCGATCGTCGGCGTTCCACCGTAGCCAAGCCCGACGTCGATCATGCCGCCCTCGCCGAACCCCGCCGAAGGCTGGCCGGTCGCCGCATCGAGCGCCAGCATCTTGGTGCTCGACATAACCAGGATGCGCGCCGCGGTCGTGGAATCGCCGGGCCAATAGCTCACCCCGCGTGTCGAGGCGTTGCGGGGTTGCCCGTTGTCGCCGTTGGGAAGCGTGAAGACCCACTTCTCAGCGCCGGAATCGGCATCCAGCGCGATGATCCGATTACCCGCGGGGAAATACATCGTCCCGTCGATCACCAGCGGCACGGCGGTGTTGAACGAGCGGAAGGGATAGTTCCACGCCTCGCCGAGTTGGGCGACGTTGGAGCGATTGATTTCGTCGAGCGGAGAATAGCGCGTCGCCTTGGCGTCGCGGTTGATCGTGCGCCAGTCGCCAGCGGGGATCGATTCCTGCGCGATCGCGGCGCCGCTGGCACCGGCCAGCAGCAAAGTCGCGAGTCCGAGGCCTCGTCCGACGCGCATGTACTTTCCCTCCCGAACCCTGTGGAGCCGCGCTGCCGATGCGGCGAGCGGCCGTCCTAATTGATTTAGTCCCTAAGGTCCGGACAGTGTTTTGACAATGCCCTGACGCGTGACTTAACGCACCGGATTGTCGCAGTTTGTATCGCGATTGCGCCGAGCGCGGCGCCTGTTATCCGAAAACCATCCCAACTGCCGGACATAGTCAATCAAAATTGCGTCCGAAGGGGTTGGCTTAGCGGGGGGAGGGCGCTAGCGGGGGCTTAGGGGGGTAAACCTTCCTGTTACGCACTGTAACCTGGCCGGTTACGGTAATTGACTGGCCAAGGCCGCCTTGGCTGCGCATGCATTCCATTCTGCCGAACGCCGGCCCGCTGGAAGGGGGTCGGCGGTTCGGGGTGAGAGCAGGGGAAGAGAGCACTCTGATGGGCGATCTATTATTCAGTATGACGGAGTGGCTGCGCTCGACGCCGCTCAATGAATTCGCGCTGGCGATGTCGGAATCGGGCCTGACCTTGTGGATGGTCAACCAGTTCTGGGCGATTCCGATTCTCCAGATCATCCACATCCTGTCCATCGCGGCCTCGTTCGCCGCGGTGCTGATGCTGAACCTCCGCATCTTCAACATGGCGGGGCATGCCACCCTGGCGGAAACCGCGCATCGCTATACCAAGGTGCTGTGGTGGGCGCTCGCCGTGATCGTCTTTTCCGGCGTGGCGATGCTGTTCGGCGATACCGTGCGCAACCTCCTCAACTCGATCTTCTGGATCAAGATGATCCTGGTCGTGATCGCCGTCCTCGTCGCGATCGCGTTCGCCTCGAGCATGCGCCGCCAGGTCACGACCACCGGCGAAGCCGTCGGCGGCGGGACCAAGGCCACGGCCATCTTTCTCGTCATTCTGTGGTGCGTGATCATGGCTTGCGGTCGCTGGATCGCCTACGCGCCGGCCTAAGGGGGTTACCGATGTCGTTTTATCCTGAACCCACCAACATCTGGGAGTCGATCGAGTATTCCTCGCTCGGCATCACGATCGCCGAATCGACGTGGATGTTCCCGACCATCGAGACCCTGCACGTGATCGCGCTGGTCACGGTGATCGGCACGATCGCGCTGGTCGATCTTCGCCTCGTCGGCGTGAAGGGCCACGCGCTGCGCGTGTCGCAGCTCGCCAAGGACACGCTGCCGTGGACCTGGGGCGCCTTCGCGCTCGCCGCGATCACCGGCGGCCTGCTGTTCATCAGCAAGGCCAGCAGCTACATGATCAACCCGTACTTCCTGTGGAAGATGGGCCTGATGGCGCTCGCCGGCCTGAACATGCTCTATTTCCACATGACCACCTGGCGCACCGTGCAGCATTGGGAGCTCGATCCCTCGTTCCCCGCCATGGCCAAGCTCGCCGGCTGGCTGTCGCTGGTGTTTTGGCTGGGCGTCGTGTTCTGCGGCCGCCTGATCGGCTTCACGCTCGGCATCTACTTCTGATCCATTCCGACCGCGCGGCCCCGCGGCCGCGCGCTTGGAACGCCATCAAGGGCCGCCCTCCGGGGCGGCCCTTTTTGCATGTCCGCCTGCAGAAACGCAGGCGCGCATCCCCCGGAGGACGGGGAGTTTGCGCTGCATCAAGGCAATGCGCGCGGGGCCGGGCCAAGGTGAAGTGGGAGAGGACGCGATACCCCGCGCCGTAACCGACACGGAGGAAGGCCCAACCGATGGGGGATTTCTTATTTGAGATGTCTCAGTGGCTCTACACGACGCCACTGAACGAATTTGCGCAAAGGGTGTCCGAATCCACCCTGTCCGAGTGGATCCTGAGCTGGTTCTGGACGATCCCGGTCATGCAGACCTTTCACATCCTCTCGATCGCGGCGACGCTCGCGGCGATCCTGATGCTGAACCTGCGGGTGTTCGACAAGGTCGGCCACGCCACGCTGGCGCAGACCGCGGAACGCTACACCAAGGTGTTCTGGTGGTCGCTGCTGATCGTCGTCATCTCCGGCGTATCGATGCTGTTCGGCGACACGGTGCGCAACCTGCTCAACTCGATCTTCTGGATCAAGATGGTGCTGGTGGTCGTCGGCATCCTGCTGGCCATCGCCTATGCGAACAACCTCAAGCGGCACACTGTCGCGGGGGTGGACGTCGCGGCCGCCGGGGCCAAGGTCTCCGGCATTTTCCTGATCATCCTGTGGTGCGTGATCATCCTGGCGGGGCGCTGGATCGCCTACGCGCCGTCGTAAGGGGGGAATAGATGTATCCTGAACCTACCAACATCTGGGAGCGCATCGAGTACTCCTCGATGGGCACGACGATCGCCGAATCCTCGTGGATGTTCCCGACCATCGAAGTCGTTCACGTCATCGCCCTGATGACCGTGATCGGCACGATCGCGATCGTCGACTTGCGCCTGATCGGTGTCGCCTCGAAGGGCCACCGGGTCTCGCTGCTCGCCAAGGACACCTTGCCCTGGACCTGGGGCGCCTTCGCGCTCGCGGCGGTCAGCGGCGGCCTGCTGTTCGTCAGCAAGGCGCACAGCTACATGATCAACCCGTGGTTCCTTGGCAAGATGGCGCTGATGGCGCTCGCGGGCCTCAACATGCTCTACTTCCACATGACGACGTGGCGCACCGCCGAGCACTGGGAGCTGGACCCGTCCTTCCCCCCCGCCGCCAAGCTGGCGGGCTGGCTGTCGCTGATCTTCTGGGTGGTGATCGTGTTCTGCGGCCGCGCGATCGGCTACACGCTGGGCATATACTACTGATCGGCCACGTGGCCGAACCGACGAGAAGGTCGCCCTCACGGGCGGCCTTTTTCGTTTCGATTGCCGCATGGCCCGGCCCGGACTAGCCTCTCGCCGTTGCGGAGGCGCTCGATGGACGACGCGAACCGGGTTCCTATCGACATCGGGTACGAGGTGGCGGCCGCGGCAGCGACGGATCAGCGAACGGTCGTGAAGGAAGACGGGACCGTGGTCATCGACATCCTCGCACCCCAGCCGTGCGCGGTTCAACCGACGACCGAAACGGAGATCGTCGTCTGCGCCGTCGCCCCGGACGACCAAGCGAGCGAGGCCAAAGCCCCGCCACCGCCCACATCGCCGATCGAGAAGCTCGGCGAGGCGCTGCACGTGAAGATCGGCCCGGTCGAGCTGGGCTCCATCCCCAAGGGCGACGGCACGCGAGCGTTCGGCGCTCGCGTCCGCTTCTAGCTCAATCCGGCAGCGCGAAGACGTAGAGGGCGGAGCTGTTGATTGGCGGCAATTGGGTTTCGGGGATTATGTCGGGAATGCCGAAGGCGAGCGGGTTGCCGTGGCCGGTGACGATCGCGACGTACTGCTTGCCATCGACCGAATAGGTGATCGGCGAGGCGTTGGGCACGCCGGTCACGCCGCTGCTCCATAGTTCCTGCCCGGTCTCCTGGTCGTACGCGACGAACTGCCGGTCCATCCAGCCGGTGAACAGGAGCCCGCCGGCCGTGGTGAGGATGCCCATGTCCGGCGTCTGGCGGCGGCGGGTCTCCCAGACGATCTCGCCCGATTCCATGTCGATGGCCTGGAGCACGCCGAACTTGCCGTCATGGCCGGGGCGGGAGGCGTACTGGATATTGACGCCGGTGGTGAGGAATCCGGGCGCCGAGGGGTCGGCGGTCGGGACCATGTCCATGCACACGTCGCGCGCGTTGACGAACAGCAGGCGGGTGTTGGGATTGAACGAGGTCGGGCTCCAGTTGCGGCCGCCGCCGCCGTGCGGACAGACGAAGACCGCGCCCTTGTCGCGGCCGGGCAGCTTCTCTGCCTTGGGAAACTTGTCGCCCGTCTCGGGATCGATCCGCTCGATGAAGTCCTGGATGCCCATGTCGACGGTCTTGATGTATTGGCCCGTCTCCGCGTCGATCGCGTCGAACAGGCCTTCCTTGCCGCCGGTGATCACCACGCGGCGCGGCTGGCCGTCGACTTCGATCGTGCCCACCACGCGGTCGAACACCCAGTCGAGATCGTACTGGTCGTTCTTCATGTGCTGGAAATACCAGACGAGCTTGCCGCTGCGCGGCTCGAAGGCGAGAGTGGTGTTGGTGAACAGCGCGTCGTTGTTCTCGCCGGGCTTGAGATCGCGCAGCGGGCCCGTGTCGTAGGTCTGGGCCACGCCCCAGAGCGCAAGGCCGGTTTCCGGATCGTAGGTGCCGCTGGTCCATTGCGAGCCGCCCTTGCGCAGCTCGCCGGCGAGGCCGTTCCAGGTGTCGCCGCCCGGCTGGCCCGGCTTGGCGACGGTCTCGAACTCCCACAGCTTTTCGCCGGTCTCGGCGTCGATGCCCACGATCAGTCCGCCGCCCGGGGCCTGGCTGGCGAGGCCCTGCATGACCACGCCGTCCGCCGCGAGCGGGCCACCCGGCACGCGCATGCCGCTTCGTTCGGTGAGCTTCACGTCCCACACCGGCCGGCCGGTGCGCGCGTCGAGCGCGACCAGATGGTTGTCGGAGGTGGCGGTGAAGAGCTTGTCTCCGAACAAGGCGAGCGTCTTCTTCGAGGTCAGCGCCGTGCCTTCGGGCAAGCGACGCTTGTAGGCCCACAGCGAGCGCCCGCTCGCCGCGTCGAAGGCGTGGACGCTGTCGCCATAGCCGAACACGTAGAGCACGCCGTCGCGGACGAGCGGCTCGTTCATGTTGGCGCCGGGGGGCAGCGCCTGCGCCCAGGCCACGCGCAGCTCGTTGATGTTGCCGGTGTCGATCTGGCGCAGAGGCGAATAGCCCTGGCCGAGATGACTGCGGCGCCAGGTGAGCCAGTTCTCGGGCGCGGGGTTGGAGAGCATGGCCTGCGTCACCGGCGTGTAGTTCGCGAACCGGTCGGGGATCTCGGGCCCGGGCGCGAGCGGATAGCGCTTCGAGAGCCCGCCGACGCCCTGCTCGCCCGACATGCGCTGGAGCGGCGGGGCGGGCAGCATCACGCGCGCGAGTTGCACCGCGTCCGCCGCGAGCGGGCCGGGCGCGGTGCCGCCGTTCTCGTGCAGGATCAGCGCGGCGAGCGCGGCGTAGGCTTCCTCGGGCAACCCGCCGGCATTCGCGGGCGGCATCGAGGCGTGCATGTAGTCGAACAGGTCGGAGACGGGGAGGGTGCCCCATTTGCCCAGGAATTCGGCGCCCTTCAGCGCGGGCGCGAACTGGCCCGCCTCGAGATCGGCGCCGTGGCACGAGGCGCATTGCTGGGCATAGAAGGTGCGACCCTGTTCGACCTGGGTCGCCAGGTCTGGGGCGCCGGCCTGGGCGAGCGCCATCGTGGCGCCACCGAACAGTGCGGCGAGCGCGGCGGTCCGGAGCAACCCGCTGCGAATGTTCCTCATGCTATCCTCCCGACGGGGCGCGCTTGGCGGCGCCTCCTGGCGTCAGGGATAGCGTGACGGTGGGTTCCGGCAAGCCGAAACCTGGCCGAGCTTGTTCGGGAGGATGACCGCTTCCGAAGGCGGGTGGAGGGGAGGCGCGATACCCCTCCGTCACCGGCCTGCGGCCGGCGCCACCTCCCCGAGACGAGCTCGGGGAGGGTTTATGCGTCAGTCGCCGCCGTTGGCGGTTTCGATGCCGAGCGGCGTGGCGACGCGTTCCTGCCAGATCGCGGTGTAGAGCTTGTCCTTGGCTTCGCCGATCCAGGGGCCCTTGCCCGATCCGTCGGCGTCGAGGATCATCGTCTCGTTCGGGCCGAGGTCCTTCATCGCGGGCCATTGCGGCAGCCCTTCGCCGTTCGGATTGCCGGTGCGGGCGAAGTTGACGAAATACTGCGAGACCTGGTCGGCGAAGGCTTCCTCGCGCTCGTTACCGCACATCAGCTTGACCGAAGATCCGCCCGGGAAGGTGCGCGGGGCGCACAGGTTGTCGAACACGTAAGGGATCTCGCCGGTGTGCGCCGAGCCGAGATCGCGCTGGTCGGGATCGTAGAGCGGATCGTGGGTGAAGAAGTAATGCCACGAATCCTGGCCGATCTTGGCCTGCTCTTCCGCGAAGTGGCGCATGTGCCAGCTCAGCGTGTCGGTGAACGGCTGCGGCGCCTGGGCCTGGGCTTCGGCATCGGTCGCGGCCGGATAGGCGGCGAGCCCGAGTTCCGCGTTGGCGCCCCAGCGCTGCGAGGCGCCGCTGCGCCAGGCTTCGGCCGTGGTCGGCGGGCCCGCGGCGAACGAGCCTTCGTCGGCGTTGGAGCCGACCAGCACGTCGACCGGGTTCTGGCGCCCTTCGGCGAAAGTGATCGACAGGTCCTCGGTGATGATGCGGCCGTCCACGATCATGCCGTGGCCGCGCAGCTTCTGCTGCACTTCCTCGGCGGGGAGGGCGCGCAGCTCGGCCAGCGTTTCGGCGCCGATCTGGCGCGCGTTCGCCAGGCCGCGCAGCTCGGCAGACGGCGGCATGTTGCCGAAACCGCCCGGTCCGCCGGGGCCGGGAGCGGGGGCCGGAGTGGCGGATGGCGGCGGCAGCGTCGCGCCCGGAACATGGTTCGGCGTCATCGTGCCGATGCCGAGGCCCATCCATCCGCCGCTCTGCGCGATTGCGCGCTCGAACGTGCCGCGCGCTCCCGCGGCGCCGACGAGGCCGCCGTTCATCGCCGCGCCGGCGCTTTCACCGAACAGCGTAATGTTGTTCGGATCGCCGCCGAACTGGGCGACGTTGGCCTTGAGCCACTGGAACACCGCGATCGCGTCGCCGAGCGCCTGGTTGCCGGCCGCGCCGTTGCCTTCCGCGGTCAGTTCAGGGTGCGAGAAGAACCCGAACGGGCCGACGCGGTAGTTGAAGGTGACCATGACCACGCCCTTGGCGGCGAGGTTGTCGCCTTCGCTGAAGGGGGCATTGCCGCCGCCTTCGTTGTAGGCGCCGCCATAGAGCCAGACCATCACCGGCAGCTTCTCGCCGGCCTGCTTGGCCGGGGTCCAGATGTTGAGGTTGAGGCAGTCCTCGCTCATCCCCGTGAAGTTCTCGGTGTCGGTCGCCGCGTTGGGCGGGAAGCGCTGCGGGGCGGGGTTCTGCACGCAGACGTCGCCATACTGAGTGGCGTCGCGCACGCCTTGCCAGGATGCCGGAGCTTGCGGTTGCTTCCAGCGCAGATCGCCCACCGGCGGAGCGGCGAACGGGATGTTCTTGAACACGGTCACGCCCGCGACCTTCCCCGGGGCGCCCCGCACCAGGCCCTGCTGGGTGCGGACCGGCGCATCCGCGGAGATCGCCGAAGAGGCCGAACCCACGCCGCCTCCAGCCTGCGCGCAGGCGGCGGTCGAGCCGGCGATCAACACGCAGGCGAGGGCGGTACGGAGCAAGAGCGGTTGGGTCATGATTTGTCCTGGTCTGGTCGGGCAGGGTGTCGCGCGACGACGAAAGCGGGCGGAGAGGGGCAAAGCCGCGCGATGCACGCTCAACGCGAGCGCCGATCGACGTGATGGGCCAGCTGGGGCCATGTCGCGGACAGGCCACCCTCCGCGAACGTCAACGGCCTGGCCGATGACGCCGCGGAGCGTGACCTGTGTCGGTTCGACATGCGCTGTCCACCTCCCCTCCCGAGGGTGGTTAGTGGCTGCCGCCGGCTTCGGCCGCCAGATCGTCTTCCGAGGCGGCCTCGAGTTCGCCGGCGCGCGATGCGGTGATGTAGTTCCGCACCTGCACGTTGCCCTCGTGGCAGGCGTATTCGAAGAACTCGTATTCGTTGTTGCGAGTCCAATCGAGGCGCGCGGTGAAGGGTTCGGTGAAGACCTCCGGATCGCTGTAGGTCATCTCGTAGACGATGTGGTCGTCGGCGGTCATGGTCAGCCGCTCCACCACCTAGGCCTTCTTGCTGGTGGGAATCGTGTTCCACGGCGGCACGCCCATCGTCGCCATGTTGAGCGGCGAGCCGTTGCGCGCGAACGAATCCTGCGTGGCGCTGTCGCCCGGGACGAGATTGGTGGTCTCGATCACGAGGGTGTTGCCTTCCCAGTGGCCGACGCTGTTGCCCAGGTATCCATTGACGCCTTCGGGCCAGTGCTGCGGATCGCCGGTGCGGATCGGGATCACGCGCGTGCCGAGCATCTCGAGCGCGATGGTGACGTAGCCCGGCGCCTGGTACACGCGGATGCCGTTGTTGTAGCGGAACGGCAGCATCGAGGCAGGGAAGCCACGGCTGACGCAGCGATCCCAGATGTCGAAATCGGTGACCCAGTTGAAGTTGGTGTTCGGGGTCCAGCTCGAACGACCCGCGCGATAGAGCGCTTCCGCCTGCGGCGTGAATGCGGGGAGCTGGCCGTTGGCGGGGCTGACCAGAAGCGAGGTGCGGCGGCCCGACGCGTCGGATTCGACCCAGTGGCCCATGCCGATCGTGCCGGCTTCGTCCTCACGGGCATAGGCCTGGTCGGAACGATTTGCCTGCGCTTGGCGCTGCGCGAATTCCTCGTCGGTCAGCCAGAACCGATCGCCATAGTTGGCGGGGCGGTTCATCGGCAGGCTGGCGATGTTGTCGATCGGCCAGGTGCCGCGCAGGTCGGGATCGCCCCATGCCGTCTTCTTCGGCTGGTAGTCGGTCGGAACCGGCGGCATGACCGTGAGATCGTCGGGAACCGGCTGCGCGTGGGCAACCGTCGACAGCGAGCCGAGGCTGACCGCCGCCAGCAGCGCGCCGGCCACGGGGTTGCGGAAAATCTTGAGCGAAATCATCGAGCCCTCTCCTGAGTTTGCGCGGTTGTGCACTCGCGCCAAGCCAAATTCAAAACGTAACTTGTCAAAATGTGTAACGAGGCGGCGCCTGCTTACTGCGCTCCGCCGCCTTGTGCCGCGGCCCGTTCGGCTCGCGAGGCGTTGATGTAGTTGCGGATCTGCACGTTGCCTTCGTGGCAGGCGTATTCGTAGATGCCGAAATCGTCATCGCGCTGCCATTCGAGGCGTGCCGACCATGGTTGCGCGAACACCACGGGATCGGTCCACGTGAACTCGTAGATGATCTCGTCAGGGCCGGTCATCGTGAAGCGCTCGACCAGCCGCGCCTGATCGCTGACAGGCGTGTCGTTCGCCGGCGGGGAGCCTGTCGTGCCGATGTTGGTGGCCGAAGGGCCCGGGCGGAAATTCGTGGTTTCCACCACCAGCGTGTTCCCGTTCTCCCACCGGCCGCGGCTCTCGCCCATCCAGTTGCCGATCTGCGATGGAATGCCGCGCCGGCCGTCGGTCGGGATGATGCGGGTCTCGTGGACCATCTCCATCTGCAGCGCCACGATCCCCGGCGACTGGAAGATGCGCATCCCGTTGTTGTACATGAACGGGAACATCGAAGCCGGCAGGCCGCGGGTAATGCAGCGGTCCCAGCTATCGAAGTCCGTCACCCAGTCGAACGGCTGTCCATTGCGCCAGGTGGAGCGCATCGCGTCCGAGAGACGCTTGCCTTCCGGGGTGTACTCGGGAAGCCGCCCGTTGGCCGGCGAAGTAATCCAGCTCGTGCGGCGGTTGGCGGCGGCAACCTCAGCCCAGTGGCCGATGCCCATCGTGCCGCTCTCGTCCTCGTTCTGGTAACGACGAGCCAGCTGTTCGACCATCCCTTCGCGCTGAGCGAACTCCTCGTCGGTGAGGAGCGCACGATTGCCGTGGGCGGGGTCGCGTTGCAGCGGGGTGCGCCCATTAAGGTGATCGATAGGCCAGCCGCCGCGGAAATCGGGTTCGCCCCACGAGGTGCGGTTCGGTTGGTAGTCCGTCGCCGGCGACGGGAGGACCGTGAGGTCCTGTGTCTGGGCGCCGCCGGTAGCCGGTACGAAAGAGCAAGCTGCAACGGCAGCGAGCAGGGACAGCGATCCTCTCATCGCCGCCACGCTCACTGGCCGCCGCGAGCAGGCAGCGCGAACGTCATGTATTGACTGGGGCCGGGCTCGGAGAGACCCAGACCGTTCGCGAAGTGGCCGACGCCGCCCACCGGGATGGTGATGAATTGACGGCCATCGACTTCATACACTGCGGGCACGCCTTCGGTCGCGGCGGGCAGCTCATGCTCCCACAGAACGTCGCCGCTCGCCGCGTCGCGGGCCCGGAAAGTGCGATCGGTCGCGGTGCCCACGAACAGCAGGCCCGACGCCGTCGCCACCGGGCCGCCGCGCGAGGCCTGGGCGCCGACATCTTCGACGCCTTGCGCCTCGAGCGTCGAGATCGTGCCGTTGGGAATGCGCCACATGATCTCGCCGGTGTTCATGTCGTAGGCCGTGAGGTACGAGAACGGCGGCTTCATCGCCACCATGCCGTTCGATTGCAGCAGGAAGTTCACCGGCGACTTGTAGGGATTCAGCTCCGGATTGCCGTTCGGCATCTTGGCCAGCTCTTCCGGGCGGTTGTCCGGGTTGAGCTTGATCAGCAACGGAATTTCGCGGCTGACGACGAACAGCCGCTGGCGCGACGGATCGACCGCGACGTTCCCCCAGTTGGCGCCGCCGTTGTGCCCCGGCATCGAGATCGAGCCGCGCAGGCTCGGCGGGGTAAAGGGACCTTCGTTGCGGCTTTCCTTGAGGAGCTGGCGGAGCTTCTCCTTGTCCGCCTCCGGCAAGTAGGGGTTGATGTCCGCCTCGGTGAAGTGCTGGCGAGCGAAGGGCTTGGGCCAGGTCGGGATCGGCTGTGTTGGGCTGGCAACTTCGCCGGGGACGTCCGACGCGGGCACCGGCACCTCTTCGATCGGCCATACGGGCTCGCCGGTGCGACGATCGAACACGTAGAGAAAGCCGGTCTTGCTCGCCTGAGCAACGATCGGGATCTTCTTGCCGTCCTTGGTGATGGTCATGAGCTTGGGGGCGACCGGAAGGTCGAAATCCCACAAGTCGTGATGGACGGTCTGGAAGTGCCAGATGCGCTTGCCGCTGCGGGCGTCGATAGCGATCAGGCTGTTCGCGAACAGGTTATCGCCGGGGCGGTTGCCGCCGTAGAAGTCGTAACGCGCGGTGCCGGTCGGGATGTAAACGATGCCGAGTTCCGGATCGAGCGTGCTTTCCGACCAGTTATGGACGCCGCCGAACTTCTCGCGGTCCTTCTCGGGCCAGGTGTCGGAGCCGAATTCGCCGATCCGCGGCACGACGTGGAAGACCCACTTCAGCTCGCCGGTGCGGATATCGTAGGCCTGGATGTCGGCCGGCGACGAGGCGTAGTCGTAAGCTCCCGCCGGCAGCGAGACGATATAGGTGTCCTCGAAGATGCGACCCGGATTGTTGGTCATCAACGGTCGCGGCGTCGGCGCATGACCTTCGGGGAGGGCATCGCGCAAGTCGACGCTGAAGTTCGGAATGTACTTGCCGGTGCGGGCGTCGACTGCCCGGATGAGGCCGTCATTGAGGAAGACGAGCCGGCGGTCGTTGCCGTCGCTGCTCTGCCAGTAGTTGATGCCGCGCACGCCGATGCGGCCGGTCGTCTCGCTCTGCCAGATTTCCCTGCCGGTGGCCGGATCGAGTGCGGCGATCTTTCCGTCGCCGCGCAGCACGTACATCATGCCGTTGGCAACGATCGGGTTGAATTGCGGAGGCTGGCCGTCACCCGTCGGATAAGTCCAGGCGACTTCGAGTTGGTTGACGTTGTCCTTGGTGATCTGGGACAGCGCCGAGAACTGCGAGGACTCCGACCCGCCTAGGTAGGCGTCCCAGCCGGTGTAGTCGAAGTTCTCTTGCGGCAGCGCCGCGCCGGCGGTGACGGGCGCCGCATCCTGGGCCGTTGCGCAAGCCGCGCTCAGGAGGGCTGCCGAAGCCGGAATCACGGCGCGCGCGAGGCGCTCCACGACCTTGCGGCGATGCGATTGTGCGCGTGTCAAACGATCCACTCCCAAACCCCTCAGACAATCCCGATTTACCCGTCCCATCCGGGTAGCGCGCTGAGCCTAGCCGAGAATCCGCCGCTCCAACAAGCGGTGAATCCGCGCGAGTTTGACAATATCCGTTTCTTGGAGGTGATTATTCGCCCGGCGGAGTGAGACTCCGCTGGGTTTCGCCGCCCATCTGGAACACCGTCGAACCCTGGATCGGGCCGGCCGCGCGCACGGTGACCGTGACGTCGGCGAGGTTGCGATTCTGCCAGTACCAACCGTGCAATCCGGTAAACGCGGCAACGTAACGCCCCTGCATCCGGTTGCCTTCGTCGACGGCATAGCTTTCGGTCAGCTCGGTGCCACCGTCGAAGGGATGCGAATGGAGATCGTATTCGACCGTGTCGGTGGCCTGCCACTCGAAGTCGATCGCTGCACCTTCATCGAGCGTGTACTTGAGCTCGATGCTTTCATAAGGCGCCAGGACCACCTGCCACTCGTCGTCCCAGCTTTCGCGCTGCAGCGGTTGCTCGGACAAGGTGAGCACCCCGGTCCGCTTCGCCCCGCGGATCTGCTCCTCGTTCATCCCCGGCTCGGACAGCTTGGTCACGCCGAGCGCCTTGCCGGCGCCGGTCGGATCGATCCCGTATTCCGCCGGCATGATGAACACCACCAGCGCCACCGCGGCGACGGCCAGCACGGCGGCGGAACCGATCAGCAGCTTCCGGGCGGAAGGCGCGGGCGGGACGGGCGGAACCGGATCGCTCATGATGTGAAGTATCCTGTCAACTGATAGCCGATGAGAATGAGGCCGCCCGCCATGAGGGCGAGGTTGGCATAGAACGCCCCCGCCGCAAACGAACGCGTCGAGCGCCACAAGTTGAAGAAGCCGACCACCAGGGTCAACACCACGACCTGACCGACCTCGACCCCGACGTTGAAGGAGATGAGGTTTACCAGCAGCCCGTCTTCCGACAGGCCGAGGTCGCGCACCTTGGTGGCGAGCCCGAGGCCGTGGAACAGCCCGAACACGAGGACGGCCGCCTTGGTGTTGATCGCGAGGCCCAGCTTACGCAGACCGCCGAGGTTCTCGAGAGCCTTGTAGACCACCGAGAATCCGATGATGGCATCGACGATATAGGCATTCGCGCCCGTGTTCAGCAGCACGCCGCCGAGCAGCGTCAGCGAATGCCCGATGGTGAACATCGAGACGTAGATGACGACGTCGCGCAGCCGGTAGAGGAAGAAGATCACCCCGATCAGGAACAGCACGTGGTCGATACCCGTGACCATGTGCTTCGCGCCGAGATAGAGGAACGCGAACGGCGCCGGCCCCTCGATCTGTTGCACGGCGGCGCGATCGGCCTGCGAGATGTCGTGTGCGAAAGCCGGCACCGCCTGGAGCAGCAGCACGACGAGCAGGATCGCCGCCAGAGCGAGCGTGGTCCGGCGAATGTCGGACCGGCGCGTCACAGCCGGAGCCCGAACCGCGGCCCGAACTGCACCATCGCCAGATAGAGCGCGATCGTCAGCAAGCATCCCGCGACCAGCGCGGCCCAGAAAGACCAGCCCTGCCGAAGCATAAGCGGGATCAGCAGGAACATCGGCAGCGACGGCAGCACGAACCAGAAGGTCGCCTCCGAATGGGCGGCGAGCCGGATGGGATCGCCGGTGTCGCGCCACAACCACAGCATCGCCAGGATCGAGACGAGCGGCAGCGATACGACCAGGGCGCCCCAGCCGGGCCAGCGCCGCGCGATTTCGGACGCGGCGGCGATCAGCACGCCCGAGAGCGCGGCCTTGGTCAGGAGGTAGAGCATCGGCGTATCAGGCCGGAGCGTCGCCCGCCGGAACGTCGGGCGGCAGGCCCTCGGCCGGGGGGTAAGCCTGGTGGCAGGCACTGCAGACGCTGTACATCGTGCCGCCAACCTCGAATACCTTGTCCGGATCGCGCGACTCCGCGGCCTGTTCGGCCAGCCGGGCGACCTCCGCGAGCGACTGCGAGATCTCGACCCAATCTTCGCCGCGTTCCTGCGCGTAGCCGGGGGTCTGCAGCAGCTCGGCGAGTTCGACCATGTGGGTGGCCGCGTCGCGGACCGCCTGCCACTCGGCGTCGGTCTGGGGGCGAATGTCGCGCTCCACGGGCACCCCGTCGACGAGCTCGCTGACATGCCCGACCGAATTCCAGTAAATCTCGGCGGTCGGCTGGACGTCTTCGGCCATGAGCTGCTGCGCGGTCTTCTCGGGCGCCGGTGCGCCCTGGTTGCAGCCTGCAAGCAGCGCCGCCGCGGCAAGAGCGGGAACTATGGCCTTGTTCATCGGTGTCCTCCCATCGAAGCGGCATTCCTATACCAAGGAAGCCTGCGCGTCACTCTTGACGCGCGGCGATGAGATTGACAATGTCCGAAATCTGAAGGCCGCGTAAATCCTCCATAAAGCTTGGTGCATGCAAGTCTGCCTTGACGGACGCGCGCATCTGGAAGAGCGCCCGCCGAGATTGGGAAAGGTGACGTAATGGATCTATTCGTGAAGATGGCCGGATCGAAGGCGAAGCTCGGGCTCGGCGCCGCGGCGCTGGCGATCGCGGCACTGCCGGCGGCCGGCGCGCTTGCCACGGCCGAGGATCCGACGGCGGGCCTTTCCGCCGAACAAGTCGAGAAGGGCCGCCAATTGTTCACCGACAACGGCTGCAACGCCTGCCACGCGCTGGCGGATGCCGAGGCGGCCGGATCGGTCGGGCCCTCGCTCGACGGTAATCCGAACATCGACAAGGCTCACGTGGTGAACATCGTCACCAACGGGCAGGGCGCGATGCCGAGCTTCGGCTGGATGCCCGAAGAAGACATTGCGCTGATGGCCGACTATATCGTCCACGCGAAGAAATAGTCCGATCGGACACCCGACATGCGAAAGGGGGCCTCGGCCCCCTTTCTTTTTGCCTGCTCCCGGTCGCCGCTCGGTCAGTCGCGTTCGGCGCTGGCCTGCTGCGCGGTGCGGCTGTTGGGACCGACTTGCGCGAAATAGTTGGTCACCCCGTCGGGATCGTTGAGCCAGACGGTTATCAGATCGAACCCGCCAAGCTTGTTGAGCGGGGTTTCGACCGCGATGCCGCCGCGATGCTTGGCCTTGGCGTCGACCATCGGCGCGTCGCGCACGACATACTGGATGCCCGCGCTGCCGTTGTCCGCCGCATCGCCCTTGGCCTCGTAGAGGTAGAGCGTCGTTTCCTTGTGCCGATAGGGGTACTTGGTCACCCCGAGCAGCCGGTCCTCGACCGGCGGAAGCTCGTCGAGGCCCACGAACTCGCGATAGAACGCGCGGCTTTGCTCGAGATCCGAGACCCCGATGCCGACGCCCACGCCGTCGTTCGAGCCGTCCTTCGCGCCCGGGCGGATGACGATCTGGATCGGGAATCCGCCCGGATCGGTCACCAGCGCCGCGCGCGTGCCGTCAGCCTGATCGGCGAAGCTCGGCTCGGCCAGCCCGGCGGCGGCGAAGCGCTGCTTGACGGTCGCCTCGTCGGGATAGGTCAGCGTGAACAGGCGGATGCCGGTCCCGCCCGTCGCGCCGCCGGCGAGGTCGTACTTGCGGTTGCCCTGCTGGCCGGCCGACAGCTTGATCTGTCCCGAGCCGACCCCCGTCAGGATCATCTGCTGGGTCGAGGTGAGCTGGATCGGGCTGAGCGAGCGGAGCGCCAGCGCCTCGGTGTAGAACTTCACCATCTCCGCGGTCTTGTCTCGCGGGAAGCGGCGGAACACGTTCATCGAGTTCTGCGCGAACAGGTCGCGCGTCGAGCTCGCGAGCTGCTCGGGGGTCAGCTCGCCGGGTTGGTAGGCGAGGTCGGCGGAGACGTTCATCACCGCCCCTTCCGGAGTCCTCACCGTGCCGTCCTGCGCGGTCGCGCAGCCGGCGGTGGCGAGCGCGCTGGCGCCGAGCAGGATCGTGAATGTGCGTCCCATTGGATGTCTCCCAGTTCTCTTCATTCGGGCAGCGCGAAGGCAACGACAGATTCGTTGTTGAGCGGCTTGCTGTCGGGCCCGCGCGGCGGCGGCCCGGCGAAGTTCGAGCCGACTGCGATGATCGCGACATACTGCTTTCCGTCCTTGCCGCGATAGGTGATCGGCACGGTCATCGGTGCGTATTCGAGCTGCTCTTCCCACAGGATGTTGCCGTTGCTCGCATCGAATGCGCGGAAGAAGCGGTCGCCTGTGGCGCCGATGAACACCAGCCCGCCGGCGGTCACGATCGGGCCGCCGAAGGTGTTGTTGCCGCCGGTGTCCTGCTTGCCCTCGGGCAGTTCCTCGGTGATCCCCAAGCGCGTCGACCAGGCGATGTCGCCGGTGTTGGCGTCGACGGCCACGAGCTTGCCCCACGGCGGGCGGATGCACGGCAGGTTGACCCGGCGTCCGGCCTCGTTCGTGAAGCTGGCGCTGAACGACGAGTACGCGCCCGGCCCCTGCAGGCTGCCGCGATCGTAGATCTGGTTCGAGTCCGCGGTGCCGCGGCCGTAGTCGCCCTTCGGATCGCGCTTCTCGATCCAGCCGATGCTGCCGCTCTCGCTGACGTTGACGAACACGATCCCCTTGTTCGGGTCGACCGCGCTGCCGCCCCAGTTCGATCCGCCGTTGTGCGGCAGGTTGATCGAGGCCTTCGGCGCGTCGCCTTCCTCGTGGAGGAAGAACGGTGTGAAGCTGCCCTGGTTGAAGAAGTCCCCACCGTAGGAATCGAGCAGCTCGCGGCACGCCGCGGCATGCTCGGGCGTGGTGTCGGCGGCGGTGACGATGTCTTCCTTGGTCCAGACCCCGCGGTTGAGCTGCTCGGGCTTGACCGGGAAGGGCTGCGTCGGGCTGTACCATTCGCCGGGCACGTCGGCCTTGGCGACCGGCCGCTCCTCGACCCCGTGGATCGGCTCGCCGGTTTCGCGATTGAGGATGTACATCAGCCCGGGCTTGCCGGTCAGGGCCAGCGCCGGGATCGTCTTGCCGTCCTTCTCGACGTCGAACAGCACCGGCGGGGCGGGCAGGTCCCAATCCCACAGGTCGTGGTGGATCGTCTGGAAGTGCCACTTGTACTCGCCGGTCTGGGCATCCACGGCGACGAGCGAGTTGCCGAACAGGTTGTCGCCCGGCCGGTCGCCGCCGTAGTAGTTCGGCGAGGGGCTGCCGAGCGTCATGTAGATGATGCCCGTGTCGGGATCGGCGGTAGTGTACCAGATCCACATGTTGGTGCCGGAACGGTCCTTCCAGCCGTCGTCGAGCCAGGTTTCGTGGCCGACTTCGCCGGGCTGCGGGACCGAGTTGAACTCCCACAGCTTGGCGCCGGTGCGGGCGTCGTAGGCGCGGCTGTTGCCGGCCGGGCCGCGCGGCATCTCGGCGGTGCTGGCGCCGATCAGCATCACGTTGCCGAAGATGGTCGGCGGATAGCCGTAGGGCGTGCCTTCGATCTTGATCGAGCCGCCCTCGCCGAAGGTCGCGTCCTTCTGGCCGGTCGCGGGATCGAGCGCGGTGATCGTGTCGCCGGTGTTGTAGAACAGGCGCGGGCCCTGCTGCCCGTCGCCCGCCCACCAGGTGACGCCGCGACGAACGAGCCCGCCTTCCACCGGATGGTTCCACAAGGCGCGGCCGCTATGCGCCTCGAGCGCGACCACCGCATTGCCCACCGGCAGGTACATGATGCCGTCGATCACGATCGGCACCGTGCCGCCGAGCAGCCCCGCGCCGCCTTCTGGCCGCAGGCGATAGCTCCAGGCCTGGTCGAGGTTCTCGACGTTGCCCTTGTTGATGTCCTCGAGCGGGGAATAGCGCGTGCCGCCGAGATCGCGCGCATAGCGCGGCCAATCGGCGGGATCGACCTGTACGGCATCGGTCTGGGCCTGTGCCCCGGGCACCAGTATCGCGGCACCCAGCAACAGGGCGATCGTCTTGCGCATTCCATCCCTCTCCCAGAGAGCGCCGGCCCCCTCCGTCCGGCGTTTTAGTTGACTCGGTCTAACCGAGAGTCGTTCGATACGCAATTAGTTCAGTTTTGAACAGTTTGCTGTATAACTAGTTTTCCCGCTTCCGCCGCGCCGCTTCCGCCAACACGTAGCCACGGATCGCCTCGGCCTGGGCAGCGTCGATCCACGGCTTGAAACTGATCATCCCGCGATCGGCCAGGATTCCGTCCATCACCACCGCCCGCCACGCCTCTTCGTTCGCCGCGACCGGAGAACGCGTGAGGTCGGGATTGACCGGGCCGTTGTGGCAGATCGTGCAGAACGCGAAGTATTGCGCCTCGCCTTCGGAGATCTGCGCCGGTGCGAAGCGCTCGTCGCTGGTGACGAAGGGCCGTGGCTCAAGGGGCGGAAGCGGCGCGAGCTTGCCCGTGCCGCCGATCTTGAATGCCAGCAACACGCCGTTGGGCGGAGGGCGGCGCATCCACTCGCTCGCAGTGGCCATGCCCATCGAGCCGCCGTAGCCGGCCAGAACGGCGACGTATTGTTCGCCGCCGGCGCGGAAGGTGACCGGGCCGGCCACGATCCCGCGGTCTGCCTCGAAGCTCCACAGCTCCTTGCCGGTGTCGGCGGCGCGAGCGCGGAACACTCCGTAGGGATCGCCCTGGAAGACGAGGTTGCCGGCGGTCGCCAGCGTGCCCCCGTTCCACGGCCAAGGCTGCTCGATGGTCCAGCGCGCCTCCTGCTTTACCGGATCCCAGGCGATCAGCATGCCCTTGTTCATCGCCGCCAGCGCGGCGCGCCGCTCGAGCGGGCTCGCGCCGGGCACCGACCCTTCGGGCGGGGCAAGGAAGCTGACGCCGGTGTTCCAGCGGCCGATGTTGCGCTTGTAGTTCGCATCGTCGCCATAGCTCAGCGGCACGTGCATCGCCGGGATGTAGACGAGGCCGGTCAGCGGCGAGTAGCTCATCGGCTGCCAGGCATGCGCGCCGATTCCCGAAGGATAAGTCAGGTGCGGCGCATCGGCATAGCGCGCCTCGGGCCGCTCGACCGGGCGGCCGGTCGCGAGGTCGATGCGCTCGGCCCAGTTCTGCGGGGCATAAGCCTCGGCGCTGATCAGCTTTCCGTTGCTGCGGTCGACCACGTAGAAGAACCCGTTCTTCGGCGCCTGCATCAGCACTTTGCGGACCTTGCCGTCGATCGTCAGGTCGGCGAGCGTGATCTGCTGCGTGGCGGTGAAGTCCCAGGTCTCCCCGGGATTGACCTGATAGTGCCACTTGTAGGCGCCGGTATCCGGATCGAGCGCGAGGATCGAAGAGAGAAACAGGTTGTCGCCCTTGCCGTCGCTGCGGGCGCGGTGATTCCAGGGGCTGCCGTTGCCGACGCCGATGAGCAGCTGGTCGAACTCCGGATCGTAGACGATGGAATCCCAGACGGTGCCGCCGCCGCCCATCTCCCACCATTGGCCGTGCCAGGTCTTTCCGGCGACCTTCTCGAAGGCCGCGTCCGAAGCTGCGCCGTCGGGCCCGTCGGCGGGGTTGCCGGGCACGGTGTAGAACCGCCAGGCGAGATCGCCACTCTCGGCCTCGTAGGCGCTGACATAGCCGCGCACGCCCATCTCGGCGCCGCTGTTGCCGATCACCACCTTGCCGCGGACCACGCGCGGCGCGCCGGTGATCGTGTAGGGCTTGGATTGATCGACGGTCAGCACGTCCCACAGCTTGCGGCCCGTTTCGGCATCCAGCGCGATCAGGCGCCCGTCGATCGTGCCGGCGAAGACCTTGCCTTCCCACACCGCGACTCCGCGATTGACCACGTCGCAGCACGCGGCCGCGCCTTGCGCGCCTTTCGGCTCGGGATCGAACCTCCACAGCACCGCGCCGGTCGCGGCGTCGACCGCCATGACCTTGGACCACGCGGTGGTGACGTACATCACCCCGTCGACCACGACCGGGGTCGCTTCCTGGCCCCGGTTGGTGTCGAGCTCGACCGCCCAGGCCAGGCTCAGCTCGCCGACGTTGCCGTCATCGATGTCGGTCAGCGGGCTGAACCGCTGCTCGGCATAGGTTCGCCCGTGGCTCAGCCAGTCGTCCCCGTCATCCGCCGCCGCGAGCAGGCGCGCCTCGGTGACGTTCCCCGCTGTCGGTTCGGTATTGGCGCAGGCGCTGGCAAGCAGCGCGGCGGCGCCCAGCGCCAGCCACTTCGCGATTCTCTCTCCCATCGCGCTGATGGTGGCACGGCCGGGGGCCTGTAGGAAAGCGCTTTAGAGCGGCCGGTGGTCGGGGCCGATCTTGATCACGATGTCGGCGCGGGCCGGCATTTCATCGAGCATCCAGCGTGTCAGCCGTTCGTAGTGCATCAGGAAGCGATCGAGCGCGGCTTCGTCCATCAGCGCCGTTCCGTCGGGGCGGCGGGAGGCGAGCTTCTGCTCCTGCTTGAGGCGATTGGCGCGGACCGCTTCGAACCCTTCGACTTCGAGCATCACCAGGGTATCGATCCGGCCGTAGAAGGCGGCGTAGTCCGTGGCGAGGCGGCGATTGACCTCGCGCCGCCAGACGCCGTCGGGGTCTTCCTTGGCTTCGAGGCGGTTGACCGGTTCGGCCAGCGCGGCCTCGGGCTGCGGGATCGCTCCGACGCACCAGCCTTCGAGCAGGATCACGTCGTTCCGGGTGAGGATTTCGGTCACCTCCGGCGAGCGATCGTCACTGGCCTTGTCGAAGTGCGGGAGACCGACGGGCAGTCCATCGCAGAGCGCGTCAAAAACCGATTGGCCGAGCGCCACGTCGTGCGTGCCCGGAACGCCGCGCGTGGCGAACAACGGGTGGCAGGTCCTGGCCAGCTTCATCCGTTCGGCGCGGGGCAGGTAGAGATTGTCGAGCGAGACGGTGGCAGCCCGCTGGTTATGCTCGAGCAGCAGCGCTTCGAGGAAGAGGCACAGCGTGGTCTTGCCCGAGCCTTGCGCGCCGTTGATGCCGACGATGAGCGGCTGGCCGTCCTCCTTGTCGAGGACGCGCTCGGCGATGTCCTCGCTGAGCGGGCGCCAGCGCCGGTCGACGATCTCGCGATAGTCGGGCGGCAGGTCCTCGGCGGCGATCAGCTTCTCGATCGCCGTGCTCATGCGACCTTGTCCGGCAGCGGTTCGCCCCTGGCGAAAGCCTCGACGTTGGCGAGCGCCTTCATCCCCATCGCGATCCGCGTCTCCGCGTCGGCGCTGCCGAGGTGGGGCAGGAGGACGACGTTCTCGAGCCCGAGCAGCGCGGCGGGCACCTTCGGCTCCTCGGGATAGACGTCGAGCCCGGCACCGGCGAGCCGGCCGGTCCGGAGCGCTTCGGCGAGGGCTTCGTGATCGACCACGCCGCCGCGCGCGGTGTTGATCAGGTAGCTGCCGGGCTTCATCGCCGCGAGCGCGGCGGCGTCGATGAGGTTCGCGGTCTCGGCGCCGCCGGGGACGTGCAGCGAAACGAAATCCGCTGCGGCGAGCAGGTCGTTCAGCTGGGGAATGAACTCGGCCTCGAGCTCGGCCGCCACGGCGGGATCGCATTCGCGCCGGCCGTAATAGGCGATGCGCATGCCGAAACCGTGGCGGGCGCGGCGTGCCGTGGCGATCGCGATGCGCCCAAAGCCGACGAGGCCGAGCACTTTGCCCTTGAGGCCGCTGCCGATCAGGTGCGTCGGCCGCCAGCCGGTCCAGTTACCGGCGCGCAGCTCGCGCTCGCCTTCGCCCGCCCGGCGCGCAGCCATCAGCAGCAGCGTCATCGCGATGTCGGCGGTGGCGTCGGTCAGCACGCCGGGCGTGTTGGTGACGGCGATGTCCTTCGCCTTGGCGGCGGCGAGGTCGACGTGGTCGAAGCCGACGCCATAATTCGCGATCAGCTTCACCCGGTCGCCGCCGCCGATCACCGCCGCGTCGATCCTGTCGGAGACGGTCGGGCACAGCACGTCGAACTCGGCCATGGCGTGGGCCAGGTCTGCGCCCGTCAGTGGGCGGTCGCTGTCGTTGAGCACGACCTCGAATCGCCCCTGTAGCGCGCGTTCGACGGGTTCCGGCCAGCGCCGGGTGACGAGAACCCGCATCAGTTCTTGGCCATGCCCTCGGTAATGCGCCGCGTTTCGGCCTGGGTCGATTCGGGGCCGGTATTGCGCTTGTGTATGCCGCCCATGCCCTGCGGCATGAACAAGGGCGGATCGCCCTCGCGCTGCTTGAGGCCGAAGAGGTTGAACAGGCCCGCGTGGCGGCCCAGTCCGTCGTAAAGGTCGAGACAGCGCTCGATCCACGGGCGCAGCGGATCGTCCTCGGCCAGCACCGGGCTGTTCTTGCACACCGACGCTGTGAACAGGATCGAGCCCATGATGCGGTAGTCGGCATAGTTGGGGCCGTCGCCGCCGAGCCAGTCGGCTTCGCGCAAGGCGATGCGGAGCGGTTCGAGCGCGGCGGAAATTCCGGCGAGGCGGTCTTCCCAGCCTTCCTGCATTTCCTCCAGCGTCTTGCCGAGCATCTTCTCGCGCGAGTGGGTGATGTATTCGTGGTCTTCCGGGTTCGCGAGGTCGCGGTAGCTGACGCAATTGCAGCGCATCCAGGGCCCGGTCGCGACCTGCCAGAACCAGGCGTCGAGCGCGCGGGTCACGATCGCCACGCTCGGGTGCGGGATCAGCATCGGCCGGTCGGGATACGTCTCGTCGAGGTATTCGACGATGCCCCAGCTATCGAGCACCCACTTGCCGTCGTCGATGATCGCCGGAAGCCGCTCTGTCTTGCCGCCGGTCCGCTCGAGGATCTTGGTGAAGCCCCCCGGCACGACGTCGAGATCGAAGCCCTTGTGCTTCACCGCATACTTGGTGGCCCACACGAACGGGCTGATGGTGGCGCCGGTCGAAAGCGCGAGGTCGTAGAAGGTAATGGTGTTGTTCTGGGCCATGCGGCGGGTCTCTCTCGGTAGGTCTTTGCGCCTTGCTATGGAGTGGGCGGGAAAAAGGAAAGGGAGACCCGTCAACTTAGGTTGACGCAAATGCCGCGGAGAAAAAATTCGGGCTACCCGTGATTATCGCGTTAAATCAGTAGGTTAATCGCGAATTCCCGGATTTCATCGTCAAGTTCCGTGAGTTGTTCCCAACCGCTCGCAATTCCTGCTGCCGTCCCGACGGCTTGTTGCGAGTCGCCATTGGGCCGGATCGAGCCTTAGCAAAGTGGAACGAAATAGGAAAATCGCCCGGTCAGGCCGGCAACAACTTCGCCTCTTCCAGCTTCACCAGCCGCCACAGTGTCTCGAGCACGGGTGTGGCGACGCCCGCCGCGCGGCCTGCTTCGACGATCGCGCCGTTGATCGCGTCGATCTCGGTGCGGCGGCCCGCCTTCACGTCCTGCAGCATCGAGGCTTCGTGGTTGGCATGATCGGTCATCGACACTTCGGTGAGGTCGTGGATCGGCTGGCCCGGGACCGCGACCCCGCTGGCGTTGGCCACCGCGACCCCTTCCTCGACCGCGGCCGTGATCATCGCGCGGCTTTCCGGGTGAGCTCCGAGAAAGCCGGGCGTGCGGCGGGTGAGGGCGCAAAGCGGGTTCATCGTCGCGTTGAAGATGGCCTTGGACCAGATCGCGGCGTGGATCTGCGGCTCGAGCTCGGCGGGGAGGCCGCCCTGGCCGAGCAGATCGCAGACTTGCCGCGCAAAAGCAGGGTCGCCGCCGAAAGCCGGGTAGAGCTTCGAGCCACCTTCCCCGTGGCTGCGCACTTTGCCCGGCCCGACCAGGTCCGAGGGCATCGAGCTCGATCCGATCAGGATTCGATCCTCGGCAGCGTGTTCTGCCAGGCGCCGATCGTTGCCGAGGCCGTTCTGCAGGCTGAGCAGCCAGGTCGAGGGGCCGATGGCCGCCCGGATTCCGGCGAGCGCCTGATCAGTGTGGAACGTCTTGGTGAAGACGACCACCAGATCGACCGGCTCCGAAATCTCCTCGGGACGCCGCGCCGGGATCGCCAGGTGCTCGACGCCCGCACGGGTTTCCAGCTCCAGCCCGTGGGCATTGATGGCATCGATGTGGGGCTGGCTGACGTCGACCAACACCACCTCGCAGCCGGCGCGGTGCAGCGCGGCGCCGTAGAGGCACCCCATTGCGCCGGCGCCGAGGATCAGGACCTTCATTGCGCGGCATCCTCCAACATTCCGCCGCCCAGCAGCAGCATGAGCTTGACGTCTATCGCATGTCCCCGAGCTCGGTGATCGGCGACGATTTCGGCCACCCGTTCGAGCGCAACGCGGTGGACCACGATGTCCTCGTGATCGGTCCCTCCGCCATCGCCGACCCGGGTCAGCCCGGTCGCCTTCACCAGGGTGAAGCTCTCGCTGAGCATCCCGGGCGAGGAATAGAATTCGCCGAGCTCTTCCCAGTGGGCGGCGCGATAACCGGCCTCTTCCTGGAGTTCGCGGATCGCGCTTTCGATCGCGTCCTCGCCTGCGGTTTCGTCACCGATGAGGCCGGCCGGAAGCTCCAGGCAGAACTTGCCGAGCGGCACGCGGTATTGCTCGACCAGGATCACTTCGCCGTTGTCGATCGCCAGGATCACCGCCGCGCGCATCCCTCCGGGGCGGCCGGCATACTCCCAGCGCCCGCGGCGCCTGGCCTCGACGAACTTGCCGGCCCATTCGACTTGTTCGGGGCCGTCGGCATCGGGGGGAAGGGGGCGTTCGGACACCCCTGTGCTCATAGCTCGATAAGCCGGTCCGGCAACTCATTGGTGTCGTTCTCGGCGCGCGGGAAGTGCTCGGCGAGGACCTCTCCGACCTTCCCGACGGCCGCGATCATCCCGTCTGCGACGCGGCCTTGCTTGATGTGCCCGAGCATGGCGGCCATCGCCTCGCCCCAGGTCTCGGGCGCGACCTTGGACGCGATGGCCTCGTCGGCCACGATCTCGGCGCGGTGCTCGCGCATCGAGAGATAGATCAGGATGCCGGTGCGCCCGTGCGTACGGCGCTCCGCCCCGACCTTGAACAGGTCGATGGCGCGGCTGAGCGCGCGCGCGGTCTTGATCGGCGGCGGGATGAGCGCAAAACGAAGCGGCTGCCAGTGTAGGATCGCCCAGGTCGCGAGGAACTTCACGATCGCGAGCGCCGTCGCGATGCCGAGCACTTCGCGGTTCGTCCACTCGTGGTTCCAGCCGCCCAGGACGCTTTCGAGCAGGCCGAGGTAGAACCCCGGGAACAGCGCGAAGAAGGCGAGCGCGGTGAACGCAACCAGCGCCGCCCAGGCCAAGGCCACGTCCGAGTAGCCGTCCGACCGGTCGGCGACGACGGTCACGATTTCCCCGGCGGTCTTCGATTCCGCGAGGGCCACGGCGTCGCTGACGCGCTTGTGATCGTCCACAGTGAGGTAGCGGCCCATTACCAGCTCCCGCTCGCGCCGCCGCCGCCGAAGCTGCCGCCGCCACCCGAGAAGCCGCCGCCTCCGCCAAAGCCGCCGAAGCCTCCTCCTCCGCCGCCGCCCCAGCCTCCACCGGAATCCCTGCCGCTGTTCATCGCGGCATTGATCGCGGTCCACAGCAGCACGTCGCCGACCGCGCCGGCCGCACCGCGCCCGCGATAGTGCTTGCCGCGAACGCGGCCGAGCATCGGGAGGATGAAGAAGAAGAACAGGAAGCCGATCCAGATCAGCGCGCCGAACGGGAAGCCGCCTTGCTCGCGCTGCGGCTCCGAGGCAGCCGCCACGGCCGCCTGCTGCTGCTCGGGAGGCAGCTCGAGATGCCGGATGATGGCGTCGGTGCCGGCGACGATGCCGCCGGTCATGTCGCCCGCCTTGAAACGCGGGATGATCTCGCCCTCGACGATGTCGTAGGCGAGCCCGTCGGGGATCACGGCTTCGAGGCCGTAGCCGACCTCGATCCGCACGCGGCGCTCGTTGGGCGCGACGAGCAGGATGATGCCGTCGTCGTTCTCGGTGTCGCCGAGCCCCCAGTGGCGGCCGAGCTGGTAACCGTAATCGGCGATGTCGTAGCCATCGAGGCTGGGAACCGTCGCGACCACGAACTGGCGCTGGTTGGCCTGCTCGAACGCGTCGAGCTTGGCGGTCAGCGCGGCCTCGGTGGCCGGATCGATGATGTT
>JAEZCZ010000065.1 GCA_023433305.1 Pseudomonadota bacterium | reverse complement strand
TTTCCGACCAGGGCCATGCGCTCGAAGGCCTCGACCTCGAGGGCGCCGCGATGACCATGCTGGTCAATGGCGAGATCGCGTCCACCGGAGTGGGCGCGGCGGCGCTGGGCAATCCGCTCAACGCGGCAGCCTGGCTCGCGCGCACGCTCTGCCGGCGGGGCCAGCCGCTGTCACGCGGCGACATACTGCTCGCCGGCGCGCTCGGTCCGATGGTCGCGTTGTCCCGCGGCGACCGGGTGCAGGCCATCGTGGACGGCATCGGCGAATGCAGCTTCAGGTTCGGAGACGAAAAATGAGCGGCAAGGTCAAAGTCGCCATCATCGGCTCGGGGAACATCGGGACGGACCTGATGATGAAGATCCTGCGGCTGTCCGATGTGCTCGAGATGGCTGCCCTGGTCGGTATCGACCCGCAGTCCGACGGGCTCGCCCGCGCCGCCCGGCTCGGCGTGGCGACGACGCACGAGGGCATCGACGGCCTGGTTGCGATGCCCGAGTTCGCGGACATCGGCATAGTCTTCGACGCCACCAGCGCCGGAGCGCACGAGCGGAACAGCGAGATCGTCCTCGGCGCCGGCAAGCGCATGATCGACCTCACTCCCGCCGCGATCGGCCCCTACACGGTCCCCGCGGTCAACGGTGACGAGAACCTCGACGCCGAGAACTTCAACATGGTCACATGCGGCGGACAGGCCACGATCCCGATCGTCCACGCGGTAAACCGCGTGGCGCCGGTTCATTACGCCGAGATCGTCGCCTCGATCGCATCGAAGAGCGCCGGACCGGGGACGCGCGCCAACATCGACGAATTCACCGAGACCACCTCGCGGGCCATCTCCAGGGTGGGAGGGGCCGGTCGCGGCAAGGCGATCATCATCCTCAACCCGGCCGAGCCCCCGCTCATCATGCGCGACACGGTCTACTGCCTGTGCGAAGCCGGCGACCAGGAAGCGATCCGCAGGTCGATCGACGACATGGTCGCCGAGGTCCAGGCTTATGTGCCGGGCTACCGGCTCAAGCAGGAGGTCCAGTTCGAGCACATCGGTTCGAACCGGCCACTGCGAATTCCCGAGATGGATGGCGAGTTCACCGGGCTGAAGGTCTCGGTGTTCCTCGAGATCGAGGGGGCGGCCCACTACCTGCCGTCCTACGCCGGCAATCTCGACATCATGACCTCGGCGGCGATGAGGACTGCCGAGAAGGTGGCCTTGCGGCTGCAGCAGGGAGCCGTGGCATGACCTTCGATCCGGCGCAGACCAAGCTTTACATCCAGGACGTGACCTTGCGCGACGGGATGCATGCGATCCGCCATCAATACCAGCTCGACCATGTCCGGCAGATTGCGAAGGCGCTCGACGCTGCGCATGTCGATGCGATCGAAGTGGCGCACGGCGATGGCCTCAGCGGGTCGAGCTTCAACTACGGCTTCGGAGCCCACACGGACTGGGAGTGGATCGAGGCGGTCGCCGAAGTCCTCGAACATGCCGTCCTGACCACCCTGCTGCTCCCGGGCATCGGTACCGTTCACGATCTTAAGCGGGCCTACGAGCTGGGGGTGCGCTCGGTTCGCGTCGCCACCCATTGCACCGAAGCCGACGTTTCCAGGCAGCACATCGAAGCTGCCAGGGCCCTGGGCATGGACGTCAGCGGCTTCCTGATGATGAGCCACATGTCGGAACCCGATGCGCTCGCCCGCCAGGCCAAGCTGATGGAGGATTACGGCGCCCATTGCGTCTACGTCACCGACAGCGGCGGCGCGCTGACCATGGACCAGTATGCGGCCCGGCTGCAGGCCTATGCCCGCGTGCTGAAACCGGAAACGCAGCGCGGCGTCCATGCGCACCACAACCTCTCGCTGGGCGTCGCGAACTCGATAGTCGCCGTCCAGAACGGCGCCTTGCGGGTCGATGCCAGCCTGGCGGGGATGGGGGCGGGCGCGGGCAATGCCCCGCTTGAGGTCTTCATTGCGGCGGCCGACCGGCACGGCTGGAAGCATGGCTGCGATCTCAACGCGTTGATGGACGCGGCCGAGGACCTGGTGCGACCGCTCCAGGACCGGCCCGTGCGCGTCGATCGCGAAACCCTGACGCTCGGCTACGCCGGGGTCTACTCGTCGTTCCTTCGCCACGCCGAGAAAGCCGCGGCGGACTTCGGCCTCGATACCCGCTCGATCCTGGTGGAAGTGGGCCGCCGCCGGATGGTCGGGGGACAGGAAGACATGATCGTCGACGTGGCGCTCGACCTGGCGCGGTCGGGACAGGTAAAAGGCGCCGAGGAAAACCCCGCGCCATGAAGATCCTCGTACCTGTGAAGCGGGTCATCGATTACAACGTTCGTCCGCGGGTGAAGTCGGACGGGAGCGGAGTCGACCTGGCGAACGTCAAGATGAGCATGAACCCGTTCGACGAGATTGCGGTCGAGGAGGCTATTCGCCTCAAGGACAAGGGCAAGGCGAGCGAGATCGTCGCGGTCTCGATCGGCCCGGCCAAGGCGCAGGAGACGCTGCGCACCGCGCTGGCGATGGGCGCCGATCGCGCGATCCTGATCGAGACCGATGAGGCGGTCGAACCGCTCGCGGTCGCCAAGCTGCTCAAGGCGGTGTTCGACGAAGAGCAGCCGGGCCTCGTGGTGATGGGCAAGCAGGCGATCGACGACGATTCGAACCAGACGGGCCAGATGCTCGCGGCGCTGACCGGGCGGCCGCAGGGCACGTTCGCGAGCAAGGTCGAAGTCGAGGCAGACGGCGTCACCGTGACCCGCGAGGTCGACGGCGGGCTCGAGACGATCAAGCTGGCGCTGCCGGCGATCGTCACCACCGACTTGCGCCTCAACGAGCCGCGCTACGCTTCGCTGCCCAACATCATGAAGGCCAAGTCCAAGCCGCTCGCGGTGAAGAGCCCGGCCGATTACGGCGTCGATGTCGCGCCGCGGCTGAAGGTCCTCAAGGTCTCCGAGCCGCCGGTCCGGCAGGCCGGCGTCGTCGTCGGCTCGGTGGACGAGCTGGTATCCAAGCTCAAGACGTTGGGATTCGCGGCATGAAGGCGCTCGTTTGGGTCGAACGCGAAGGCGGCGCGGTCAAGGACGCGACGCTCGCCGCCGTGACCGCCGCCGCGAGGCTCGGCACGGTCGACGCGCTCGTGGCCGGTGAACCGGGCGAGGCCGGAACCGCCGCCGAGGCCATGGCGAAAGTGGCCGGGGTTGAAAAAGTGCTGCTCGCTAGCGATCCGGCCTATGCCCACGGCCTGGCTGAGAACGTCGCCCCGCTCGCGGCGCAAGTCATGGTCGGCTACGACGCGTTCGTCGCCGCGGCCACAACGACCGGCAAGAACATCGCCCCGCGCGTCGCCGCGCTGCTCGACGTCATGCAGCTCAGCGAAGTGGTCGGGATCGAGGGCGCCGGAGACAGTGGGCGCACCTTCACCCGCCCGATCTACGCCGGCAACGCCATTGCCACGGTCGAAAGCAGCGACGCCAAGCTGGTGCTGACGGTGCGTGGAACCGCGTTCGACAACACCGCCACCGAAGGCGGCTCGGCGGCGATCGAGAACGTCTCGGGACCCGGCGACGCGGGCCTCTCCAGTTTCGTCTCGCTCGACGCCACCAAGAGCGAGCGCCCCGAACTGACCAGCGCCGGCATCGTGGTCTCCGGGGGCCGCGCGCTCAAGGATGCCGCGACCTTCGAGCAGCTCATCGTCCCCCTCGCCGACAAGCTCGGCGCCGCCGTCGGCGCGAGCCGTGCGGCGGTCGACGCCGGCTATATCTCCAACGACTACCAGGTCGGCCAGACCGGCAAGATCGTCGCCCCCGAGCTCTACATCGCCATCGGCATCTCGGGCGCGATCCAACACCTGGCCGGCATGAAGGACTCCAAGGTCATCGTCGCGATCAACAAGGACCCCGACGCCCCGGTCTTCCAAGTCGCGGACATCGGCCTCGTCGGCGACCTGTTAACCATCGTCCCCGAGCTGACGGAGAAGCTATGACCGACCCGATCGAGACGATGTGCGAGGTGGTGGTCGGCACGCGATCGGGCGCCGAGAGACGGCTGACGTTCGAGCCTGGCGCGACACTTATGGAGGTCATTCGCGATTCCGGAATCGACGAGCTTCTCGCGCTCTGCGGCGGTTGCTGCGCGTGCGCCACCTGCCACGTCTATATCGACGAAGGGTTCGCGGGCGGGCTCAGCCCCATGTCGCAGGACGAAGCCGACCTGCTCGAAAGCTCGGACCACCGCATCCCGTCGTCCCGGCTGTCGTGCCAGTTGCAGCTTGCCGCCGATCTCGCCGGCCTGCGCGTGACGATTGCCCCGGAAGACTGACATGGCGCGCGCGGAAGTCGTCATTGTCGGCACCGGCCACGGCGGCGCGCAGGCGGGAATCGCGCTCCGGCAGCACGGGTTTGCGGGTTCGATCCTGATGATCGGCCGCGACAGCGAGCCCCCATACGAGCGACCGCCGCTGTCGAAGGAATACCTTACGGGCGAAAAGCCGTTCGAACGCATCATGATCCGCCCGCCGGCATTCTGGGCCGAGCGCGGGATCGAGCTGATGCTGGAGACCGACGTCGGCAGGATCGACCCGGCAGCGAAGGAGCTGACCGTCTCGGGAGGCGGGACGGTGGGTTACGACACCCTGGTGTGGGCGGCAGGTGGCGATGCGCGGCGGCTCTCGTGCCCCGGTGCATCGCTTGAAGGCGTGCACGCGGTGCGCGACAAGGCCGACGTCGACCGGCTGCGCGCCGATCTCGCGGCCGGGGCGAAACGCGCGGTGGTGATCGGCGGAGGCTACATCGGGCTCGAAGCGGCGGCGGCGCTGAGGAAGCTCGGCTGCGAGGTGGTCATCGTCGAGATGCTCGACCGCGTCCTGGCGCGCGTCGCGGGGGAAGAGCTGTCGCGCTTCTACCAGGCAGAACATTCGGCCCACGGCGTCTCGATCCTGCTGCGGTCCGAGGTCGAGGCGATCGAAGGCGAGGAGCGCGTCACCGGTGTCCGGCTCGCTTCGGGCGAGATACTCGCCTGCGACATCGTCATCGCGGGCATCGGTATCGTGCCCTCGGTCGCACCCCTGATCGCAGCGGGCGCGGCCGGGAGCAACGGCGTCGACGTCGATGCGCTGTGTCGAACCAGCTTGCCCGGCGTCTGTGCGATCGGCGACTGCGCGGCGCATGCAAACCCGTATGCCGATGGCGCCGTGATCCGGCTCGAAAGCGTGCAGAATGCCAACGACATGGCCAGTACCGCCGCGCGCGCGATCTGCGGCGATCCCATGCCCTATGACGCGGTGCCGTGGTTCTGGTCGAACCAGTACGATCTCAGGTTGCAGACCGTCGGCCTCAGCCTGGGACACGATGCCGCCGTTATGCGCGGCGATCCGGCGGGGCGCAGCTTCTCGGTGGTCTACCTGAGGCACGGCCAGGTCATCGCGCTCGATTGCGTCAACCGGACCAAGGATTACGCCCAGGGCCGCAAGCTGGTCGAAGTCAGGGCCGTCATCGCGCCCGGGAGGCTGGCGGATGCCGATGCGCCGCTCCGGGACCTCGCGGCTGAAAGCATGGGCTGAGGTATTGCCCGACGAAGTCCAGTAATATGCGGTCAGCAATAGCACGTGCGCGGCTGTCATCAGGTCTCTGCGCCCGACGCCGATGCCGAACAGCATGGTACCCAATTCGAAGACGATCGCCATCGGCAGCGGGTCAGTCACTCAGTAGGTCCAGTAGGGATCGTTCCCTAGAACATCGCGTGCGCGATCGCGGCGTCGAGGAATATCGCGAGGGCTGAGGCGAACGCGGTAACTTCACCACGTCAGCGAGGCTAGATATCTGGTCCCGAGCATCAACTCGAGCTTCACCGGAATGCTCTGCGCCCCATCAAGAGGGAGACGCTCCTCCATCGGGACCTCGCAGCACTGCACTCAGAGCAAGCGCGAGAAAAATGAATCAGACTACGATATGGTCCGTGAAGGGCGTCGTCTGAATGCCGCGAATCTGCTCACGGGCTCAGAATCGGAACTGCGCCTCGCGGCCCACGTTCGGACTTTACTGGGCGCATATGCAAACAGCGCCAAGGGCGTGATCTCCCATTTTGACCAACACCGCGAACTCGACGTCTGTGAGCAGGGCTCTCTCGAGAGGGTTATCCCAGCCCATTTTGCGAGCCGCCTGGACGTGAAGCCGGCCACAGCTTTCTTGCAGCCGCTTGCTCTCCAGAGAAAGCCGTGTCTCAACAAACATTTGGTTTCGAAATAGAGTCAGCAGGTCGCGGTCGTTCGTGCTGTCGACTACTAGCGGACCGTATACGAACGCAATGATCCAGCCAGCGTCGATCTTCGTAGCTCGGGCGAGGCGGAGATAGTCACTGGTGAGCTGGCTAACGTCGAAGCAACAGTCAGCCTTCTTCCTCGGCATTCTCACTGCTTTGAACTCAAACGCCACTCTCCCAGTCGCCTCGTCCAAAACGAGATCGACGGTGCCTGCACTGCGGCCCGGAAAATAGTTCCGCGAGCCGATCGCCCGACAGGTGACACGGACGTTCCTTTGGATGCCAAGTTCGCGCAATAGCGCCTTTTCGAACTCGCTTTCGATGCCCGTGTACCGCCCATCCTGAAGCCCTCGAATATGCCGCAAAATGGCGTCGCCATCGCGAACGAGGGCGCTCTTAATAGCGCGCTTAAGTGTGCTTGGCCGCATGCCTAATTTGTAGGCACGCTCGATGCAAAAGTCACAGATTGTCATGAGTGAGAAAAGCGCCGCCAAAGGTTGGGGTTGGTCCAGGCGGATGTGATCCTGCTTGCGCTGTGACCGCGATGCGGTGCGGCCAGAACGCACCGAGAGATCCCAAGCGAAACGAAGTAAACCCGTGGTTCCGGGCAAATGGATGAAAGAGTCTAACGAAGTCGCACGCGGATCGCACCCAAACCAACTGACGAGTAGAAGTTTATGAATATGATGATCTCGCTCGCGCCACGAGCAGAGCGACTGATCACCTGGTTTAACACCCAACGGGTGATCAACCGGTTGGAAAGCGCCGGCAGCCGCGATCAACGCGGTGCTCGGGAAGGATGGCAGCAAGCTCGATCCTTTCCTCCAGCAATCGATCGTGATGCCGGTCGCCAACGTCGCCCTCGCCGGGACCGGATGCCCCCACTCATTTTACCTCGACAGGGCCGAAACGATAAGTTTCATCGCGAAGTTTCGAGCGAACTCGTTATAGGGAACGTGATGCTTCAAGGGGGCATCGAAGGGGGCACCGGCAGGATTATCTTGTCGAACATTGCGATGTTTTCGGATGGCGAGCCGGCTCAGTTCGAATCCCACCCGCGCAGCCACATCAAGTTAAAAAAGCAAGTGGCGGACTTCCCGACAGGGATTGGCTGGGCAGACTTCTATTAAAGCGATGGTGACACACCGCCCGGTGCAAGCTCGGGAATTGAGACCTCGTAAGATGTGGCCATCGCTGAGGATATCACACTAGCCGTGGAATCGCTCGTTTTCGCAGGTGCCAGGCCGAAGTAGACGTTACTGTCGAACATCGCTCGCGACCATGTCTGCGGTTCATGTTGATGGCGATTAACAAGCGCACCGAATCGTCTAAGGCGTCTGAGCCAATGCCAGCTGTATGGCACAGACAGCAGCACCACCGGTCCGATCCGACGACCTTACAACCCTTGCATCCAGCTTGCTGGATCTTGTCAGAGGTGAACGTGTGTCGACGGAGGCGCGCATGCAGACGCTGGACGAACTCGTCCGAGAAGCGGAGACGTACCTCCATCGCCGCGCGGCGCATGGTGAGCGGGATCGAGGATGCTACCGGGTGGGCGCGGCACTCGAACCCTGCGGCGGACACCTGCTTGACGATGTCGCTCTCTCGGGTCTGGATCACCTCGGAGCATTCGGGCTGCTCCTGCTTGTGCAAGTGGCGCTGGCAAATCCTGGCCAAACCTTGAGCGAGTTGATGGGGATACTTTTCACATCTGAAGCCGGGGAGGAGATACGAGCTTGGGGCGTATGGTCGCGGGGCGTCTGGCTTCGCAATCTGTACGTAGAAGAGACGGTCAACTTTCTCTTGACGAAAAAGGCGCAGGATCCGGCGCAACGCTGGCGCAAGGACAAGGTTACGGCGCGCCAACAGCATTTACTGCGAGAGCTGTCACGCGCTTTGGATATCAACGTCCCCGGTCTAGCGAACCGCGGCGAGGCGTTCGATTGGATCAAGGCCAACGGTGGAAATCCGCGCTTCCGCGAGCCGCCGCCGATGCCGGCGTTGCCGTCGGGCTGCGGAGACGCAGCGTGATCGAGGCGACGTCGGAGCCCGACACCGCGGCCATATTTGAAGCGGACACCATCGCGCTGACCGCGATCTCGGCTCGGCTCGAGGCGCTCGAGAACGAGCACGGGAAACTCTCCGAGTTATTCAGACGCGCTGAAGCAGATGTCGGCGCGGCCTTCGACAGGTGGGAGGCGCCGCTTGAGCTCGTCCAAGAGATGTCTGAACTCGATCGCGAGCTGCAGGATCTCGAAAAAAAGATGGCGGCTGAACTGGCCGCTGCGATCGAAGCGCTCCGCGATCCGGGCCTATAAAGCCTCGGACTTGCATCCTAGCGCGCGGATAAAGCATTTTGCTCATGATTTCAAGCGCAATATCAGACATAACGAGAACAAAAACGGTTGCGGAAGGCAGTTTCGGAGCCAATCCTAATGGACATCGGTCGGTCAGACCGTTCAACCAACTGGGGGGTTTATGAAAAAGTCATTTCTGTTTTCCGCTGCTCATTTGCCGAGCAACCTTGGCCAAGCTTTCTCGCAAACGCTCGATCGTGAGGCCGACGACTTCATGAACGCTGGACTGAACGAACCCGGCGTGAATTGGAGGCTCTTCGACGGCGAGCTCAGTGACCTCGACAAGCGCGTGCTCGAAAGCCAGCGTCGATACTACAATGCATCGCACCTCAAGCGCGACGAGGAACACCTTTTGCGCTGGGCCGAACGCCGTATTCTTCGGCATGCCGATCAGGTTGCACGCGGTCGCATCGCTGACTGTCTTGGCATCGTCGAGCTTGAGGAGACGGTTGCCGCACTGATCGAACTGAACTCTTACCACCCTGAGTTCATCACCGATCTCGTGGAAGGGAGGCTTGGGTCCGCTATCTCCCGGATCCCCAATGAAGGGTATACAAGCGCGGGTTGGACTCATGACGACGCACTAAAGATCGTGGAGGCGGTCGCCCGCCTGTGGATCGCGAATGACCTGCAACTGGAAGCTGCGGCTGCCCACGTACGGATATTCCGGCCGACCGGCTTGCCCCTCCTCGATAAGTCTGGCGGACAACCGCCGCGCCAAGGCGGTGTCGGCAGGATCATTGAAAAGGACCTTGAGCTGTTCGAAGAAGCGGCCCGGCTGTACTACGGCGAACCACGTCAGGACTCGTGGAACTTCTTCACCCCGACTACCGATCGCAGCGCTGTGATCAGGATGGGAGGTGCAGCGCTCTCCTTGACTTGGCCTTCGTCGAAGTTTCGGCATTTCGGCCGTGAGGTCACGGAAGCGGAAGCCAAGCCTTTTCGTGATCCGATGCTTGAACAGACCGCGCAGGCAATGTTGTCCATCTGGCGCGCAGAGCATGGCGATGAGCTGGAGGACTTTATCCGCCGGCGCATGGACCAAGCACGCACCGAGCTCAGGGAATTGCGCAGCGAACTCGATGCGATCCATCGCTGCCGATCGAGGCAGGGCCAGCGTGTGTGCAACCTTCATGGCGTGTACCCCTTGGTGCGTCTTTGGCTGGCGTGCGAGCGCGCGGTTGCGTGGACTGGGGCCATCGGCCTGTCCAGGAGCAAGGACGCCGAGGAAGCCAGCGATTTCCTTGAAAGGGCGGTTCGCCTCGCCAAGCGGGGCGCAGCTGTCGCACCGCCGCGCATTCGCAAGCACAACGTAGCGGACGCGCGTCAGCTGTTTTTTGTGCTGCGATGCCTGATTGTGAAGGATCCACAGCATCTTCCCAGCAGCTTGCTGCGCGTGACGCTCCCTTCGGGTAAGACGGTTCAAGCTGGAACACGTGAGCATGCAGAACAACTGCGCGGGGCTCCGTTCACCTTTGCCGATATTTGGCGGCATCAGGTCGACCGAATGGGGCCGCGCAACTCGCGTGAGATCTTCTCCCATCCGTTCACAACACTGGCCAACAGATTCCGGCGTGAGCATCGTGCACGGCCAACTGCTGAGAGTCGTGCAGTCCTCGCCCATGCCTGGGGCACGATCGCTTGGCGCTTGCGCGACTGAGTGAAACGTCGAACGGCGGCGGAGCACCGGTCTCCGCCGCCGCTCATCAAGCGCACCGAATCGATCTAGCCGGCTCGTTATGGCGATGTGCGCGTCTGCGCAGTCCGAAACGGAGTTGGATCATGACAACCGAGCCGTACATCGTGATGAACCTCACACGGTCGGAAGCGGCCGCGCTGCTCGACGTCTTCGAGGAGGAGCGGGCGAGAACCGTTGTATTTTTTCTCGAAAATCAGGGCTCCGTTGAGGAGGTGCTCCGGCCCCGCCGTGAAAGGTTCATGAGAACCGAGGCGATCGCACAGCGCCTCAAGTTGCTGACGACCTCGATGCACGAATAGCACATAGTTAGCCATTGAAAGGCTGCAGCGGGCTTCGCCCCGCTGTACTGCTTCTGTGGCGAAGCTGGCGGCCGGCAATCTACGCCGCCACGAAGATGGTGATGGGCACCGAATCGGCCTCGGCGCCTCGGGCACAAGCCCACACATGACCAAGCACACATCCAACCTGGCCTACGAAAGCTCCTCCGAGCGTCTGGCCAAGCTACCCTCAACCGGCGGCCATCAGGTGTCTCCCGACCTCAACGGTGCCCTCGCAGCCCTGCTTCTTGAGGTTGAGCACGCTGTCAGGCGCCTGGGTGAGCTGACGAAGGAAGCGGATTCGACTTCTTGGAATCAGACCAAGAGGAAAAAGGACGTGACTAGAGAATTGACTGCTCAGCGCGGATGCCGCGGCGCGCCCGCAAGCGCGATTTCATCGAGCTATCCCACGAAAGCCGCCATCGTGCGGCTCATTGCAGCTGGGCGCGCAAGCGGCCTCGATGTTTGCGGCTACGAGGCCGGGCCTGACGGCTTCATCCGCATCATGGACGCACGGATGGCGCAGTCGAATATCACCGAATTCGATCGGTGGAAGGACCGTCTCTGATGGCGGTTCAGTTTATCCGAAGCGCGAGACGCGGCAAGCCGGTGACTTGGTATGTGTATGCCTATAAGGGCGGCCCGCTCATCATGAAACACGCAGGCCCGCGCAAACCGGCGCTCAATGCCGAGGCGTCGCGCAGGTTGGCCGAAGCCCTTACAGCACGGGACGCTCCTTCCCCGTCGAATGAGTTTCGCACCGTAGTGCGGGCTTGGCTGGCGAGCCCCGAGTGGGAACGGTTCAGCGACTCAACGAAGAAGGTCTGGCAGCGCCATGTTGACCTCATCGAGGTGCGATGGGGGCGGGCGCCCACGAACGTCTGGAACGACCCTCGGATGAAGGCTCCGGTCGTCGAGTGGCGAAACGAACGGAAGCACACGCCGCGCACCGCTGACATTGGCATTACCGTACTCTCAAGCCTCTTGAAGTGGGCTAACCTCAATGGGCACGGCATTTCGATCAACGTCGCGACTGACATCCCGCGACTTTACCAAGGCGGCAACCGTCAAGAAATCATCTGGCTTGCCGACGATATTGCGCAATTTGAGGCTGCAGCACGGAAGGCAAACAAGGCGTGGATCATCGATGGCCTACGGTTAGCCGCGCTCACCGGTCTGCGATTGGCTGACCTGGTGACGTTGACGTTCGATCAGGTTGGCGAGTTCGCGATCAGCAAGACCGCCCTTAAGAAAAGCCGATCAAAGCGTCGTCGGGTCATCATTCCGATGACCGAGCACTTGCGTCAGTTGCTCGAAGATCTTCGAACCCGACACCGCGAAGCTGGCGTGAATACCGTTCTTGTCAACAGTTTCGGTCGGCCTTGGACCGCAGGCGGATTCGGGGGTTCCTTCGACGACATTCGAAATGACGCAGGGATCATCCATGTGGATGAAGATGGCACTAAGCGGCGCAAGCACCTGCATGATGTGCGCGGGACATTCTGCACAATGTTGCTGACCGAGTGCGAACTCACAGATGAAGAGGCGGCCGAAATCATGGGATGGGCGAAGGATAAGGTGCAGACAATCCGCAAGGTCTATGTTGACGGCGGTCGGGTCGCCATGGCAATCGCCGAACGCATCGCGGCAAAACAAAAGGCAAAACAAGCTGCGAAATCGGGCCCAAGTGCTTGAAATGCGGGTGTAGCTCAATGGCAGAGCAGAAGCTTCCCAAGCTTACGACGAGGGTTCGATTCCCTTCACCCGCTCCAGTCCGGCGCTAATTCGCTCGGACCGAGATCCGCTCAGCCTCCCGACACCAAGCCTAACAGTTCCGCCGCGTTCAGGCCGAGGATCCTGGCCTTGTCGGTGTCGCTCAGCCTGGCGTGGAAGCCGACCGGGTCGGGCTCGGACATGTCGAAAGGGTAGTCGGTGCCGAGGCACAGCTTGTCGGCTCCATGGGTGCGGACGAGGCTGTCGAGCTGGTCCTGGTCGAACACCAGCGTGTCGAGCCATAGCCTGCGAAGGTAGCTCGACGGCTCGTGCCGGCAGTGTTCGCTGCAATCCGCGCGGGCCCGCCAGCCGTGGTCCATGCGGCCCCAGTAACCCGGCATGTAGCCGCCGCCGTGGGCGACGCAGATCCTCAAGCCGGGGTAACGATCGAGCACGCCGCCGAAGATGAGGTGACCGATCGCGAGCGTGGATTCGAGCGGGTTGCCGATCAGATTGTTGAAGTAATACTCGCTCATCCGCTGGGCGTGAGTGAAGCCGAGCGGGTGGATGAACAGCAGGATGCCCAGTTCCTCCGCCGCGGCGAAAAAGGGGCGGAACTCCTCGGCATGGAAATCCTTGCCGTTGACGTTCGAGCTGATCTCAATTCCGCGCAAGTCGAGCTCGCGCACACAGCGGCGCATCTCCTCGACCGCGGCGCCGACATCCTGCAGCGGTACGGTGCCCATGCCGACGAGCCGGTCGGGATGCTGCGCCACGGCCGCCGCCATGCCGTCGTTGACCGCGCGCGCGGCTTCGCGGGCGACATCCGCGTCGGCGTAATAGAAGTACTGACCCGGGCTCGGGCTGATCGCCTGCACGTCGATCCCGAGCCGGTCCATATCCGCGATGCGCTGGTCGATCGTGTTGAGCGTGCGGCCGATGGCCGCGAACTGGGCCCGGTTGACCTCGCTCGTCTTCGCGCTGGTGAAATCGTTGATCCCAGGCGGGGGACCCGGATGGCGAGCCTGCACGATCGCATCGGCGGCGGGAATGCCGAGGTGGCAATGAATGTCCACGACCAGGTGCTTGCCGCGCGCCGCGACGCGGATCGGCCGGCGATCTCCGCAAGTCGTGATGCTCATGCCGGTACTTTCGCTGGGCTGACGGTGCCGCTGCAGTCGCCGAACCCGATGGGAACGTACCCGTCGGCCAAGGCGCGACCGCGGATAGTGAGCGTGTCCCCGTCCTCGAGCTGTTTGCGCTGCGACCCGTCGGGAAGCTCGATCGTTTCTCCACCGCGCAGGGTGATCTCCGCAAGACATCCGCGCGCCGTTTCGTCGGCGCCGGAAACCGTGCCGGTGGCGATGAGGTCTCCCGCCTCCAGCGGCGATCCGTTCGAGGCCTGGTGCGCGACCATCTGCGCCAGGGTCCAGTAAAGCTCGGCCAGGTTGCTGGTGACGATACGGCGCTTCGAACCGGCTTCGTTGGCGAGATCGGCGGTCAACTCGACGCTGATGCCTCCGAGCCGGCGATCGTCGGCATCGAACAGATACCGCGGAACGTCGGGTTCATCCGCCACGCGGCCGCGCGCGGCGACCCGGAACGGTGCGAGCGCTTCCATCGTGACGATCCACGGGCTCACGGTGGTGAGGAAGCTCTTGCCCAGGTGCGGCCCCAGGATGGACTCGAAGAACTGAATTCCGCGCGCCGACCAGTCGTTGACGAGGCAGCAGCCGAACAGCAGCGCCTCTGCTTCGGCGACGCCGATCGGCTCGCCCAGTGCGTTCCCCGCGCGCAGCCATGCGCCGAATTCGAGCTCGAAATCGAGAAAGGGCTCGGGCCCGAAGGAAACCTCGCCGCTGCCGGGCGGGGTTTCGAATTGTCCGCATGGGCGCACGACGGGTGTCCCACTGGCCTGCACCGAGCTGGCGCGGCCATTGTAGGCCACGGGCAGCGACAGCGCCGCGAGCTTCGGTGCGGCGCCGCCCATGCGCCGGATGTGGTCGTACGAGGTGCAGAAGTCGGTGAACGCAGACGGCTTCAGCGGCAGGAGAAGTTCGACGTCCGCAAGGGGGATCAACGTGTCCCGAAGGCGGGCCGGATGGCCGGGGCCGTCCAGGCGATACAGGTCCGATAGCTCGGCGCGCAGGGCGCTGACGTTCTTCGGCGGACAGGCCAGCAGCGGGGCGAGCGAAGGCCCCGAGGCGGCCGCAGCCGCCTCCGCCGCGACGTCGCTCAGCGCGCCAGTGGTATGGAGCTGGGCGAGGTCGATGACGAACTCGCCCAGCGCCACCCCGCCCCGTTCCTTGCCCCCCTGGCGGAACAGGCCGAACGGCAGGTTCTGGATGGGGAAGTCGCTCCCCGAAGCGTTCGCGCTTTCGACCCAGCTTCGCCGTGCGGGGTCGTGCGTTGCATTGATCTCAATGGGCATGGTCGCAGGCCTCGTCGTGAGCAGCCAGTTCCTTGCGGTAACGGCCCATCGCGCCGAACAGATCGCGGTGCTGGTCGGGCGTGAAGGCCGTGCCCCATTGCTTGTAGAGCGAGAAGACGTTGGCCACTATCCGTTCGGGATCGCTCCAGCCGCGATATTCGCTCATGTTGATGTCGCGGGCCGCCTCGTTGAAGTCGAGGCCTGCCTCGAAGCGCTTGCGCGCTTCGTCGCGCACGTATTCGAAGTAGGCCTTGAGGCCGCGCACCGCCGCAAGGTCGGTGATCGGGCCGTGGCCAGGGACCACGACCTCGGGATCCAGATCGATGATGTAGCGGCAGGCGTCGATCCAGTTCTCGACCGGTCCGGCCCACATGATGGGATGGCCTTCGTTAAACAGCAGGTCGCCGGTGAATATCGTGCGATCGCCGGGAACCCAGACGATCGTGTCCGAGCGGGTGTGTGCCGGGCCGAGATCGACCAATGCGACGTCCTTGCCGCCGACCCCGATGTCGAGGCGCCCGTCGAACGTGCGGTTGGGCAGGGTGACCTCGTCGACTCCCGAAAAGTCGAACTTGCGCCCCATCGTCTCGTAGAGAAACTCGCCGGAATCCCCCATTTCCGGATAGGTCTCGGCGAGCGTGGCGAGGCGTCGCGGATCAAACTCCCGCATTTCCGAACGTGCTTCGTTGGTGCCGATGATCTCCGCGTCGGCGAGCAGGCCGTTGCCGAAGAAATGGTCGGGGTTGGCATGGGTGTTGACGAGCCGGCCAATCTGCGCCGCCTCGGGCACCTTGGCGCGGAACTGGTCCAGCATTTCGCGGGTCAGCGGCACGCTCATCAGCGTGTCGACGAGCAAGGCTTCGCCATCGCTGACAACAAGGCCGGCGTTGGACCAGCCCCAGGTTCCGTCCGGCTGGACGTACCCGTAAAGGCCGTTGCCTATTTCATGCACACCCTGGGTGAACGCCCAGTTTGCCATCCGCTCCTCCGCTTCTTGCCGGTGGACCTTACCGCGCGCCGGGGATGGCGCAATTCCTATTTGCGGGAATATGGGAATAGGGGCAGTGCGGGCGAGGATGGGAGAGACGAAGTCAAACAAGCGTCGCAAAGGGCGCCCTTCGGACGAAGGGGTGGGCAAGGACGCCCTGCTCGAGACGGCCAAGCGCCTGATCCGCGAAATGCCTCCGGCACGGGTCACGATTTCCCTGATCGCTCGTGAAGCCGGCGTCGATCCGGCGCTTGTCCGCTATTACTTCGGCGATCGGAGCAAGTTGCTCATGGCAGTCGCCGAAAGCATGCTCGAAGATACGCCGAGATCCGATCCAGGGACGCTCGAACCCGTCGAAGCGATCGAGCACAATATTCGCCGGACCGCCCGTTTCACCAGCTCGACGCAGCACATCCACCGATTGATGGTCGACGAACTGGCGGACGCACGGTCAGGCGGGATCAGTGAGCACCTCGGACATCTGAATCGCGGCGCTGTGGAAGACCTGGCGGAACTGATGGCCCGCGATGGCGGCGAGACCATCCGAGACGTCGAACCGGCCTTTCTTCACATCGCTCTACTCGGACTCTTCGATTTCTTCGTTTCAGCCGAGCCGGTGGTCCGGCAGCTGTTCCCCGAAGGGACCGACACGAAGGCATTGGCCTCGAGATACGAGGACTTCGTAACCGACCTGCTGCTCAATGGCTTGCGGGTGCGTGAGCATAAAGCCGGAAGCTAAGCTTCAGCCACGCACGAATTACGCTGCGTGCCCAGGCCGGTGATCGTTCCTTCCATGACGTCGCCCGGTGCAAGGAAGACCCCGAACGCCGAACCGTTGCCGTAGGGCGAGCCCGTGCAGATAACGTCGCCCGGCATCAGCTCGACCCGCTCCGACAGGAAGGCGATCTGTCGTTCGATGCCGATCATCATGTCGCGGGTCGTTTCGTCCTGGTAAACTTTGCCGTTCACCGAGAGCGTGATCGTCAGATCGTACGGATCGGGCACGAGGTCCCGCGGAACGATCAGTGGACCAAACGGCAGGAAGGTCGGAAAGCATTTGCCCGACAGCCAGTCGGCCCCGAGCGCGCCAGCGTCGCGGCGGAAGATGTGCTCGCGCGCGGTCACGTCGTTGACCACGGCGTAACCTGCGACGTGCTCCATCGCTTCTTCGGGCCGAACGTGCCGGGCCGGCTTGCCGATGATTACTCCGAGCTCGAGCTCCCAATCGGGCTTGGCCACATTGCGCGGGAGGACGACGCGATCGCGCGGTCCGACGACGCAGGAGGGAAGCTTGATGAAGCAATACGGCTCTGCGCTGGCCCGCTCGTCCATCATTTTCTCGACACGAGCACGGCGCTCGTCGTCGCCCAGCGCCTCGTGCTCGGCAGTGCGCATCGACGGATCGCCCATGATCAGGCCGACGACGTGCTTCTTGTAGTTCGCGCCCGTACAAAAGACCTGCCCGGGGCGGTACGGCGCCTTTGCGTCGGCTTGTGAAAAGTCGGCCGCCGAGGCGAATGCGGCCGCGTCGGCAGCCCAATCGCGGAACTTGGAGGAGACAGCTTCCCAGTCGACGAGCAAGCCAAGCAAGTCGCGATTCTCACCCCAATGGCTCAGCGGCACGTAGCGTTCTCCGCGAACCAGCACCGTCTGGGGCGAACCGTCGATTGCCACCGTGGCGAGGCCGCAGGGGAGTCGCGCATCGGTCATCAATAGGGTTCCTGCAGGCGATGCATCGTGTCACCGAGCATGGCATTGGCGTCCATCTGGTTGCCGCCCTGCATTTCGATCTCGCCGACGCGGACCGAGTTTTCCACGACGAGGCGCGCTCGCTCGAAACGGCGCGCGGTGAACGCAGCAAGAGCCTCGCCGACATCGTCGTGCCGTTCGAGTTCCTCGCCGAGGACGAGCCCGTCCTCGACGGCCATGCCCGCGCCGGAGGCCATGTGCGGCGTCGTTGCGTGGACCGCGTCGCCGATCAGCACCACGCGTCCGTTATGCCACGGGGCGGGCAGGAGCAGCCACTCGAGCGGCCGGTAATTGACCAACGAGTTCTCATCGAGGCTTTCGCGCACCTGCTCGACATAGCCTCCATACGGCCGGAGCAAGCGCGCCACGTGGGGCAACTGCTGCCCGGGCTCGAACCAGGGATTGTCTGGCACGTGCTCGAGGATGAACGCGTACATCTTGTCGGGCGAGACGGGGTTGAAGCCAAGCTTGACCGGGCCGCCTAGCCACATCTCCGCCCGGTCGACTTCCGGAGGTCGGTCGGCGACGATGCGCCAGCAGCCCTGACCGGTGAAGCGCGGTCGCGGCGCGTCCGGGAAGAGCAGTTCACGCGTGGTCGAGAAGATACCATCGGCGCCCACGACGAGGTCGAACCGTTCCTCGCGGCCGTCCGGAAAGATCGCGCGGACGCCATCCCGGTCCTGCGACAATTGGCTGACGGCCGCGCCAAGGGAGACGCGAACCCCCGCCTCGCGTACCCGACGCGACATGAT
>JAEZCZ010000049.1 GCA_023433305.1 Pseudomonadota bacterium | reverse complement strand
ACCGTCCGAACCGCTGCCGGCGCCGCCTCGGGCACCGCTTCGGCATGAGCGTGGCTTTCCTGCGCCGCGGCGCCGGCACTCGCGCCGAGCATGAGCGCCGAAGACACAAGCAACGAAGACAAGTACCACCCAGACAAGCTGCGCATGATGTCTCTCCCCTGATCGGAACTGCGAGTCCCTTTTTGTTATAATCAATTAGTGCATGGATACGCTCGTTTGCCAAGCGCCGACGGGACAAGACCCCGCTTCAATTTGTAATGAATTGTATCGGATCCCGCTTATGTCGCTGGCCTGCCCGCAGGCCGTCCCGCAGCCACCAGGGTTCCTAAAATTCGTGGGAACAGACGTCGGCCTGTCGGCAACCTCCACCCGACAAAAGCGCGCGGGGAACGTTCGCTATCGACCACTGCCGGTATCGAAGCCTGCCGGTCCGCAGGTGGCCCATTACCTACCGCGGTGCCCACTCCTGACCAGAGTGGTAGAGCGGAGGACGGATTTACGCCTTTTATCGGAAGTGGTGCCCCTGGCCCGACTCGAACGGGCACGTCTTTCGACAATCGATTTTGAGTCGATCGCGTCTACCATTCCGCCACAGGGGCTCCCCGAGCAGGGTCCGGCGCTTAGCCGGAGCGCGGCGGGCTTTCAAGCGAGCGCCGGGTCAGTCCTTGAGCGACCCGGCGACGATCTTGTGCAGGCGCGAGTGCAGGGCGTCGTTGGCGGCAATAACCTGTGTGTCGCAGATCGGTTGCGAGCGGCCACGGTAATCGGTGACGAACCCGCCCGCCTCGCGCACCAGCAGGCATCCGGCTGCGGTATCCCAGGCGTTGAGGTCGCTCTCCCAGAACCCGTCGTATCGCCCGGCCGCGACCCAGGCGAGATCCAGCGCCGCGCTGCCGTAGCGGCGGATGCCGGCGACTTGCGGGCCGACCGCGGTCAGGATCTTGCTCCATTCCTCGAAGTCGCCGTGCCCCTGGTAGGGGATGCCGGTGGCGATCAGCGCCTCGGACAGATGGCGCCGGCCCGACACCCGCAGGCGCGCGTCCTGGAGCCAGGCGCCGCGGCTCTTCTCGGCCCAGAAGGTGTCGTCGGTGATCGGCTGGTAGACCACGCCCGCGGTCACCTCGCCCCACCCTTTGCCGTCCAGCCGCGGCTCCTGGACCGCGATCGAGATCGCGAAATGCGGGATACCGTGGAGGAAGTTGCTGGTGCCGTCGAGCGGGTCGACGATGAAGCGCGGCTTGCTCGGATCGCCGGCGATCTCGCCGCCCTCTTCCATCAGGAAGCCCCAGTCGGGCCGCGCCGCGCGCAGCTCGTCCCACAAGGTGCGCTCGGCCGCCTGGTCCGCCTTCGAGACGAAGTCCGAGGGCCCCTTGCGACTGACCTGCAGGTGCTCGATCTCGCCGAAGTCGCGACGAAGCCGCCCGCCCGCCTTGCGCGCGGCGCGCTCCATCACGCGAATAATTCCGGAAATTGCTGCCAAAGCGAAAGTCCTGTCAGTCGAACGCGACGCGGACCGAGCGGGCCGCGACCTTGATCTCGCCCCATCCGCACGAGAACTCGAAGTTCTTCCCGTCCCCCGACACCGAATAGATCACGCTGTAATCGACCTGCTCGTTCTCGCCCGGCCGCGCCTTGTCGATCTGCAGGTCGTCGATGTCGGCGAAGCGGATGAAGCCGCCGCGATAGCAACCCTCCTCGCCCGCCTGCGGGGCGACATATTCGGGGTGCAGCTCGGTCAGCCTGAAATCCATCTCGAGCGTCAGCGACTCGTCGTCGTAGATGACACCGAGCAGATAGCTGCGTTCGAAATCGATGCCCTTGAACCGCGGATCGCCAATCGTGCTCATCTTACCCGCCCCCTGTCAGCCAGCCTTGCCGACGTAAGTCCGTTCGTACACGTCGACCACGATCCGTGTCCCGCTTTCGATATGCGGCGGCACCATCACGCGCACGCCGTTCTCGAGCACCGCCGGCTTGTAGCTCGACGAGGCGGTCTGCCCCTTCACCACCGCGTCGGCCTCGACGATCGTCGCCTCCACCTGCTCGGGAAGCTGCACGCTGATCGGCTTTTCCTCCCACATTTCGAGCATGACTTCCATGCCGTCTTCTAGGAACGCCGCCGCCTCGCCGATCAGGTCGGCCGGGAGGTTGATCTGTTCGTAGGTGTCCTTGTCCATGAACACCAGGTCGCCGCCGTCGTTGTAGAGGTACTGGAAGTCCTTCGTGTCGAGCCGAACGCGCTCGACCGTGTCGGCGCTGCGGAAGCGGACGTTGGTCTTGCGGCCGTCCTGCAGGTTTTTCATCTCGACCTGCATGTAGGCGCCGCCCTTGCCCGGTTGGGTGTGCTGGATCTTGGCAACCTTCCAGATGCCGCCTTCATACTCCAGAATATTGCCGGGACGGATGTCCACGCCGCTGATCTTCATCGCAGGTGCTTTCGAAACCGAGGATCGGGAAAAGTGCCCCGCGCCCTAGCGATTTGCCGTGTTCATGGCAATGCAAGCCGCTCGGCGCTATTCAGTGCCTCATGAAGGGTCTTTTCATCCCGGCCGTGCTGGCTTCGATCGCATTGGCCGTGCCCGCCTTTGCCCAGGGCGCGATCGGCACCGTCGAGCGCGGCCACTACGTCTGCGAACTCCCCGGCGACGCCAGCGGCCCCGCCGGGGTGGAGCAACGGGACAAGGATTTCACGATCAAGAGCGCCTCTCGCTATTCTTCGCCGCAAGGCGAGGGAATTTACCTGCGCAGGGGCGACACCGTCTCGTTCACCAGCGGCCCGCGCCAGGGTGAAAGCTATGCGATCGTCGGCGGCGGGTTCCTTCGGTTGATCGAGGACGGCAAGCCCGGGCGCCTGCGCTGCATTCGTTCGGGACACTGAGCCGAACGCAAAACGGCCGGACAATCGCCCGGCCGTTTCTTGATCGCGTGAGAGGATCGCTTACGGGCTGACCGGAGCGTCGTCACCATCGTCGACGAGCACGATCACACCGAGGATTACGGCGATAAGCGCCAGCGCAGGAATCAGAAAGCCGCCGGAAAGGCTCTCACCCTCAACGTCCGCCGAGCTCCGCAGATCGGCAGTGGCGGCCTGTGCCATGACCGGTGTGGACACGAGCGACGCGGCCACGGTGGCCGATGCGAGCAACTTGCCCAGTTTCATGAATCTACCCCTTGTCATTGATTCGCCTCTTATTGTCACAGCGGGCTCGCTCGCACAATTGGGTTAACGGTTCGCTTCGGCACTTTGCCCATCGGTGCGCGAACCGAGCAACAGTGGGTACGGATTGATCGGGACGGCGGGGTCCCACCATTCGGCATCGGGCGTCGTGCGCAGGATCGCGAAATGGAGATGGGGCGAGGCGGGATCGGCGTTGCCGCTCGAGCCCACGGTGCCAAGCCGCTGTCCGCGAGTGACCTGGGCGCCTTCGCGCAAGCCCGGCTCATAAGCCTGCAAGTGCGCGTAATAGCTTAGCGTGCGGCCGTCGGCAGAGCGGATGTAGATCGTGTTGCCGCCGTCATCCGACAGGAACAGCTTTTCCACCTTGCCCGGCGCAGCGGCGAGCACGGCCGTGCCGGCCGGCGCGGCGATGTCGAGCGCTTCATGGCGCCGCTCTCCGGCGCCGCGCGCGTCGTCGAAGGTATCGATCAGCTCGCTGCTCTCCACGCCTGCCACCGGGATGAGCCACCCCTGCCCTGCCGGCACCGCGGCGGGGACAGGGGGAGCTGCCGGTGAGCTCGTGGCACGCGCAGCTTCGGGTTGTTCGCCGGGCGGTTCGGCTTCGCGGTCGGCGCCGCTCAGCCCCACGATCCACGCCGCCGAGGTGAGCGTGGCGGTTACCGCCACGGTCAGCACTCGGTCGGCGAGATTGAGCGCCATCAGGCCTGGAAGACGACTTGCGTCTCGGTATCGACCATGCCCGCGAGGCGCGCCGCGTCCCAATTGGTCAGCCGCACGCAGCCATGGCTTTGCGTCCGGCCGATGGTCTGAGGCTCGGGCGTGCCGTGGATGCCGTAGTGCTCCTTGGTGAGGTCGATCCACACGACCCCGACGGGGCCGTTGGGTCCTGGCGGCAGGTGCTGCTCCTCTTCGGAATCGGGCACATCCCAGAACAGGTCCGGGTCGAAGCGGAAGGTCGGATTGCGGCCTACCCCGGTTATCCCCCACTCCCCGAGCGGCAATGGATCGTGCTGCGAACCGGTGGTGACGGTATACATCGCCAGCAGCTTGTCCTGCGCATCGTACGCCTTGAGCCAGCCCTCCGACTTATCGACCACGACCCTCGCGGCCTGCGGCTGCTCACCCGAGACGCCCAGTGAGGCGAGCGTGCGGCTCCATTCTTCCTCGTCGCCGCTGCCGGACGTGCGCTCGATACCGAAGCCGACATTGGGGACGCGCACGAGTTGTCCCGGGCGGAAGACAGGCTCGGCAGCATCATCGGTCGCTGCAGCATCAGTCCCCGTTGCAGTGGGTGTCGGCGCCGGCGTCACGCGCGTTCGCGGAGGATAGGCAGGCACACCCTCGGCCACGTTGGCGTCGGATTGGCCCGATCGCCGATCGGGCTCGGAGCCCGCGGGCCGTCCTCCCGGATTGAGCTCGCGCAGGGCCTCGACACTGGTGTGAAAGCGCTCGGCGAGCTTCTCGTCGAGGCTCTCGTAGCCGAGATGCTCCATCTTGGCCTGGTCGGCGGGCTCGTCGGGTACGGCGGCGAACTCGAGCTGCCCCCAGCTCTCGGGAATCCGCACGACCCGCGTTGCCGGAACATCGCGCCAGCGGGCCAGCGCCTGGCGCGTGGCCTCGTCCAGCTCCCCGGTGACCTCCAGGCCGTTGGCCTCCTGGAAACCCTTGAGCGCGTTCGAGGTGGAAAGACCTTCCTTGCCGTCGATCACGCCCGGACCGAAGCCCTGCTCATCCAGCACGACCTGGAGCTGCATCTGTGGGCGGGGTTCGGTATCGGCGATGCGCGCCTCTTCCCACTCGGCGAATTCGGGATCGGCCGGCGTTGGCGTGGCGGTCGCTTCGGCGGTCTCTTCCTCGTCCGGATCGGTCCCGTTGAAGCCGCATGCCGCCAACAGCAAGGGCGCGCCCAGGGCTATCCAGGCAAGACGTCCGGCGCGGCGGGCGCGGCCGGCCGGGGCACGGTGTGGGAGCCGCAGGAAAATGTCGGATTGGGTGGCGGGATCGGGCTCAGGCATGTCGTCTCCTTGTTCCCGAGACAAACTGCCGGCCGCGAAATTGGCTCCCTAATCCAGCACCTTGGCGAAGGACCGCACGGCCTCGGCCTCGTCACCGCCCCAGACGGCCTGGCTCACCGCAAGGAAATCCGCGCCTGCATCGATGAGCGGCCGGCAATTGTCCGGCGTGATGCCTCCGATCGCGACGCAGGGAATTTCCATCAGGCCCTGCCACCAGGTCAGCAGCTCCGGCTCCGGCCGGTTTTCGCTGGCTTTGGTCTCGCTCGGGAAGAACGCGCCGAAGGCCACGTAGTCCGCGCCCATTTCGCCCGCCTCCATCGCCAGATGGCGGCTGGCGTGGCAGGTCACACCGATCTGTGCCTCGCGCCCGAGCGCCTCGCGCGCCTCGCGCACCGTGCCATCCTGCTGGCCGAGATGGACCCCATCGGCCTTGAGGCGTTTCGCCAGCGGGATGCTGTCGTTGACGATGAAGGCGACGTCGCGCGCCCGGCATATCGCCTGCAGCGGCTCGGCGAGCCGCGCCGCTTCGTGCTGATCGACACCTTTGACCCGAAACTGGAACGCCGCCACCGGCCCCGCATCGAGTGCGCGGGCCAGGCGCTCGGGAAAAGTCCCCGACACGTCGAGGGGGGAGATGAGGTAAAGCTGGCAGGATGGTTTTTCGGCCGACATCGCAGCGCTCCTAGTGACACCCGCGTGATCCGCCAAGCGGGTCACCAATAGTGAAGCGCGTACTTGACTTTAATTTGCCGTGCTGATAGTGAAGTACCGTCTTCAGCAAAGGGGTGCGCCATGTCGGCAACCACACACGACACTTTCGTCATCGAACGCCGTTATCCCCAGCCGCGCCCACGGCTCTACGCGGCTTTGTCCGACCCCGATCTCAAGAAGCTCTGGTACGCGGTCGAGCGGACAGGGGTGATGAAGTTCGAAATGGATTTCCGGACAGGCGGCGCCGAGCGACAGCAATACACGCTCGGCGAAGACAGCCCCTTTCCCGGCGCCTTGATCGAGAACGATGGCCGCTTCGAGGACATCGTGCCGGAAGAGCGGATAGTCCTCACCAGCACCTCGACCTTCGCGGGAAATCGTATCTCGACCGCGTTGATCACCTACGAACTCGCCGACGACGGCGACGGCACGAAGCTGACTCTGACTCACCAAGCCGCGTTCTACGAAGGCTCGGACGGACCCGAGATACGCCGCGACGGTTGGGAGGTTCTCCTCGACACGCTGGGCCGGACGCTTGTTTCGTGACGCCTGACGTCGCGACAATCTTCGATGCGCTCGGCGACCCTACCCGTCGCGCCATGCTCGCGCGGATGATCGAAGGTCCGGTGACGGTGTCCGACCTCGCCGCGCCCCTGGGAATCACCCGAACTGCGGTAGGACAACACCTCCATGTCCTTGAGCGCGCCGGCCTCGCCCTGTCGGAAAAGCGAGGCCGAACGCGCTACTGCCAGGTTCGCCCGCAAGGCCTCACGCTGATCGAGGCCTGGGCACGGCATGTTCAGCGCGAATGGGAACATCGGCTCGACCGGCTCGGCGATGTGCTTGATGGCCTCGAACGATCCTAGGGATAGCCGGGAGCGATCGCCCTTCGTCCGCATTAGGGAATGTGTGGCCACGTCAACTCCCACCGTTGCCCCGCCGCCGGTGCGGATCGGCTGCTCGGGGTGGATATACAAGCACTGGCGCGGGCTGTTCTATCCCGAGACGTTGCCCGTCAAGCGCTGGTTCGATTACTATGCCAGTCAGTTCGACACGGTCGAGATCAACAACAGCTTCTACCGGTTGCCCAAAGCCGAGACGTTCGACGCCTGGCGCGAACAGGCGCCCGCGCGGTTCTGCTATTCCGTCAAGGCCAACCGCTTCCTCACCCAGGCGAAGAAGCTGAAAGATTGCGAAGGGCCGCTGGCGCGGATGATGGAGCCCTTCCGTCACCTTGGCGATGCACTGGGCCCGATCCTGTACCAGCTCCCGCCCCGCTTTCGCGTCAACCTCGAACGCCTCGAAAGCTTTCTTGAATTGCTGCCCAAGGATGTCACCAACGTCTTCGAGTTCCGCGAACCGTCGTGGTACACAGACGATGTCCTTGCCCTGCTCGACCGCCACGGCGCCAGCTTCTGCGCGCACGACATGCCCGGATCGGCGAGTCCCAAGGTGGCGGTCGGTCCCATTGCCTACATCCGGTTCCATGGGGGCATCGCCAAGTACTGGGGCCGCTACACCGACGAAGCCTTGCTGGCATGGACCGACTGGATCGCCGGGCAGGCCCGCATTGGGCGGCCGGTTTGGGCCTACTTCAACAACGATCCGGAGGCCCATGCCATTCATGATGCGCAGACCCTTCGCGGCATGGTAGGGCAGGCGCTGCGATGATTCCCGAAGGTACCCCTATGAAAAGAGCGCTCGTCCTTGCCCTCCCCCTGGTTCTCGCCGCGTGTGTCGGCTCGCGGTTCGCGCCGCTCGAAGGCATGCCGGCCGCAATCGGGGAAACGGTATCGGTTGGAGCGATCCGCGCCACACCGCGGGCCGTGGTCGAGGACAGCCGTTGCCCGGAAGGCGTGCGCTGCGTCCAGGCCGGGCGCGTGGTGGTCTCGACCGAGGTTTCGGGCGACGGCTGGAGCGAGACCGTTCCGCTCGCTCTGGGTGAGCCGCAAACGGTCGGCGGGGCGACGATCACACTGGTCTCGGCGCAGCCGCGGGCCTATCCGGACCGCCGCGCGCCACGCCGGGAGTATCGCTTCATCTTCGCGGGCGGCGCCTAGGCTGCGACTTTCTCCGTGCTGGCGCGATAGATCGCGTCGATCGCCTCACCGAGCGCGGCATCGAATTCGGCATCGCTCATCTGAACGCGCAGGCTGTCGAGCAGCGCGCGACTGAAGCTCGCGATCATGCCGTCGTTCCGGGCGAGGTGGGCGCATGCTTCGTCGCGGCTGTAACCTCCCGACAGCGCGACCACCTTCAGCACCTTGGGATGGTTCACGATCGGCCGGAAGAGATTGGCCTCGACGGGCAGCGAGAGCTTGAGCATGACCTGGCGGCCCTCGGGCAAGGCGTCTAGATGCGCGAGGATTTCGTCGCGCAGGATGGTCTCTCCCTGGGCGCGGTCGGCGGCCTTGATCGAATATTCAGGCTCCAGGATCGGCATCATGTCGTGGCCGAGCACCTGGTGCCCGACCTCGAACTGCTGCGCGACGATCGCGGCGATCCCTTGGCGATTGGCCGAATTGATGACCGAGCGTTCCTTGGTGCCATAGACGCCGAGCGCTTTGGCGCGCTCAAGCAGGCTATCGAGGTCGGGCATCGGCTTCATCAACTGGACGCCGGCGGCCTCGTCTTCAAGGCCCTTGTCGATCTTCAGGAACGGCACCACGCCCTTGGCGATCAGCGCCTGCGGAACGGCCACACCGTCCACGGTCCCGTCCATTGTCTTCTCGAACAGGATCGCGCCGACGACCTTGTCGCCGTTGAATGCCGGCGAGCGGATGATCCGGCTGCGCATCTCGTGGATTCGGGCGAACATCTCATCATCGCCATTCCACTCCTCGTCGGCGACGCCGTAGGCCCGAAGAGCCTTGGGAGTCGACCCGCCCGATTGGTCGAGCGCGGCGATGAAACCCTGGCCACGGGCGATACGGTCGGTCATTTCCTGCTGGTTCATTTGGGGGGATGCTCCTTTGCTGCCGAGAGGGTTAGCCAGCGGCTCGCCGGCAAGCAACCGGATGGCGCAGGTTCGGTGCTGGTTCGGCGCAGGTTAACCGGCGCGACGCCACGCTCGCTTCATGAAACGCCCGCTCGTCCTGGCCGCCGCGCTCGCGCTTGCCGCTTGCGTCACCACGCCGGCCCCACCTGCCGATGGCATCGCGCGCGCCGGCCTCGACGAGCGGGTATATGTCGACGGGCCATACGTCACGCCGCTCGAGGTGCTGGAGGACAGTCGCTGTCCGATCAACGCGCGCTGCGTCTGGGCCGGCCGGACCAGACTCTCGGTCAGGATCGACCTGGGATCGCGCAGCGAGATCCGCGAGATCGGCAGCGACGCCCCGCTCCAGGTCGCTGACGGGACACTCTCGCTGGTCGAGGTGCAGCCGGACCGGCTCGCCGGCGAGCAATCCGAACCGCCCGCTCCCTATCGCTTCGGCTTTACCTTCGAGGGCGGCCTCTAGGCCGTCTGCAGGGCGGCCACCCCTGGCAGCTCCCGGCCTTCCATCCATTCGAGGAACGCGCCGCCGGCGGTCGAGACGTAAGTGAAATCCTGCGCCACGCCGGCGTGATTGAGCGCTGCCACCGTATCGCCCCCACCGGCGACCGAGACCAGCGAGCCCTCGCGAGTCAGCGCCGCGGCGGTCCGCGCCAGCGCAACGGTGCCTCGGTCGAACGGCGGCGTCTCGAACGCGCCGAGCGGGCCGTTCCACACCAGTGTTCGGCACGTTTTCAGCACGTCATCAAGCGCTTCATTCGCACGTGGCCCGACATCGAGAATCATCTCGTCGGGGGCGACTTCGTGGACATTGCACGTCCGCAGGCTCGCCGGATTGGCCGCGAATTCTTTCGCAACAACAACGTCATACGGCAGATGCACGGTGCAGCCTGAACGGTCGGCCGCGTCCATGATCGCCTCGACTTTCGAGGTAAGCTCATGCTCGCAAAGGCTTTTTCCCACATCCACACCCCGCGCCGCGAGGAAGGTGTTGGCCATGCCACCACCGATGATGAGGTGCTGGACCTTGCCGACGAGGTGCTCGAGCACAGCTAGCTTGGTCGAAACCTTGGCCCCGCCCACCACCGCGGCGACCGGCGGTTCCGGATCGCCCAACGCCTTGTCCAGTGCCTCCAGCTCCGCCTGCATGGCCCGCCCTGCATAGGCGGGGAGCAGGTGGGCCAGCCCCTCGGTGGTGGCGTGGGCCCGGTGCGAGGCGGAGAAGGCGTCGTTGACGTAGAAGTCACCGTTTGCCGCGATCGCCTTGGCGAATTCGGGGTCGTTCTCCTCCTCGCCCGGCCAGAAGCGCGTGTTCTCGAGCAGGCCGATATCGCCGGGGCGGAAGATCTGCAGCGATTGCTCGACAATCGGGCCAGCGACCTCGGAGATATACATCAGCTTGCGCCCGAGCACGTCCTCGACGGCGCCCTGGAGGTAACTGGTCGACAGCGTCGAATGCCGTTCTCCCTTGGGGCGGCCGAAATGGGCCAGGAGCAGAACCTTGGCGCCGGCATCGGCGAGCTCGAGGATGGTCGGCGCCACCGCACGCGCGCGGGTCAGGTCGGTAGCTCGGCCGTCGGCCATCGGCAGGTTCAGGTCGACGCGTACGAGCGCGACCTTGCCGGTGACGTCGCCGAGTGAATCGAGAGTGCGAAAACGCGCCATTTACAGAACCCTTATCTCGTCGCCGATTGCAATCTCGCCGTCCTCGACCACCCGGCCGACGAAGCCGCCGCGCCAGTCCGGAGTCAGCGCGGCGCGAAGCCCCTCGTGCAACGCGTCCATGCGTCCGCACGGATCGCATTCACCGGTAATCTCGATCACCACGCCCTCGCCTACGCGGACCCGAGTGCCGAGCGCGCGCGGAAGCCTGATGCCCTCAAGCAGCAAGTTGCGACGCGAATCCGACCATTCCAGGTGCGCCCGAGCCTCGACGACGGCGAACCGCCAACCTTCGGCCTCGAGCAGCGAGACCTGGCGCTTGCGGCCCGGCTTGGTGGCGGCCAGGGCCCCGCGAAAATCGCCGCGCACGCCCTCAGCGACCGTGACTGAGACACATTCGAGCGTCTCCATCTGCCCCTTGGGCCGGTCGTGCCGGGCAATGCCTTCGAGGCGGCCAATCGTCATCGGAAGACCTTATCGCCTGCCCCCACCATCGTCATCCCGCGACCGCGGAAATGACGAAGGTGGGGAGGCATTACATCAGCTTCGCCATGACACCCGCGGTGTCGATCATCCGGTTCGAGAAGCCCCACTCGTTATCATACCACGAGACGACGCGGGCGAGCTTGCCTTCGAGCACCGCCGTCTCGAGGCTGTCGACCGTCGAGCTGGCCGGCTGGTGGTTGAAGTCGCTGCTGACCAGCGGCTGGTCGGTATACTCGAGCACGCCTTTCATCGAGCCTTCGGCCGCCGCCTTGAGCGCGGCGTTGAGCTCGTCGGCCGAGGTATCGCGGCTCGGCGTGAAGGCGAGGTCGATCAGCGAAACGTTTGGCGTCGGCACGCGTACCGAGGAGCCGTCGAGCTTGCCCTTGAGCTCGGGCAGCACGAGGCCGACCGCGCGCGCGGCGCCCGTGGTGGTCGGGATCATGTTCATCGCCCCGGCGCGGGCGCGGCGCAAATCCGAGTGGATCTGGTCGAGCATGCGCTGGTCGTTGGTGTAGCTGTGGATCGTGGTCATGAAGCCACGCTCGATACCGACGGCTTCGTGCAGCACCTTGGCAACCGGCGCGAGGCAGTTGGTGGTGCAGCTTGCGTTCGAGACGATCACGTCGTCGGCCGTCAGCGTGTCCTGGTTGACGCCGAAGACGATGGTCTTCGAAACGCCGCTGGCCGGGGCCGAGATCAGCACGCGCTTGGCGCCCGCCGCGAGGTGCGGCCGGCTTGCCTCGTCGGACTGGAAGAAGCCGGTGCATTCGAGCACCAAATCGACGCCCATTTCCTTGTGTGGGAGCTTGCCCGGATCGCGCTCCTTGGTCACGGCGATGTCGCGGCCATTCACCTGGATGCTGTCGCCGTCCGAGGTCACCGTGCCGGGGAATCGGCCGTGGGTCGTATCGTACGCGAACAGCAGCGCGTTCGACTTGGGGTCGGCGAGATCGTTGATCGCGACGAGCTCGAAATCGTGATCGCTGCGTTCGAGGATCGCGCGTGCCACAAGCCGCCCGATGCGCCCGAACCCGTTGATCGCTACTTTCGTCGCCATCTCAAAAACTCCTGCTACTGGCCTAGTTTTGCTTGGATTTGGGGAACGATCTTCTCGGCGGAGAAGCCGAAGTGCTCGAACAGCACAGCCGCCGGTGCCGAGGCGCCGAAGCGGTCGAGCCCGATCGCAAGCCCGTCCTGCCCGATGAAGCGTTCCCAGCCCTGGGTGACGCCCGCCTCGATCGAGACCTTGAGCACGTCGGTGGGCAAGAGCTCGGCGCGATAGGCGCCGTCCTGCTGCGCGAAAAGCTCCATGCACGGCATCGACACGACGTCAGCGCCGATCCCCTGAGCTTCGAGAGCATCCGCCGTGGTGAGCGCGACCGCGACCTCGGACCCGGTGGCGACGAGCACGACGCGGCGCGGTGCCGTCGCCGCGCGCAGGCGATAGGCGCCGCGTGCGGAGCGGTTCTCGCCGCCATCGGTCCGCACCGGCGGGAGGTTCTGGCGAGTCAAGGCAAGCACAGAGGGTGTATTCGGCGTAGCCAGCGCGAGTGCCCAGCACTCGGCGGTCTCGATCGCGTCGGCCGGGCGATAGACGTTGAGGTTGGGAATGAGGCGCAAGCTCATCACGTGCTCGATCGGCTGGTGGGTCGGACCGTCTTCGCCGAGCCCGATCGAATCGTGCGTCAGGACATAGACAACCCGCACCCGCTGGAGCGCCGAAAGGCGGATCGCATTGCGGCAGTAGTCCGAGAACACCAGGAACGTGCCCCCGTAGGGAACGACGCCGCCGTGCAGCGCCATGCCGTTCATCGCGGCGGCCATCCCGAACTCGCGGATGCCATAATAGAGGTAACGGCCCGAGTAATCGTCCTTGCTGAAGGGCTTGGTGGCCGCCGTCTTGGTGTTGTTGGAGCCGGTTAGGTCCGCCGAGCCGCCGATCAGTTGCGGAAGCTGCTCGGTAAGCGGGCCGAGGGCCATTTCCGAGGCCTTGCGTGACGCAACCTTGGGTGGATCCTGCACGAGGCTGGCGACATGTGTTTCCATGATCGGCCCGGCAAGCGAGCCCACTTCGGCGATCTGGCGCTCGAAGTCGGCCTTGCTTGCGCTACCGGCGAGGCGGTCCTGCCAGGCCCGGTTCGCGTCCGCGCCGCTCGCGGCGAGCGAGCGCCAGTCGGCGAGGATGTCTTCCGGCACGACGAAGGGCTCGGCGGTCCAGCCAAGATACTCGCGCGCGGCGGCAATCTCGTCGGCGCCGAGCGGGTTGCCGTGGACCGCCGAGGTGCCCTGCTTGTTGGGCGCGCCCTTGCCGATCACCGTCTTGCACGCGACAAGTGACGGGCGCGGATCGGACTGCGCCTCCGCGAGCGCGCGGCGGATGTCCGCGAAATCGTGGCCGTCGCACTCCACGGTGTGCCAACCCGTGGCGCGATAGCGCGCGGGGATGTCCTCGCTGGTCGAGAGATCGGTATGGCCGTCGATGGTGACGTGATTGTCGTCCCACAGCACGATCAGATTGCCTAGACCGAGGTGGCCGGCGAGTCCGATCGCTTCGTGGTTGATGCCTTCCATCAGGCAGCCGTCACCCGCGAGCACCCAGGTGCGGTGGTCGACGAGATCGTCGCCGAATTTCGCGTTGAGGTGCCGCTCGGCGATGGCCATGCCGACGGCCATAGCGAGGCCCTGACCAAGCGGACCGGTCGTCGCCTCGACGCCATCGATGAGGAAATTCTCCGGGTGGCCGGCGCAAGGGCTGCCGAGCTGCCGGAAATTGCGGATATCGTCCATCGTCGGCGCGGCGTAGCCGGTGAGATGGAGCAGCGCATAAATCAGCATCGAGCCATGGCCGGCCGAAAGCACGAAGCGATCGCGGTCGGGCCAGTGCGGATCGGTCGGGTCGAACTTGAGGAACTCGGAGAAAAGCACCGTCGCGACGTCCGCCATCCCCATCGGCATACCCGGATGGCCGATGTTGGCCGCCTGGACCGCGTCCATCGACAGCGCCCGAATGGCGTTCGCCATAGGCGCGTAACGGGCGGGATCGAGGGACATGCAAAGCTCCGGAACAACGAGGGGCCAGGGGCCGCGATTCGGCTCGGCGCTCCTTGGGACGGGCTTGCCCCTTGCGTCAAGCGCGCGGCCGAGCGCCTGACAGCCATCGCAACCGAGCTTTATTCACAGCTCCGCGGCGCAAGGTTTTGCTCGGCAACGGCTCTTTGGTTAATCATGCCGCGATGGAAGGCGATCGCTTCGCGCGGGCAACGGCCCGGATCGAAGCGGCGGCACAGCGCATCGCAGCGGCCGCGCGTCGGCCTGCGAGCGGAGGTGACGATCCCGAACTGGCTCGCAAATACCAGGACCTGCGGTCCCAGGCGGGCGAGGCGCTGGCCGAGCTGGACCGCCTCATCGGGTCGCTCGAGCGGTGAGCAACGTCACGATCTCTATAGGCGGGCGGCACTATACGGTCGCCTGCGGCGACGGCGAGGAAGCGCATATCGAGCGGCTGGGGCGGCTGATCGACGGGAAAGTGGCCGATCTTGCCAACATGGGTGGCCAGTCCGAAGCGCGCACGCTGCTGTTCGCGGCGCTGTTGCTCGCCGACGAGGTGCACGAGCTGACATCCGGCAAGGGCCCCGCGGCCGCTTCCGAGCAAGAAAAACATGCGAATGAAGCGCTCGATCGGGTCGCCGAAACACTCGAAACACTTGCCGAACGCCTTGAGAACGAAGCCCGGGCGTCCTAGATAGGCCGTGGCGGGACTGCCCGGCACGAGCCGTCAGAATATCCCTGAGGCTATAAGCAATCCATGGGAGCTGTCCCTGCCCGGAAACCGGGTTCGTCCTGGGGACCGGTGCATACGGCGCCCACCTGACGTTTAGGCGTCAGAGGATTTCACCGGCAACGACCCATGGTGGTTCCGCCACTTGCCCTTGCGGGCCAATCTGACCAAGACGGCGCGCATGCCCGACCAATCCGAGATCGTCGCCCTCAAGAAGCAGCTGCGCAGCGAGCTGCGCCGCAAGCGGCGGGAACATGCGGCGGCGTTGCCGCGGGAAGTGAGCGCGCTGGTATTCAATCGACCGCCGAGCCCGGTGCTCGACCTGGTGCCCGCCAATGCCGCAGTGGGATTGTATCGCGCAGATGCGGGCGAAGCGCCGTCGGCAGGCTACATCAGGTTCTTCTTCGAGCGCGGGCACACGATCGCCCTTCCGCGCGTGACGACGCTCGACCAGCCGATGGAATTCCGGCTGCATACCGATCCTTATGGCGAGAGCGATCTCGAGAGCGGAGTCTGGGACTTGCGGCAGCCGGGCCCGGGGGCGCCGGTGGTGGTGCCCGAGGTGCTGTTCATGCCGCTGGTCGGTTTCACCGCGAAGGGCGACCGGCTCGGCCAGGGCGGCGGATTCTACGACCGCTTTCTCGCCGCGCACCCGCAGACGGTGGCCATCGGCATGGCTTGGGACGTGCAAGAAGTCGACGACCTGCCGACCGAGCTGCACGACATGCGCCTTTCCGCCATCGTCACCCCGACCCGGGTGCTCGGCCCGTTCTGATGCGCGAGAAGCCGACGCTGCGCATCCCGCTCGGCATCCTCGCGCTGCTGATCGCGCTTGGCGCCTATATCGGGGCGGTCCTGTGGGCGTCGCAATGGATCGAACGGCTGCCCGTGCTGGCGCAAGCGGTCGTCTATGGCGTGCTCGGCGTGATCTGGCTGCTGCCGCTCAGGCGCTTCCTGATCTGGATGGAAACCGGCAGCTGGAAAGTCCCAAGTGGCGCGAGTGACGGGACTTGAACCCGCGACCTCCGGCGTGACAGGCCGGCGCTCTAACCAACTGAGCTACACCCGCGCATTCGGGCGGCGCACCGCTTGGGAGCCGCGCCCCTAGGGCAGCGATTTCGGGCTGTCAACAGCCCTCCCCGCCGGTTTCGAAGCCAACGACCAATCGGCGAAAACCACGGCCACATCGACCCCATTTTCGCGACCGTCACCCCGCCCATGCGGGGGTGACCTCAATCCGCCAGCAGGAGGACTGGCGTCTCGATCAGGCGTTTCACTTCCTGCACGAAGGCGGCGGCGTCGTAGCCGTCGACTACGCGGTGGTCGCAGCTGATCGACAGGTTCATCAGCTTGCGCTTCTCGATTCGCTCACCACCCATCCCATCGGGCACGAACATCGGCCGTTCAACGATGCGGTTCGGCGCGAGAATGGCGACTTCGGGGCGGTTGATGACCGGCGTGGAGGCGATCCCGCCGAGCGGGCCGAGGGACGTGACCGTGAACGTGGAGCCCGAGAGCTCCTCCGATTTTGCCTTCCCTTCGCGCGCGGCCTCGGAAAGCCGGATAATCTCGGCGGCGAGCTGCCAGAGGTTCCTTGCCTGCGCGTCGCGGATCACCGGGACCATGAGGCCGGCATCGGTCATCGTCGCCATGCCGATGTGAACCGAGCCGTGCCGGGTGACGACGTTGGCTTCGTCGTCATAGCGCGCATTGAGCATGGGAAACTTGGGCAGAGCGCGGCAGATCGCGACGATGAGCAGCGGCAGCAGGGTCAGCTTGGGCTTCGACCCACGATTTTCGTTGAGGTCGGCGCGCAGCGTTTCGAGCGCGGTGGCGTCGCATTCCTCAACATAGGCGAAGTGCGGGATGTTGCGCTTCGAGGCCGCCATGTTCTCCGCGATGCGGCGACGCAGGCCGACCACCTTGATGGTCTCGTCGCGACCCGTGGCGCCGGCGGGCGCGTAGCCCTTGGAGCCGCCGTACGAGAGGAAGGCGTCGAGATCGGAATGGCGCAGACGGCCGCCCTCGGCCGGGTGGACCTGGCCAAGATCGATGCCGAGCTCCTTCGCGCGGGCGCGAACGGCGGGACTGGCGAGGACCTTGGCGGCGCTACCCGCATCGGTGGGGGCTGCGGGTCGGGTGCGATGGCGCTCGGGTGTTGGCAGCCCTGTCCCGCCCCCGTCGCGCTCTGGAGGGGCCTCTTCGGTCTTCGGTTCGGGCGCTGACGGCGGCGCTGTCTCGACCGCCTTGGCGGCGTCCTCGACATCGCTCGCGTCGGGCGTCTCGACCTCGATCCGCTCTTCGACCACCGGAGCTTTCGGCGCCGGTGCCAAAGCCGGTTCCGGGGTTGCGGCCGCTTCCCCTTCGGTCTCGAGCACGACCAGCGGCGAGCCGATCGCGATGACGTCGCCGACTTCGCCCGCGACTTCGAGCACCTTGCCCGCAACAGGGCTTTCCATTTCGACCGTCGCCTTGTCGGTCATCAGGTCGGCCAGACGGCCGTCTTCCTTGACCACATCGCCGGGCTTCACGTGCCAGGCGACGATCTCGGCCTCTGCGATACCTTCGCCGATGTCCGGCAACCTGAACGTGAAGCGCCCCATCGCCTACGCCTCCAGCAACTTGTCGATGCCCTCGCCGACGCGGATCGGCCCCGGGAAGTAGGCCCATTCGAGGCTGTGCGGATAGGGGGTGTCGAACCCGGTGACGCGCTCGACCGGTGCCTCGAGGTGATAGAAGCAGCGTTCCTGGACGAGCGCAGCCAGCTCGGCGCCGAAGCCCGAGGTGCGCGTCGCCTCGTGGACGACCATGCATTTGCCGGTCTTCTCCACAGACTTTTCCACCGCGCCGATGTCGAGCGGAACGAGCGTGCGCAAGTCGATGATCTCGGCATCGACGCCCTTCTCGCGGCAGACGGCCTCGGCGACGTGAACCATCGTGCCGTAGGCGAGGATCGTCAGGGCCGAGCCTTCCCTTACGATTCGCGCGGTGCCGAGCGGGATCGAATAGTACCCCTCCGGGACCTGCGCGTCGGGATGCTCCTTCCAGGGCCTGGTCGGGCGATCGTAGTATCCGTCGAAGGGGCCGTTGTAGATCCGCTTGGGCTCGAAGAACACGACCGGGTCGTTGTCCTCGATCGCCGCGATCAGCAGCCCCTTGGCGTCGTGCGGCGTGCTCGGGACCACGGTCTTGAGCCCCGCAACGTGCGTGAACAGCGCCTCTGGGCTCTGGCTGTGGGTCTGCCCGCCGAAGATCCCGCCGCCGAACGGACTGCGAACGGTGATCGGCGCGACGAACTCGCCCGCCGAGCGATAGCGCAGCCGCGCCGCTTCGCTGATGAGCTGGTCGAGCCCGGGATAGATGTAGTCCGCGAACTGGATCTCGGGCACCGGCCTGAGCCCGTAGGCGCCCATGCCGACCGCCACGCCGATGATGCCGCATTCGTTGATGGGCGTGTCGAACACGCGGGTCTTGCCGTGCTTCTTCTGCAGGCCGGCGGTCGCGCGGAACACGCCGCCGAAATACCCGATGTCCTCGCCGAGCAGGACCACGTCGGGATCGCGCTCTAGCATGATGTCGAGCGCGTCGTTGATTGCTTCGATCATGGTGAGCGAGCGCGTCGGCGCTTCCGCGAGGGTGACCGCCTCGTCGTCGGGATTCATTCGGGCCACTTGATGTGCCTTTCACGGATCGCCTGCGCGGCCTGCTCCTCGAGGTTCCAGGGGAGCTCTTCGAACACGTCCTCGAACATGGTGTGGAACGGATGGTGCAGGCCGTGGCCAAGAATGCCGTTCTTCTCCGCCTCGCGCTGCGCGGCCTTCACTTCCTCGTCGAGCTCGATTTCCATTTCGGCGTGGCGCTCCTGCGACCACTCGCCGATCGCGACGAGATGGTCGCGCAACCGCGCGATCGGATCGCCGAGCGGCCAGGCCTCGCCTTCTTTGGCGCCGCGATAGACGCTCGGGTCATCGGAGGTCGAATGGCCCTCGGCGCGGTAGGTGAAGAACTCGATCAGCGTCGGGCCGGCATTCGAACGGGCCCGGTCGGCCGCCCAACGCTCTGCGGCGTAAACCGCAAGCGCGTCGTTGCCGTCGACGCGCAGCCCCGCGATGCCGTAACCCATCGCGCGCGCGGCAAAGGTGGCGCGCTCCGCCCCGGCGATGCCGGAGAAGCTCGATATCGCCCACTGATTGTTGACGACGTTGAAGATCGTGGGCGCGTTGTAGACCGCCGCGAAGATCAGCGCCGCGTGGAAATCGCCTTCGGCGGTTGCGCCCTCGCCGATCCAGGACGCGGAGATGCGGCTGTCGTGCTTCATCGCGCTGGCCATCGCGAAGCCGGTCGCCTGGGGAAGCTGCGTGCCGAGGTTGCCCGAGATGGTGAAGAAGTTCACCGAAGCCGCCGAATAGAGGATCGGGAGCTGGCGGCCCTTCAGCTTGTCGGCGCGGTTCGAGTAGATCTGGTTGACCATCTCGAGGATCGGGTAGCCGCGCGCGATCATGCACCCCTGCTGGCGATAGGAGGGGAAGATCATGTCCTCGAAATCGAGCGCCTGCGTCGCGACGACCGAGGTCGCTTCCTCGCCGGTGCACTTGAGGTAGAAGCTGGTCTTGCCCTGGCGCTGGGCGCGGTACATCCGGGCGTCGAAAGCCCGGGTCAGCGCCATCAGCCGCAGCAGCTCGCGCAGCTTGTCAGGCGCGAGACGTGGATTCCACGGACCGTGCGCCTGGTTGTCGTCACCGAGCACGCGGATGAGATCGTCGCACAGCGGATAGGTTTCGGCCGCGGCGCAGGCTTCGTCGGGCCTCGGCTGCGCGCCGGGCTCGCTCAGCGGGATATGCGAGAAGTCGACCGTGTCGCCAGGGCGGAATCGCGGCTCCGGAACATGCAAGGACAGGCGGGGGCTGTTGCGCCCGGCGCCCTCCTGTCGATCAGCCATGCCGCTCTCCCGTTTGGAATGATATTCCAATTGCGTGACATTTTATTACCACGGCCGCGTACCGTCAACAGGGCCCGCTCAAGGCTTGATAGGGCCCCGATTGAGAAACGTCTCATCCACCTTATGGTGCCAAAGGCGCCCAAGGAGGACCATCGATGCAGTTTCTGATTACCGGGACGGCCGGATTCATCGGTTTTCATCTGGCGCGCCGCCTGCTCGCCGACGGCCACGGCGTGACGGGCTTCGATGGACTTACCGACTATTACGACGTGCGGCTCAAGCATGCGCGGCTGGCGATCCTGTCCGAGCACGACGCGTATCGGCACGTGACGGGGATGCTCGAGGATCGCGCCGCGCTCGACGAGGCGGCCGCCCTCGCCGCTCCCGACGTGATCGTCCACCTCGCGGCGCAGGCGGGCGTGCGCTATTCGATCGAGGCGCCGCGAAGCTATGTCGACAGCAACCTGACCGGATCGTGGAACGTGCTCGAGCTGGCGCGCGACCTGAAGCCGCGCCACTTGCTGATGGGCTCGACCTCGAGCGTCTACGGCGCGAACCGCGAGGTGCCGTTCAGGGAAACGCACAAAGCCGACGAGCCGCTCAATCTCTATGCCGCGACGAAGAAGAGCATGGAGGCCATGGCGTTCTCCTATTCGCAGCTCTTCGAGATCCCGACCACCACGCTGCGCTCCTTCACCGTCTATGGCCCTTGGGGCCGCCCCGACATGGCGCTGTTCAAGTTCGTCTCGGCCATTCGCGAGGGACGGCCGATCGACGTCTACGGCCACGGTGCGATGGCGCGCGACTTCACTTATGTGGAGGATCTGGTCGAGGCGGTGGCGCGGCTCGTTCCGCTGGCTCCGGCCCGGGACGAGCGGATTCGTCAGCCGGGTATCGAGGACACGCTATCCGAGGCGGCGCCCTATCGGACCGTCAACATCGCCAACGGCGCGCCGATCAAGCTGATGGATTTCGTCGCGATCGTGGAGCGGAGCCTGGGCCGGAAGGCGGAGCTCAATCTCATGCCGGTCCAGCCGGGCGAGATGCAGCAGACTTTCGGCGACGCGAGCCTGCTGCGCGCCTTGACCGGTTACAGCCCGCGGATCGGGATCGAGGAAGGGGTTCGAGCCTTCGTCGCCTGGTACGGCGAGTTCTACAACTGAGACGCGTTCAGACCGCCACCGGCGCGCGCAAGACCCCCTGCGGCTGGTAGTCGACGACTTCGAAGTCCTCGATGCGGTAATCGAAGATCGAAGTCGCTTGCCGCTTCAGGAGCAGGCGCGGCTCGCCCGCCGGCTCGCGCGTGAGCTGTTGCTCGACCAGCTCGACGTGGTTCAGGTAGAGGTGGGTGTCGCCGCCGGTCCAGATCAGCTCGCCGGCCTCGTATCCCGCCTGCGCGGCGATCATCCGGGTCAGGAGCGCGGCGCCGAACAGGTTGAAGGGCAGCCCGAGCGCGACGTCGCAGCTTCGCTGGTAGAGCAGGCAGTTGAGCCGCTCGCCCGCGACGTGGAACTGGTAGGTCTTATGGCACGGGGGGAGCGCCATCCGGTCGAGCTCGGCGACGTTCCACCCTTCGATGATGTGGCGACGGCCGCCCGGATTGCTGCGCAGGCTCTCGACGACCTGGGCGACCTGGTTGATGCCCGGGCCGGCGCGGAAGAGCCCTTCCCCCGCTGGTTGATAGGTCGGCCAGTCGACCCATTGCTTGCCATAGACCGGGCCGAGGTCGCCCCATTGCGCGGCGAATCGCTCGTCCGCGACGATTCGCGCTTCGAAGGCTTCCTGCGTGATGTCCTCGCCGGTCGCCTTGCGGTATTTCGCGAGCGGCCAGTCGCTCCAGATGGTCACGCCTTGCTCCAGCAGCAGGCGAATGTTGGTCTCGCCGGTGAGGAACCACAGCATCTCGCGCGCGGCGGCCTTCCAGAACACGCGCTTGGTGGTGAGCAGGGGGACGCGGTCTCCCGCAAGGTCGAAGCGGAGCTGCGGGCCGAAAATGGAACGGGTGCCGATTCCCGTCCGGTCGGAGCGCTCGTCGCCCTCGCTCCAGATGCGCCGCATCAGGTCGAGATATTGCCATTCCCAGTGGCGTTCATTCTTTCGAACACGGGAAAATTCAAAGGCGGAAGGAGTCGACATGTCCTCTGTCTACACGGCTTTTGAGGGCACGTAATTCGGTTCAGAAATGCCCGGTGGGAACAATGTGGACGATTGTAGGCAACTCCAAAAAGCGCACTTGCCTCTGGTGTACCCCATCCGTATAGGCGCGCCTCTGCCTCACCCCGGGTTCCGCCCGGCGGTTCCGGTCGGGGAGTAGCTCAGCCTGGTAGAGCACTGTCTTCGGGAGGCAGGGGCCGGAGGTTCGAATCCTCTCTCCCCGACCATTTTTCCTTGTCGTCCAGCTGACGGACGGCGCCGCCGATGGCGGCATTGTGCCGCAGCGCCAACCTCTCCCGCCGGGCCCGACTGGGTTCCCATTCCGGCGGGGCATAAGGCGTTACGTGGCCTGTCCCGGTTCGGGCCGGCAACCACTCGTCAATCAGAGCAGGCGGACGCTAGACCGGCTCAAGGACGATACTGGCGACACGGATCAGTGCATCGCGGCGGCCTGAGGCAACATTGAAGGACAATGCCAGAATGGCGAACGGGCATGCCTGCGCGGAGAATTCCACCGCTTCAGCCAGTCTTCCTGGCCCCACGGGCACGCGAACCAGTTCCCGCGCGGACCCTGTCGCACATCGAACCGTCACTTCGATCGCGGCATTGTCGGGCATCGCTTCGGCCATGTTGACCTTGAGCCGGTAGTTCTGGTCGCCACGGATCAGCCGATCCGCCGCCTCGCCGAACGCGCCCGAGCGAGCATCGATCTGCAACTCGCCCGTCCCGCTGTGGACGCGCGCCGCGAAGCTGCCGCGCGCCTGCAGGGTCCACCCCAGAGGATATCCCTGTTCGGCCGTGGCAAACTTCCCTGCCGCCAGGGCTCTGGCTCCCGCGTCCGCCTCGGAGTCGAGTGCGGCGAGGCGATAGAGCGCATCGAACTGGCCCTCACGGCGCAACTTGACGTAGAATGCCCGCCGCTCCTGCGGCTCCAGCTGATCGAGCGGCACCCCGCTGGCAGCGAAGAAGTCCGCGGCGCGCGCGACCGCCACCGGGTTGCGCACGAACTCCCTCCAGAAGACGGTTTCCCATTCGGGCCGTTGCGCCAGCAAACCGCCGATCTGCTTGTAGCTCTCATCCGAGGCCAAAGCGTTGACCATCGGCTTCATCGCGAGATCGCGGGCCCGCACGCTGGTCCGCAGGGCGTGATCGAGCGACGCAATCATCGCTTCGACATCGCCGCTCCGGCCGTAGTCCTGGGCGAGCCAGAGGTCCGAGATGCTGTCGCGTTTGCTCATCCTGGCGACCACATGCATCAGGCGCCGGGCGCGTTCCTCGTCTTCCTGAACCACGCTGCCGAGGGCCAGCGTCCGGAGCGACGACACGGCGAGCGGATCGTTCGCGAACGATTGCCGAGCAAGCCGGATGAGCGAATCCGACAGGCGCGGCAGTTCTTCCTGACCTTCCGCTTGCCGACTGGCCATTTCGACCCTGAAACCGGCGTCGACCAGCGCGGTCGCGATATGGGCGTCCAGCCCGAGCCGGTCGGAAGGATCGCCGCCGAGGGCAAACGCCTCGTTCTGCGACGCCGCGTGCACGAACGCAGCCGCCGCGATCACGAGGATGACCGGAAGCAGGGCTAGTCGGATGGCGAGCACGGTCTGATCAGCCAATCGCCACCCTATGCCTCTTCGTCGTCTTTGCGCCCGTACCCGTAGCCATAGCCGTAACCATAGCCGTAGCCGTAATCGCTGTTGCGCTGATCGAGCTTGGTCACCACTGCGCCGAGGATGTGCCCCTTCGAGCTTCGCAGCCGGTCGATCGCGCTGGCGAGCTGACGCATGCGCGCACGGTTGGCCTCGATCACGAACACGATCCCTTCGACTTGCGAGGCCAGGACCGGCGAATCCGCGATACCGAGAACCGGCGGCGCGTCGATGAGGACATGGTCGAACTGGGCCATCAGATCGGCGATGAGGGCGGCCGTTCGTTCACTGGCAATCAGTTCGCCAGGGTTCGGCGGGATCATCCCGGCCGTAAGAACGGCCAATCCCGGGCGCACTTCCGGCTGCACCAGCTCCGCGAGGTTCGACTTGCCGGTCAGATAGTTCGTGACGCCGACACGGTTGGAGATTCCCAGCCGCTCGCCGACCGACGGATTGCGCAGGTCGAAGTCGACCAGCACGGTCCGGCGCCCACTCCGCGCGAGCCGGTTCGCCAGCGCGAAGGTCGAGCTCGTCTTGCCTTCGCTTGGCATCGTGCTGGTGACCATAAGCGTGCGCGGGAAACCGTGCACTGTCGAAAGATCGAGCATGACCCCGATCGACAGATAGGCTTCGGACATCGCGCTCTTGGGGTCGCCGAGCTCCTCGACGATCCCCTCGACCGGCAAGCGCGGCGTGGCCCCGAGCAAGGGCAGGCCGAGGACATTCTTCACGTCCGCGGGGTCGCGCAAGCTGCGATCGACCTGCTCCCGGGCAAACACCGCAGCGCCTGCAAGGCCGATGCCGGCAATCAGGCCCAGCGCGATGTTGAGCGGCAAGTTGGGGCTGGACGGGCGATCCGGTATCTTGGGCGAGTCCACCAGTTGGGCATTGCTTGCCTCGACCCCGGCGACGCCGATCTCCTTGTAGCGCTGCAACAGCCCATTGTAGAGTTCGCGATTGGTATCAACCTCACGCCGCAGGATGTTGTACTGGATGGTCGCCCGCTGTTCGTCGAGGAAACGGCCTTTCAAACCATCGACTTGGGCCTGCAGCGTGCGCTCGCGCGAAGCGGACGCCTCGTAGGCACGCTGAAGATCGCCGCGCAGGCGCCCTTCGGCCGCGGATATCTCGCGGTCGAGCTCGGCCAGCTGGTTGGTCAGTTCGACCGCGGGCGGATAATCCATTTCGAAGCGCGCCAGAAGCTTGGCGCGCTCGGCGGCAATTTCCGCGCGTCGCGCACGCATTGATGCGGTGGCCTGGTCGTCTCGTTGAGATTCCCCGGCGCGCAACGCGCTCTCGGCGGCAATGCGGTCCGCCCGGGCCGCCATCAGGGCCGTGTTCATGGTCGAGAGATCGGTGCTGGCCAGCGTTCGCTGAACTCGCTCGCCACCCTCGCCGGTGTCATTGCCAACGGCGAAGATGCCGCTGTTGGAGGCATAGGTGACAAACTGCCGTTCGGAAGCTTCCAGCCGATCGCGCAGCTGGGCAAGCTGGCCCTGCAGGAATTCGCGGGCATCGTTGGTCGCCGCGAACTGTCGTTCGATGCTGGTGGAGATGAACTCCTCGACCCAGGCATCGACGATCCTGGCAGACAGTTCCGGCGACGGACTGGTGAACGCCACATCCACCAGACTCGACCCTCTGATCGGGGAAACCGTCGTCTGCTCGAGCAGGATCTCTCCAATAATCTGAACCGCTTCGCGCGAGGACGCGTTGGCGATCTCCGGCCGTTCGGCGAGCTTGAAGGCTTGCATGAAGCTGTCGTCCGCCGCCAGATTGAGCGAACGGGCCACCCGTTCGGCCAGGCTGGTGGATTCCAGAAGCGCGTACTGGGTGCTGTAGAACTCCTCGTACTGGAGGAGCGTACCCTCGGGATCGAGGCCCTCGACGTTGGACACGTTGGCCTGGATTCGGTTGACCTGCAGTCGCGCGCTGCTGGTGTACTGCGGCGTTGCCAGCAGCGTCGCCACCAGAGCCACGACCAGACAGGCCGCAACAATTCCGGCTACAATAAAGCGGTTGAGCCAGAATATGCGCCACACGTTCTGCAGCAGTGAGGACTCGAACGCCTCTTCCTTGCCGTCGGACACGAGATCGGCATTCTGGATGCTACCGGCTGTTTGAGGCAATCCGTTCAAGTTCAATCACCGTCGAAGGAGGTAAATCAAGGGGGTGGTGAGCAGCGTCACAAACGGCTGGACAGTCTCGAGGAAGCGGCGCGCTTCCGACTCGCTGACGACGATCCTGTCGTTGGGGTAGACCTTGGGGTCGGCATAGTTGCCAAAGCGAATGGCCTTGAGGTCGTAGAGGCCGAGATACTGCTGCCCCCCAACCTCACGAAAGATCAGCACCGCAGTCGGGCGGGCAAACTCCGTGTCGCTTCCCGCCAATGCCACGGCCTGCATCAGGGTCATTTCGCGATAGACCGGATAGAGCCCCGGCTTGCCAACCTCGCCATCGACCGTAACGACCTGACTGACCGGCTCCACGAAATTGACACTAACCCGCGGTTCGCGGACATAGTTTTCCCGCATTCGCGCTTCTAGCGTTCTGGCCAGCTGGGTTGTGGTCTGCCCCTGGGCGGCCACCGACCCCGCCAGGGGATAGGAGATCATGCCCTGGCCATCCACGACAACCTCGCGCAGCAGGTCGGGCATCCCGTCCACTTCGATGCTGATCTTGTCGAGCGGGCCGAGAACATAGACGTACTCGCCATTGGCCCCCAGGCCGCCAGGAGCCGGAAGCTCGTTGGCGGGTGCCGGCTCGACCGACGGCGCCATGGCAATCCGCGGTGTTCCTCCGCAGCCGCCGAGGGCGACCAGAATCGCGAGGAGACTGGCTTTGCGAATCATAGAGAGTTGGTCCCGAAAATCGAACAACACAGGAGAAACATCAGCGCGCCTGAGCCGGCTCGCGACTGTCCAGCCCACGCGAGCCGGATCGAAGCGCGGTGCTAAGCATCGAGAGTTGTGCGGTCAAGGCGGCAACCAAGGCCGCTCCGAGCGGCGTACGCAGCGGATAGTCTACGACACTCGCGATCAGCCACAAAAGAATAGAGCAGCCAAGGAACGCCGCATGTGCCTGCGCGCCCGGCGCAGCCGACCGCCACACGCGCCAGGTTGACCGCAGGAGCCAGAGCAGCGCGACGAGCGCGATGGTCAGGGCAGGAATCCCGCCTTCGATCACCAATTGCAGCCAGTCGTTGTGCACCTGGTTCATATAGCGGGTCGTCAACATGTTCGCCGGCTCGTAACTCCTGAAGAGTTTCTCGAATGACCCAAACCCCGATCCGAAAGGCAGGAAGTCGCGGGCCATATCCAGAAACGTCGGCGTGAACTGCCAGCGCAAATCTTCGGCCGCCTCAAGCTCGAACAGGCGCGACAACGCTGTCTGCCGACCTGAAGCCCACAGCACGGCGAAAACAAACAGAAGCGGCGCTACGAGGCATGCACCGGCCACAACGAGGATCGCGCGGGCCCGCTTGCCGACACCCCGCACCACCGACTTTGCCGCTGGAGAGCGATAGAGGAGCCAGCCGCTAACGAGCAGGACGAGCGGGTACAATGCGAGGCCGGCGCGTGATCCGGTAAGGACCAGCAAGGGAAAGAGAACCAGGATCACGGCCAAAGCGCCGCCGATGGCAGCGCCGGAGGAAAGGCGCCGCGGATCCGTCACGGTTACGAACCAGCTGGCCGCCATCATCAACCACAGCAACAGGACCGCTTGATGGTTCTTGTTGGCAAACAGGCCGACGGGAAATCCGCGATGCGTGATATCGTAGAGAACCAGCCCGCCGCCGCCGACCGCCTGCAGGAAGCCTAACAATACGCTCAGCAAACCAACCGCCATCAACGATGGGATAACCCGGCCGCGCTCCTGAATCCCGGCAAGCAAAATCGCCGCCAGCGGCACGATAAGCGCGAAGAACGTGTTCCACGTGCGTGATGGATCAAAGCTAAGGGGACGTGGCAAGTCGCCCATTCCGGCAAGGCCCCCCGCCTCGAGGACGTCGTCGCGATGGGGCAGCCCAGTCCAGATCGCGACCGGCAAAGGGACCAATTGCAGCAGCGTCACGAGCATGAGCCCCGCCACCACCAGCAACGGTACGCGGATGGCACCAAGCTGAGAGGGGGAAGCGACCAGCCAAGCATAACCCGCGAACAGTACCGCTGCGGGCCGCAGCACCATCAGTGAAGCAACATCGGGGCGAGAACTGCCGCCGGTGAGTGCGACCAACAGCAGGAAACCAGCAAATACAGCAAACCGCGCGCGCGCCGAAACGAGCGCGCTGCCAAGCCGCGAAATCCGCGGCACTGGCTTTCTGGACGACTGAGCCGCCCCTCGCAGAGCGGCGATCGCTTGTTGCTGAACCTGCATGTTGTTCCCGCCGTGATTCGACGCTTGGATAACAGTTTTCCCCGATGTGCACCGCAACAAATTCTCTGTCTGCATTTTGCGACGGGGCGCTGCAAGGTACGGTCTGGCACCCAACCAGCCACTGGACCGCGCCGAAGGTCTTGCCTTATGGATGCGGGCCTCTATGGCTGCCGCAGTGCAACATTCTGCTGTCGCAAAATCGTGAAGCGAGCGCCGGCCTGCCAACACCTGACCTCAATTCCAGACAGACGAATGAAGGGATTCCTGTGAGCAAAACTGTCGCCCCCCGGGTGGTCGTCGTGGGTCTTGGATATGTCGGCCTAACCTTGGCGGTGGCACTCGCCCGGCGCGGCATCCCCGTCGTCGGCGTGGAAAAGCGCGAAGCGGTCGTCCATGCAACGAACGCCGGCACGCCACACTTTTCGGAAGTCGGTTTGAACGCCGCCCTGGAGTCGACGGTCAGGAGCGGCCATCTTTCGGCGACAACCTCGATCGCAGAAGCCCCCCCGGCGGATTACTACATTATCACTGTGGGTACCCCGCTGAAGGCCGGCACCCATGAGCCCCGACTGGACATGATCGAGCAGGCCACCCGGGAGGTCGAAGGCCATATGCCGGAGGGGGCATCGGTCATCCTGCGGTCCACGGTACGGATCGGAACGACGCGCAATGTCGTCAAACCGATCCTCGATCAGGCGGGCAAGGAGTATCATCTGGCGATGTGCCCCGAGCGCACGCTGGAGGGTGACGCGCTGCGGGAACTGGCCATGTTGCCGCAAATCATCGGCGGCTTGACCCCCCGGGCCGCGGACCTCGCCGCGGCCCTGTTCAGCCGGCTGACCAACACCTTGGTGCGGGTTTCCGACCCGGAGACGGCCGAGATGATCAAGCTGATCGACAACACCTCGCGCGACGTCCGCTTCGCCTTTGCCAACGAAGTCGCCCGCGCCTGCGATGCGATAGGCATCAATGCCAATGAGGTAATCCGCTACGGCAAACTGGGTTACAGCCGAACCGACGTGGCGCTTCCGGGGCTCGTCGGCGGCCCCTGCCTCGAGAAGGATCCCCACATCCTGCTCTCGTCGGTGTCGGGTCTGGGCGTCAATCTGGAGATCACCGCGGCCTCGCGAACTGTCAACGAGCGGCAGCCGCGGGAGACGGTCGACGCGATCGTCGCCAAGCTTCGCGAGCGCGGCGAAGGGCCATTCACCGTCGCCGTGGCCGGGATCGCTTTCAAGGGGCGCCCCGAAACCGACGATCTGCGCGGTTCGATGTCTCTGCACATCATTGACGAGCTCTTGGCCCGCAGCGAGGTCGGCTCGGTGCGCGTATTCGACAGCGTGGTTCCCAGGGAGAACCTCGAAGCCCTGCCCCAGAACGTCGAGGTGGCCGGTGATTTCTTTACCGCGTGCACCGACGCGGACGCGGTCGTGATCGCCAACAACCACCCCTACTTCTCGAGCATCGATCTGGATGCCTGCCTCAGCCGCATGCGCCCCGCCGGGTTCGTGTACGATTATTGGAACAACCTTGGCGATCAGCCACCCGAGGTGCTCAACGGGCGCTATTTCGTGGTCGGCAACCTTGTAGGAGCATTTTGATGGTGCGCGCAGTGGTGACCGGTGCGGCAGGCTTCATCGGAGCCTATCTCACCCGCAGTCTGGCAGAAGCCGGTCATTCGGTTGTCGCGCTCGACAACTTTACCCGAGGCCGACCGTCGCGTCTCGACAGTCTCGGCAGTGGCATCGAACGATCGAACCATGACGTGCGCGACCAAGCCGCGCTGACCGAGGTGTTCCGGGGCGCCGACGTGGTGTTCCATCTCGCGGCCGTGAACGGCACCGAGAACTTCTACAATCGGCCCGAACTCGTGCTCGATGTCGGCGTACGCGGCGCGCTCGCCGTCAGCGAAGCATGTGTCGCGGCCGGGGTGCCCGATCTGGTGGTCGCCTCGTCGGCGGAAGTGTATCAAACCCCGGCGATCGTTCCGACCAACGAGGACATCCCCCTGGTCCTGCCCAATTCACTCAACCCGCGCTATTCCTACGGTGGGTCGAAGATCATATCCGAGTTGATTGCGTTCAACTATTGCCGCGACAAGCTGGCCAAAGTTCAGTGTTTCCGACCGCATAACGTCTACGGTCCGGACATGGGGTGGAAACACGTGATCCCGCAGTTGGTCGGCAAGGTCCAGGAAGCCGCTTCCGCCGGCGAAAGTCACGTCGTTCTGCAAGGGGACGGCAGCGAGACGCGGGCTTTCTGCTATGTCGACGACATTGTGAACGGGATCGTCACCATGTGGCAGAATGGTGAAACGATGAATGTCTATCACATCGGTTCGATGGAAGAGGTTCCGATCCGGGACCTGGCGCAATTGATTGCCGATGCAACCGGGCAGACGATTGAAGCGCGCCCCGGCCCCGCGGTCGAAGGTGGCACACCGCGCCGCTGTCCGGATATCGGAAAAATGCGCCGGCTCGGCTACGAACCTCAGGTTTCCCTGGCCGACGGCGTGAAGCGGACCGTGGCGTGGTATCTCGATAATCCACGGCCCGAGGGGGCGAACGCCCTGCTCTGACCCACCGGCGGCAAGACACCCATTTCACGAAGGCCGATCGATGTACAATCTCTCTGGCAAGACAGTGTTTGTCGCGGGACATAGGGGTCTCGTGGGAAGCGCCATCGTGCGCCGCCTCGCGCGTGAGGCATGCACGATTCTTACCGCGACCCGGCAGGAACTGGACCTGCTCGACACGGCCGCGGTGAACGCGTGGCTCGGCCGGAACCGGCCCGATGCCATTTTTGTCGCGGCGGCGAAGGTCGGCGGCATCTTCGCCAACGACACATATCCGGCGGACTTCATCTACGAAAACCTGATGATCGAGGCCAATCTCATCCACGGGGCGCACCGCGCCGATGTGGGAAAGCTGCTGTTCCTCGGTTCGTCGTGCATCTACCCGAAATTTGCCGAGCAACCGATCGTCGAGGAGTCGCTCCTGACCGGTTCGCTGGAGCCGACGAACGAATGGTACGCGGTTGCCAAGATTGCCGGGATCAAGCTGTGCCAGGCCTATCGCAAGCAGTACGGGCGCGACTTCATCTCTGCCATGCCGACCAACCTCTATGGTCCGGGCGACAACTTCGACCTGCAATCAAGCCACGTCCTGCCGGCACTGATCCGCAAGGCGCACGAGGCCAAACTGGCAGGAGACCAGGAGATCACGATCTGGGGCACGGGGAGTCCGCGGCGCGAGTTTCTCCATGCCGACGACTGCGCCGATGCCTGCGTCTTCCTGATGCGCCATTACTCCGACGCGTCGCACGTGAACGTAGGCAGCGGCGAGGACATTCCCATTCTCGATTTGACCCGTCTGGTTTGCGAGACGGTCGGCTTTTCGGGCGGGATCGTCACGGACAGCACCAAGCCTGATGGAACACCGCGCAAGCTCATGTCAGCGGACAAGCTCCATGCCCTCGGGTGGCAACCGTCGATCGGGCTTCGCGATGGCATAGCGCAGACCTACCAATGGTTTCTCGATAACGAGGCGGAGTGACGAAGTGCGCGTCCTCCTACTCGGCATCAACTATGCGCCTGAAATGATTTCGACGGGCCTGTGCAACACCAAACTGGCAGAAGGCCTCGCCGATCGCGGCCATCAGGTGACCGTCGTGACCGCCCAACCCTACTATCCGCAATGGCGAACCTGGCCCGGTTACCGGGGTCTGAAGTGGAAGCGTGCAACGGAGAACGGCGTCGATGTTGTGCGCTGCCCGATGTATGTCCCGTCCACGCCCACCGGCGCCCGGCGCATCGTGCACTATGTCAGCTTCGCGCTCTCGAGCTTCGTTCCGCTCATCCACGCCGCGCTGAAAATGAAGCCCGACTACGTGGTCCTGGTCGCACCCTCCATCATCGCCAGCCCCGCTGCCTGGTTAGCGGCGCGGCTTTCGGGCGCCCGTGCATGGCTGCATGTGCAGGACTTCGAGGTCGGCGCGGCGTTCGCCACCGGATTGCTCGATGAAAAGGCCTTCGGCGCGCGGCTCGCGCAGCGCTTCGAGCGCGCGATGGTCTCACTGTTCGACATTGCCAGCAGCATAAGCCCGGAAATGTGCCGCAAGTTGCGCGATCTTGGCGTGCCCGCAGCGCGGGTCCACGAACTGCGCAACTGGGCCGACATGTCGCGAATTTCTCCGCTTCGGTCTCCCTCGCCCCTCAGGACCGAATGGGCCATCACCGCCAAGCATGTCGCGCTCTACTCGGGCAACATCGGCAACAAGCAGGGCATCGAGGTGATCCTCGACGCGGCCAGCCTAATGCGGGGGCGAGACGACCTCGTGTTCCTGATCTGCGGCGAGGGCTCGTATCTCGAAGAACTGAAGACTCGGGCCGTCGACCTTCCAAATATCCTGTTCAAGCCTCTGCAACCCGTCGAGCGGCTGAATGACCTGCTCGGCCTGGCGACAGTGCATTTACTCCCCCAGAAGGCGGACGCGGCCGACCTGGTTCTTCCGTCCAAACTCACCAACATGCTGGCGTCCGGCCGCCCGGTTGTCGTAACGGCCGCCCCTGGCACGGGGCTCGCGCGCGAAGTCGACGGCTGCGGGCTCGTCGTGCCCCCCGAGGATGGCCCCGCACTGGCCACCGCCATCGAGCATCTTCTCGATGACCCTGAATTTCACGGCCGCTCGGGCACGACCGCACGCCAGTACGCGGAACAGCGCTGGAGCCGCGAACCGATCCTCGACAAGCTGAACGACTGGTTGGCCCAGGCAGTGGCGCTTCCGGCGGTCTCGCCAAGCTTTCCAAACAGGAGTGGGCGTCAGTGACCACGCGCAGCACTTGCCGACTTTCTGTCAGGGAGGGCTCGGATCATGACTGAGGTCCTGGCCATCATTCCCGCCCGTGGCGGGTCCAAGGGCATTCCGCGCAAGAACGTCCTGCCTCTCGCAGGCAAGCCCCTGATCGCCCATTGCATCGAGGCGGCGCTGGCAGCCTACAGCGTTACGCGGGTCGTGGTCTCGACCGACGATCCCGAGATCGCGAGTGTGGCCAGGCGCTACCGGGCAGAAGTGGTCGACCGGCCGGTTGAACTTGCCACCGACCTCGCCAAGTCGGAGGACGCCCTGCTTCACGTGCTGACCGAACTTCAAAGCAGCGAGGGCTATCGCCCCGAGATTGTCGCATTCCTTCAGTGCACCTCGCCGCTGACGGTGCCAGACGATATCGACGGAGCGATCGCTGAAGTGTTGAACGGCAATGCTGACACAGCCGTGGCCGTGACCGATTTTCATTACTTCATATGGAAGACCGACGAGAACGGCGACGGAGTCGGGGTGAATCACCACAAGCTGGTTCGGCCGATGCGGCAGCAGCGGGAGCCGGAGTTCCTCGAAACGGGGTCTGTCTATGCCATGCGGACCGATGGATTCCTGAATGCCCGTCACCGGTTTTTCGGGAAGACGGCGCTTTACCGGATCCCAAGCGAGCGCGTGCTGGAAATCGACGATCCTTACGATTTCGTACGGGCAGAAGAACGCATCAGAGCGTCGCGGCGCACCGTAGACGCATTCGCGCAAGCCACCATACGCGCGCTGGCGATGGATTTCGATGGAGTCCACACGGACGATACCGTGATCGTCGACGAAGACGGCCGGGAGTCGGCCTCGTGCAACCGGCGTGACGGCATGGGCATCGAGAATTTGCGCAAGGCCGGGATACCGATGATCGTCATCACCAAGGAACGAATAAGCATAGCCGCAAGACGGTGTGAGAAGCTCGGCATTCCCTGCCTTGACGGCGAGGATGACAAGCTGCCGAAGCTCGAAAGATGGGCCGAGGAGATCGGCGTGCCGATGTCCGAGATCGCCTACATTGGGAACGATACTAACGACGTGGCATGTCTCCGCGCCGCCGGACTCGGTGTGACGCCTGCCGATGCCCATCCGGAAGCACTGGCGGCAGCGGATGTTGTCCTCGCGCACGGAGGGGGGCGAGGTGCCTTGCGCGAGCTCGCCGACCGGCTCCTTGAGGGGAGGATTCAACCATGACCCACGCCGTCCCGAGGGAATCCGTCCTGGTCACCGGTGGATCCGGCTTCATCGGCCGCCATCTGATCGAGGCGCTGGAGAAGCGCGGCTTCGAGACCCATTCGTTCGATCTCAAGCCCTGCCCGGTCCCACTATCCGGCCGCGCCGAAATCGTCGATTTGTGCGACGCCGATGCGGTGAAACGGTTCGTGGGCGAAGTGAATCCCCGTTACGTTGTTCACCTGGCCGGCTTCGCGAGTCTGAGCGCATCGATCGACGAAATGCGGGAGGTCAACGTTCGCGGGACCCGCAACCTCATGCGCGCCCTCCCCCCCGGTGTTGTCCGGACGGTCTACACGTCCACCCAACTGGCCGTGAAGATGGGGGTCGATCCCGGAGACGGAACGATCCTTGCGCCCTATACCGAGTACGGGGAAACCAAGGCCGAAATGGAGCATGCGATCCGTTCCGATGCCCCCCTGCCATGGGTGATCATCCGCCCCGCGAATATCTGGGGCCCCCATCACCCCTCGTTCGCCGAAGCGATTTTCAAGCATATCGCGAAGGGCTACTACCTGCATCCGGCAGGTGCGCGGGTTTTTCGCAGCTACGGTTACGTGCGCAATGCGGCTGAACAGATCGTCGACCTGATGCTCGCGCCAGAAGCGGAGGGCCGCGCGCTTTACGTGTCGGACGAACCAATCGACAGCGAGATCTGGGTTGACCGCTTCTCGCTTGCGCTGCGCGGCGCGAAAGCACGGCGCGCGCCGCGGTGGTTTCTCGATGTCATCGGAACGGCAGGGGACGTGCTCAAGAAGATTGGCCTGCCGGCTCCGATCGATTCCGGCCGAGTGCTGCGAATGACGACAAGCTATGCCGTGCCGACCGCCGCCACGTTCAAGCTCGTCAAGCCCCCGCAGGTTTCGCTTGACGAGGGGGTGGCGGAAACCAAGGCATGGCTGGAGCGGGTCTGGAAATGATGCACTCGTCAGCCAGCCTCCGCATGCTATAAACAGTTCACAAACCTTCCGTGCGGGGATACAATGCTGCATCGCAGCAGAGCCCGTCCAAGCGGCCTACGTACGTGCCCGCCGAGATGCGGCACCATCGACTATCAGGAGCTAATATGACCAAGAGTCCCATCGTCGTTGCCGAAGTCGGCTGCAATCACAAGGGTGACATGGGCATCGCCAAGGAATTGATCCGCATCGCGAAGGTCTATGCCGAAGCGGACTATATCAAATTTCAGAAGCGCAATAACCGCGAACTGCTCACTCCCGAGCAGTATGACACGCCCCATCCCGTGCCGGGTAACTCGTACGGCGCGACCTACGGCCTGCACCGCGAAGCCCTCGAATTCACGCTCGATCAGCAGCGGGAACTGATGGATTACTGCGGTAACATCGGCATCGGCTACTCGTGCTCGGTGTGGGACGTGACTTCCGCCAAGGAAATCGCCTCGTTGAACCCGGATTACATCAAGGTTCCCTCCGCCTCGAACCTGCATTGGGAAATGCAGAAGGTGTTGTGCGACGAGTTTGGGGGCGGGGTTCACGTCTCGCTCGGCATGACCACCCAGGCCGAAGAAGAGGAAATCGTCTCGTTCTACGAGAAGGCCGGCCGGGCCAAGGACCTCGTGCTCTACGCCTGCACGTCCGGGTATCCGGTTGCGTTCAACGATCTCTGTCTGCTCGAGATCAAGCGCATCCGCGAACGCTTTGCCGATCGCGTGGGCGCGATCGCGTTCTCCGGACATCATCTGGGCATCGCCGCGGACATGGCGGCCCTCACCCTGGGCGCCGAGTGGATCGAGCGGCACTACACGCTCGATCGCACCTGGAAGGGCACCGATCACGCGGCCTCGCTCGAGCCGGACGGCCTGCGGCGGCTGGTGCGCGACGCGCGTGCCGTGGCGAAAGCCCTGACCTACAAGCAGAGCGAGCTGCTCGAGGTGGAGGTCGGCATGCGAGAGAAGCTCAAGTGGCGCGCGGAAGACCACGTGGCCGCGGCCAGCCACTGATCCAAGCGGAAGGGACCTTGCTGGGATCGGACATGGTTAACGAAGTCCTGTGGACGGAAGACGGGCAGGTCGATTTTGCCCGGGTTCAGCAAAACCTGCGCGACGACGGCTATGTCGTCGTCCGCAATCTGATCCCGCCGCCCGAGGCGGCCCGGCTCCGGAGCATTGTCGAGACGCATCTGGCCCGCAAGGGCGCCCGCTACCAGTTGGGCAAGACGCAGCCCAACGCGGCCGCCCATGTCCCGGACCTCGCCTTCATCTTCCAGCACCCGCGAATCCTGGCGTTGTTTCGCGAGGCATTCGGCGAGAACGCCGTCGTGTTCACGCGGCATTGCGACATTCACCGCAACATGGTCTCGGGGTGGCACAAGGACAGCGGGGAGAGCGTCAAGGGCGGGTATTTCCGCGGTGACTACTTCGCCGCGGACGATTGCCAGGTCTACAAGGTCGCCTTGTACCTGCAGGATACCACACCGCACTCGGGGCTTACGATCGAACCTGGCTCTCACCGCAGGTCGCGGATCACCGGAGCGCCCAAGCTCAATCTCGTGTCGCAGACCGGCGACGCAATTCTGTTCGACGTGCGCCTGAGCCACACCGGGCAGTTACCCGACAAGATCGAACGGGGGATGCAACTGCTGTCGGCGGTCGTCAACGGTGGCCACCGTAAGAAGGAAGACCTCACGGTCATTACCTGGCTGCACGACATGTACTGGCGTCTGCTCGGCCGCGAGGACCGGATGTCGGCGTTCTTCACGTTCGGCGTCGCGAACGAGTTTACCCGCGATTTCGCCGAAGCCAATCTGCGGCGTCAGGCGCAACAGCTGGGCGAAACGGTCGAAAGCGAGATGGGCAACGTGCGCAGGCTGGCTGCGGAGCTGTCGAAGCACGGGGTGCTTACCCACGGCGTCAACTTCGGCGAACAGGATCGCGTGAACGAGCCCATGCAATGATCCGGGCACTTGCGGTAATCAACAATCATATTTCGCTCAACATGCTGCTCGCCGACCTGGCGGCGAGCGGAATTTCGCCGGCGGAAACGTGTTTCATCGCGGCTCGCGAAATCGATTTGCCCGCCGTGGTCGGAGAAGCAGTCGAATACCCGGGGATGCCCGAGATCGGTCTACTCGGCCAGCGCCGCTTCATCGCCTTCTACCGCAAGGCCGCCAGGCTGGTACGGGGCCATCTCCGATCGCCGTCGCTCGAGCGCATCTACGTCGTGAACAACGACAACCTGCTCTGCAACCACATCCTGGAAACGGCCGCCCGTGACGGCCGCGAGGTCACGGTGGTGGTGGAAGGGCTGATGAATTTCCTCGACGCCGGCACGCACAACCTCGATCCGTGGCGCCTGAAGGTGAAGCCGGCCCTCTCCGGCCTGCTGGGCCTGCGCTACAGGCCGCCGGAGGGACACCAGTCGGGCGCATTTCATCCAGCGGTGCGCCGCGTCGTCAGCTTCTCTGCGGATGGCCTGCGGGCCCCGGAGGACCGGGTGGTCCTCAGGCAATGGCCGATCACCGCCCGGCGATCGGTGACTGCCGCGCAGGACATCGGACTGGTCGTGCACACCGCCCTCGCCCGCCTCATGCCGCCGGAACAGTACCGGGTGTTCGCCGAGGCCTACGCCCAGTGGATCGGCAGTCAGAACTTCCGCAAGCTCTACGCCAAGCGGCATCCGCGCAGCAGCGATCCCTTGCTCGAGTCCCTGCTCCCGCCGCACGAGATCCTCGACGATCCGCGGGCAATCGAAGACATCGCCGGCGACATTCCCGCGGGCGTCATAATCGGCCCGGGGACCACACCGCTGGTCACGCTGAAGTTGATGCGCCCGGAGCTGCGGTGCGTGGACTTCGGCGCCGATTTCTACGTGCCCGTGGTCTACAAGGGCGGGGTCGGCGCATCGCCCCTGTTCAAGGCTGCGGGGGTGGAAAGTGTCTCGTTCGCAGGAGCGGCCAACTGATGGCTCGGCCACAGTGTCCCGGATGTACCGCAGCCGGCTCCGAGCGTTTGGTTGCCTTGGACGGTGACCGCGAAATCAGGCGATGCGAGGCGTGTGATCTGGTCTTCGCGCACCCTATGCCGAGCGGACAGGAGATCGCGGAGTATTATCAGGGGTTCGCCTTCGGACTTCCGTCGGCCGACGCGATCGCGCGTCAGACCGACATTGTCCGCGCCAACGTTGCCCGCATTGTCGACGATCTCGCGGCGGTCAGATGCAGTTTCGGCAGTGCGCTCGATTTCGGTGGCGGCATGGGTTTCTATTCGAACGGTTTTGCCGACCACTTCGAAACCGTCGATCTCTTCGACCTCGATCGCGTGGCCCTCGACCATGCGCGCGCTCTGTTTCCTGATCGTTTTGGCCTCCAAACGACCGAACCCGGCCAGATTCCGCAGTTTCAGCGGACGTATGATCTGATTTTTGCGAACCAGGTTATCGAACACTATACAGATTTGGGGCTGTTTTTCGCGACGCTCCGTGCTGCCGCACACGAAAACACCATTTTCGTTATCACCACCCCCAACAATCGCTCGGCCAACCACTGGGTTCGGCCGGATGTCCTGGCGCGCTATTCTGGGCTGGGCGCGAAGAACCTGGTGGGCCGGCTGCGTAACATCGTTTCGCTCACCCGCGCCTCCTGGGCATGCTGCGATCCGCCGCGCCATGTGTTCGCGTTCGATCCGGATAACTTGCGCCAGATCGCCGAGCGCCATGCCCTCAGCGCGCTCCACGTTTCCACCATGTACTGTACCGACGACTATTACTCTCCGGCCAAGTATCGGCCCGTAAGACCCCGCGACCTCAAGACCCTGTTCTGGAGCGTGGCCAATCCTGCCATTCGGCGAGCAGTGCGGCTGATGCGACGGTTCGATCGCACCCACGAGCGCGGCGACGACATCGTGCTGCTGGCCAGACTGGCCGGCGGTAGCAGGTCTGCTTGAAACTCGTGCGTTGGTCCGCTCTAACGATGACGGGTGGGGAAGGAATTTCGCGTGACATTTCTTGAGGTTGCGCCTGCGCTGATTATCCTCTTCGCCGGGACCGCATTTTTTGCGCTAATTTGCTTGCGATTTCCCCCGGCTCTTGCCCTAGGCGTTGTTGCCTATTCGATGATCAGTAAGACGGCTAGCGTCGCCTATGTAGAAACAGTTAAAGTTTATCTTATCGAAGTAGGGATGTTTTCGTTTCTTGTTGGCGCGACGCCTCGGCTAATTTTCTATAACCTATTGATTTTCATGATTGCTTTGGGTGTCATTCGCTGGACGGTGGTACGCCAGCGGGCGACTCTCGCGCAACGTGTCAACGGCTTTGGCAGCTACGAGTACAATCGCGAACTCCAGCTCGCGCTGGTTGTCGGCGCCGCGCTTCTTGCCCTGCAAATTGCCAACGCGCTTGCGTCACCTCCCTATGCCCTGCCGGGTTCAAGCGTGAATCGGCATCAGTTTTGGACGGATATCCGTTTCCCGCTCATTGCCGACTTGGTCGGAAATCTGGTCATCTTCGTTCCCGCGGTTTCCGGCGTGGCGCTCGCTTACGCCAAGATCACCGAGCAACCTTACTTTCGTCGGTTCAGCATAGGACTTATGCTGGCTTATGCCTTCTTCTGTATTTTATCAGGTGCGCGTTTCAACGCCCCTTTGATGGCCTTGCTCTTTTGGCTCAGCTCATACTGGACAGTATTATGGGTGGTCGGAAGAAAGCTCTATATCAAGCGGATGGGCCTGCTGGTCACATCCGCGGTCGCAGTGTTTCTCGTGGTGGGCTATCTGGAAATCGCCGATCGCGGAATCGCGCGAATGACCGGGAGCGCCTGGAACGGCCTTCTCTACCGCGTTTTCGCGCTGCAGGGGAACGTCTCCTTCGCGGCCGACGTGCTGACGAGCGAGGGCAGAACCCAGCCCATTTCATTGCTCCTCGAGGATATGACCACGACTGTTCGCACGTACATGCCTTCCCGTCTTGCCGAAGCGTACCTCTATAAGGGCGTTAACTTGGCCGGTTCATTACCGGGCAATTCTATCTACGTTTTTGGATACTGGCTCGGGATGGCCCCGATGATACTTTATGCAATTCTGCTTGGCCTCACGGTGAGCGCATACACCTATATTGTGGCATCGGGGCGGTTTATGCTAATATTCCCGAGCTCTTATTTATGTCTTTGGGCGTATACCGGATATACGCAGGGCTCGTTCTCTCCCTTTCTCGATTACAAGTTCCCTTTGTTTATTGCCCTGATGATTCTCTGGTTGCTGGCACCCCATCGTTCGAAACCCCGTCGTCGGCCCGCGCCGGGTCAACAGCGCGTCTTGAAGTAGAGAATTTTGATGAGTGATGTGTTCCTCGTTAACGACAGCCGTGCTCAGAACAACTGGGGCTGCCGGGCGACAACGACGGCGTTGATCGGGTTGATCGAGTCCGCTGGCGGGACGATTATCGGCGGAGTAGGTCATGCTCCGCACACAAATTTCGGCCGCCCTGATGGGATGAAGAGCGTCGTCCGCGCCGCGCTGTCGTATGTCCCGGG
>JAEZCZ010000066.1 GCA_023433305.1 Pseudomonadota bacterium | reverse complement strand
CCTGCTGCTGAATCTGCACGGTCAGCAGCCGCAGGAAGTCCGCCTGGCCGAGCGTGTCGAAGCCGCGCCCGGCGGTGGCAGGGCGGGCGGCGCTCGCCGAAGCGGCACCGAAAACGGAATTGACGGTGATTTCATCCTCATCGTTTCGAGCATCAATTGCTTGGCGGTGGAGAGCGCCTCGACCACGTTGCGATACTGGCGCGAGGCTTCGAGCATCTCGACCATCTCGGCATTCTCATCGACCGGGGCGGACCACACGTCGCCGTTCTCGTCGGCGAGCGGGTGGTCGGGGTCGTGGACCTTGGTAGGGGTCACGTCGGCGCGATACACGCCGTCCACGCGCACCGAGCTGAGCCCGGTCGCCTGGTCGAGCTGTTCGGCGAACACGGGGCGCAGCGGGCGGTAGGCCTCTCCCTCGCTGCCCGCGACGCTGCCGGCGTTGGCCAGGTTCGAGGCCGCCGCGTTCATCCGCACGAGCTGGGCGGACATGGCGCGCTGGGCGACGTCGAAGAGGGTCATCGGGCCGCTCATCGTCATTCGCCCTTCAGCGCGCGGGTGACCTTGTCGATGCGGCCACGCAGGAAATCGAGGGTTGCCGAATACTGCACCGCGGTTTCGGAGAACGCGGTCTGTTCGGTCGCCATCTCGACGGTATTGCCGTCCAGGCTCGGCATCACCGGCACGCGGTACTGCATCGCCGAACCGGCCGCCGCCTCGGTCTCCGACCCGGCGAGGCGTGCCTGCAGCGCCGCGCCGAAATCGACGTCGCGGGCCTTGTATCCGGGGGTCGCGGCATTGGCGATGTTTGAGCTCAGCACGCCCAGACGCTGCGCCCGTACTTCGAGCGCCGCTCCGTGGATGCCGAAAAGGCCTTCGCTCATGGTCGTCTCCATTGCTTCGCAGGCACTTCCGCAAGGAGCGTGCCAAATCGTCGGGTGACGCTCGGCGGCAGGCCGCGGCGGAGCGCACCGGCAAAGCCTTGCCGATCGGCGGCAAAGTTCCGCCGCACGCTGAAACGGCTGAATTTGCGCCGTTCTTGCGTGCGAGGAGACTTGCGCATGAACTCATTTCCGCTGCTCGATCCGGCATCGGCAGCCCTGGTGATCTTCGGTACGCTCGCGGCCACGCTGTTGCGTTGCGGCTGGGCGGATTCGCGCGCCGCGCTGTCGGCGCTGGCGCAGCTGTTCGGGCCGCGCTTCAACCCCGTTCATGCCCGCGCCGAGTTGGCCATCCAGGTGCAGGAGATCGAGGAGGACGGCCTCGTCCGGGCCGGCGTGCACCACATCGGCGACGGCGAGTTCGACGAGATGACCGATGCCCTGCTGAAGACGCGAACCATCGAGGCGCTCTACGAACGGCATACCGAGCATCGCGTTCGGCGGATCGAATCCGCGCGCCGCGCCGGCACCGTGCTGGCGCGGGCGGCCGAGTTGGCACCGGTCCTTGGACTCGTCGGCACGCTGGTCTCGCTCGGCGGGCTGTCGACCGCGGTTGCCGAAGACGGCGATTACGCGCGCGCGATCGCGATGGCGGTGGCGACCACGCTCTACGGTCTCGTCGCCGCCAACTTCGTGTTCGCACCGCTCGCCGCCGTCGTCACGCGCCGGGCCGAGCAGGAAGACACCGCGCGCGAGGAAATCATCGCCTGGCTGCTCGCGGCGGTCGAGACGTCATGCCAGAAGCCGAATGAGCCGGCGAGGAACGCGGCGTGATCCCGCGCCTCGCCGGCGGCTGGCAGACCACGATGGCCGATCTGTCGCTGATCTTGTTCATCGTCAGCGTCGCCGGCCTGCAGGCCGGAAAAGCCGGCAAGGCCGATCAGGATGAGCATGCGCCGCCGGCTCAGGCCGAGCCGCTCGCGGTGTACCGTGCCGGCGATGACGCTCCGCCTCTGGGCGAATGGCTCGCCGAACAGGCGCCGGATCCGCGGCAGCACCTTACCATCGTCGCGACCTACCGGCCGGGCGAGGCAGACGCCGCGGCGCGCGAGGCGATTGCGCTGGCGCACCAGGCGTCCGCGCAGCAGCAGCCCGCGCGCATCGTGCTCGAGCCGGGCGATGCCGCGCGCGTCATTGCGACGCTCGCGTACGACCAACCTTCGCCGGAGATGGCACGGAACTTGCTGATCGAGCGGTAAATCGACGCCGCGACGAAAGGATCTCCGATGCGCGCGAAACTTGCTCTGTCCGTTGCCGCGATGTGCATGGCTGCGGTGCCCGCCGTGGCGGCCAACTTTGCCGACCCGGCGGCGATCGATCGTGCGGTCGCCCAGTTCACCGGTGCCGAAATCGGCGCTCCGGGTGGCGCTCGCACGCCTGTCGACCGGCGGCTGAAGCTGGCACGGTGCCCGTCGTTCGCGCTCGAATGGTACGGGAAGTCGCGCGACACAGTGCTCGTGCGCTGCCCGGACGCGGGCGGCTGGCGAATCTTCGTGCCGCTCAGCGTGACCGCCAGCCAGGGCGCCGCCGTGGCCGGCCAGGATGCCGTTTCGCGCGGTGAGATGGTGACGATCACCGTTCGCGGCGCCGGCTTTTCGCTCTCCCGCCAGGGCGAAGCGATGGAAGGCGGCGCCGTCGGCCAATGGATCCGCGTGCGCCCGGTCGACAAGAAGGCCGATCCGCTCCGCGCGCAGGTGCTCCGCCCCGGCCTCGTCGGCATGGAATTGCCATAACCGGCGAGTCTCGCACGGCCGCCGCGCGCGGGCCGTCTTAAAAACCTCTTACCGCCGCCGTTCTGGCAGGTGTCCAATACGGAGCGGTACGATGAAACCCATCGAAATCTCAGGACCGAACGGGGTCGCCCCCCGCACGATCGCCAACCCGGCGGCGGCGGTTCGCGGCGCCGAGACGGTGCGCCCGGTGCGCCTCGACGATGGCGAACCGCACGGCGCCGGCGCGCTCCACGCGAACAACGCCGGAGATTCCGCACCGGTCGACGCCGGTCGCGTGGACGAGATCCGCCGCGCGATCGAACAGGACCGTTATCCCGTCATCCCGATGCGCATCGCCGATGCGATGATCGCGGCCGGGCTGCTGTTGAGGACCAAGTAGTAATGGCCGCATCCGTGTCCCTGTCCGAAGCCTTGCGGCAAATGCTTGCCCTTCTCGAAGGCGAGCGGCAGGCGCTTGCCGCCCTCGACCTGGAGCGCATCGTCACCTGCACCGACGGCAAGCAGCAGCTCTGCGGCACGCTCGACGGACGCGGTGCCGAGCTCGATGAGGAATGCCGCGGCCTGCTCGACGCGGTGAAGCGGATGAACGAGGTCAACCGCAAGCTGCGCAACCTCCTCGCCGCGAACGTCCAGTCCCGGCTTTCGGCCCTGGCCGGCACCGCGGCGATCTACGAAGCGAGCGCCGCCCCGATGCTGCGGGAAATGCCGCGCTAGGCTTCAACTGGCACGCTTGTTGCTGAGACCGGATCGAATGCAGTGATCCGGGGGAACTTGTGCCCGAAGTCAGTTCCGTACAGCGAAGCGATGTGCGCGCCGCGATTGCGCGCGCTTCCGCTGCGACTGGCGTCGATTTCAATTACCTGCTCGCCCAGGCGAAGATCGAATCCGCGCTCGATCCCGATGCGCGCGCCCGCACTTCCAGCGCTGCCGGTCTCTATCAGTTCACGGCCGGCACCTGGCTCGAGACGCTCGACCGCCACGGCGCGCGGCATGGCCTCGGCTGGGCCGACGACGCGATCGACCGCAACGGCGGCCGTACGTCGGTCGATGCCGGCATGCGCGGCCACCTCATGGCGCTGCGGTTCGATCCCAATGCTTCCGCGCTGATGGCCGCCGAGCTCGCCCGCGACAACGCCGGCGAGCTTCGCGGCGTGCTCGGCCGTGAGCCGGACTCGGCGGAGCTCTATCTCGCGCACTTCCTCGGTGCGGGCGGGGCGCGGACCTTTCTCGGCGCCTTGCAGTCCGACCCGGCCCAATCGGCCGCCGGGCTGCTTCCGCAGGCCGCGGGTGCCAACCGGCCGATCTTCTACGATAACGGCCGCCCCCGCTCGGTCGCTGAAGTCATGGATCTGATGCGCAGCAAGGTCGCGTCGGCCATGGAAGGCGGTGCGCCCGACTGGGGGCCGGCCTCGCCTTCCGCGGCATTCCAGATGGCGAGCGCGCGGCCGCCCGCATCGTCATTGTCGACGCCTTCAGCGCCGGGACTGGCACGCCGCCCGTCGATGGCGGAGACGCTCCAAGCGACATTCGGCGGGGCACAACTTCCCGGCAGGGCGGGTGAGCAGGTCGGCGAAGCCTACGCCAAGTTCAAGGCGTTCAACCTGTGAACGGCATCCGGTCCTTCCTGTCGCCGTCGCTGGCTCTGCCTGCGGGTATCCTTACGGTCATCGTCCTGATGGTCGTACCGATCCCGGCGACGATGCTCGACATCTTCTTCGTGCTCAACATCGCGCTGTCGGTCGCGGTGCTGATGGCGGCGATGAACGCAACGAAGCCGCTCGACTTCTCGTCATTCCCCTCCGTTCTCCTGTTCGCGACGCTTCTGCGCCTCGCGCTCAACGTCGCCTCGACGCGCGTTGTCCTGCTGAATGGCCACAAGGGCGAAGCGGCGGCCGGCCACGTGATTGAGGCGTTCGGCGCCTTCTTGATCGGCGGCAACTTCGTCGTTGGCATCTTCGTCTTCCTGATCCTGATGATCATCAACCTGGTGGTGGTCACCAAGGGTGCCGGCCGCGTCTCCGAAGTCTCGGCGCGCTTCACTCTCGATGCCTTGCCGGGCAAGCAGATGGCGATCGACGCCGATCTCGCCGCCGGCCTGATGACAGCCGACGAAGCCAGGGCGCGCCGCCGCGAAGTCGCGACCGAAGCCGATTTCTACGGCTCGATGGACGGCGCCAGCAAGTTCGTGAAGGGCGATGCCATCGCCGCCTTGCTGATCCTGTTCGTGAACGTGATCGGCGGGCTGATCCTCGGCATGGTGAGCCACGGACTCTCGTTCTCCGAATCCGGTGCGCTCTACGTCACGCTTTCGGTAGGCGATGCGCTCGTTGCCGCGATCCCGGCGTTGCTGCTGTCGATTGCGGCCGCGATCATCGTCACACGCGTTTCGGACAATCGCGACCTTACCGGCCAGATCGGCGGACAGCTCGCCGATCCACGCATCTGGCTGCCGGTCGGATGCATCCTCGGCGCCATGGGTCTCATCCCGGCCATGCCGCAATCGATCTTCCTGCCCATGGCGGCCGGTGCGTTCGCCTTGTGGCACACGCTCAAGAAGCGCGACCGCGCGGCGGCCGCCTTCGTTCCCGAGCCCGAAGCTAAGCCGGACCCGTCGAAGATCTCGATCGAGGAAATCTCCGAACAGTCGCTCGTCACGGTCGAGCTCGGCTACGGCCTCGTCCACCTGGCGGACGAGCGCAAGGGCGCGCCGCTGGTGACACGCCTCACCGGCCTGCGCCGCCAGCTCTGCCAGTCGTTCGGCTTCATCGTCCCGCGCTTTCGTATCCGCGATTCCTTCGATCTTCCGCCCGACCGCTATCGCGTCCTGCTCGGCGGCGCGCCGCTCGGCTCGGCGCAGATCCGGCCCGGGCGCGTTCTGGCCATCGATACCGGCGAGGCCACGGGCGCGGACATCCTGCGTGGCGAGCCGACCGTCGATCCCAGCTTCGGCTGCCCGGCGCTGTGGATCGACCCCGCCCAGCGCGATCTCGCCGTCGCTGAGGGCTATCTCGTGGTCGACACCGAGAGCGTCATCGCCACTCACGTCAACCAGCTTCTCGCCGCGCGGCCGCAGGAACTGCTCGGCCCCGACCAAGTGCGCGAGTTGCTCGACACCGTGAAGGACCGCAACGCCCAGCTCGTCGAGACGATCACCCCGCAGCCGCTCTCGCTCGCCGCGATCACGCGGATCATGCGCTCGCTTCTGGCCGACGGCATCTCGCTCGCGCATCCGTTGCCGGTGCTCGCCAGCCTGTCGCAGGCGGCGCAGCAGACCACCGACCACGACCGTCTGATCGACATGATCCGCTCCGATCTCGGGGCGATGATCGTCGGCCGCATTTGCGGACCCGACGAGCGACTGCCGGTCATCACGCTCGCCGCCGAGCTCGAGGAGATGGTCGTCGGCGGCATGCAAGACCCGACCACTGGGCAAGTCATCATCGAGCCGGACCTCGCGCGTTCGCTCGGCGAGAGGATTGCCGCGATAGTCGCCTCGCGCAAACCGGGCGAGGGCGCGCCCGCGCTCGTCGTCCAGCCCCGCGCCCGCCGCCCGATGACCGGGCTGCTGAGGCTGCGCGCACCGGGTTGCCTGGTGATCTCGATCAACGAGCTGCCCGTCGCCCAGCCGATCGAGGTCATCGCCGTCGTCGGCGGCGAGGCCGAGCAGAAGCAAGAAACCCCGGCGCTATCCGGGACGGCGGCTCAGCCGGGCCACGCACCGGAATACGAGCCAGAATTCGAGAGGGAGGCCTTGGCCGCATGATTCAGGATCATTCCCGCTTTTCAGCCGCGAAGGCCTATGGCGGCGAAGTCGCCGACCGTGTCGCGCGCTTCCTGCCGATGGTGCGCAAGCTGGCCTGGCACCTTGCCGGCAGCGCGGGCCCGTCGTTCGACGTCGAGGACCTGATGCAGGCCGGGCTCGTCGCCTTGACCGAGTGCGCCCAGCGCCACGACGGACCGGGCGAGGACGGCTTTGCCGCCTATGCCAAGCTGCGCGTGCGCGGCGCGATGGTGGATCTGCTACGCAGCTCTTCGCCCGAAGTGCGCGGCGCGCGCGAGAAGCGGCGCCGCATCGAGCGTGCCGAGCAGGACTTGCGCACCCAGCTCGACCGCGCACCCAAGCCCTCGGAAACCGCCGCCGCGCTCGGCCTGTCGCTCCCCGAGTTCGAGAAGCTGCGCAGCGACACCGCCGCGGTCCGGCTCGATTCGATGGAGGAATGCTATTCCGACAGCTCCAGCCTGTTCGCTGCGCCCGAGGACAATGCCGAGGCCGTGCTTCTGCAGGTGGAGGATCGGACGCGCCTCGCGGAGGAGATCGCCGAGCTACCCGAGCGCCTCCAGCTCGTGATCCAGCTGTATTTTGTGGAAGAGCTCAACCTGTCCGAGATCGCCGAAGTCCTTGGTGTCAGCATCCCGCGCGTCCACCAGCTCAAGGCTTCCGCGCTGGACAAACTGCGCTTGGCGCTCGCCGACTAGCAGATAAGGACTTCCCAGCGGCGTCCTCCCGCCTATCATGGCCCCGGCGAACGGAATCATCCGGCCGGGAGAGGGCATGAGGGTATCGAGACGGGTCGGCGGGCGGGCCTTGCTTGGCATCGCGGCGCTGGCGCTGGCCGCGCCGGCTCAGGCTCAGAGCGTCGACCAGCAGATCGAGCGATTGACCGAGCGTGTCGAACGGCTCGAAGGGACGCGCGCAGTCAAGAAGCTCCAGCGTGCGTTCGGCTTCTATGTCGACCGCGGCCTGTGGGGCGATGCGGCCGACCTCTTCACCGCCGACGGCACGCTCGAGCTGGGCAACGACGGCGTCTACGTCGGCAAGGACCGCATCCGCGAATACCTGAAGCGTCTGCACGGGGGGCAGGAAGGCCTGATCTACGGCCAGCTCAACGAATGGGTCACGCTCCAGCCCGCGATCGAAGTCGCTCCCGATGGGCGGGGCGCCACCGCCCGCTGGCGCGACCACGGTATGCTCGGCCAGTACAAGCAACATGCCGAATGGCGCGACGGGACCTACGAGAACAGCTACGTCAAGGAAGACGGCGTCTGGAAGATCAAGTCGCTTCGCCTCTACGTGAATTTCCTGGCGCCCTACGAAAAGGGCTGGGCGCGTCTGCGCGAAGGCGAGGGGCTGGCGCAAAGCGACGCCTCGCGGGCGTTCCCGCCCGACAGGCCCTCCACCGGGCATTACGAGCCGTTTCCCAAGACCAGTTTCCCACCGTTCCAGGTCGCCCATCCGGTGACTGGCCGTCCGATCGGAGGGAGCCGCTGATGCGCCGCCTCCTTGCTATCGCACTCGGTGCCGCGCTTCTTCCCGCGGCGCTTCCGGCGAACGCCCAGCCATCCGCGCAAGCCCGCCTGGCGGCCTACACGGACCGGGTCGAGCGTCTGGAAGACGCCGATCAGATCGAGAACCTGCAGGCCTATTTTGGCTACTTCTTCGACAAAGGCCTGTGGGACGACGCGGCGGACACTTTTGCGGCGAACGGCAGCTTCGAATACGGCCGGCGCGGCGTCTACGTCGGCAAGGAGCGCATCCGGCGCGCGCTGCTGCTGTTCGGCCCCGATGGCCTCGCCAACGGCTATCTCAACAATCACATGATGCTCCAGCCGGTCATCACCGTGGCGCCCGACGGGCGCACCGCGACCGGGCGTTGGCAGGGCATGGTCCAACTCGCAGAGCCCGGCGCCAACGGCGTCTGGGGCGTCGGCATCTGGGAGAACGCGTTCGTGAAGGAGCGCGGGGTATGGAAGATCGCCAAGGCACACTTCTACGTCACCGCGCTCGGCGAGTACGACGCCGGCTTCATGCGCGGCGCGCAGATGATGGAAGGGCCGAGCGCGCTGTTCCCGCCTGACCGGCCGCCCAGCGAGGCCTACCGTTCGTACCCGGCCGCCTACATCCCGCCGTTCAGCTTCGATCACCCGGTAACCGGAAAGCCTCTCAGCGGCATCCCGCAACCGCCCGACGACGTGGTGGGGAGGCCATGATGCTCCGCCTTGCTCTCGGCGCCGCGCTGCTCGCGACGGTTGCCGCACCGGCCGCCGCGCAGACCACGGAAGACAAGCTCGCCCAGCTCGACGCGCGCATCACCCGGCTCGAAGACCTCAACGCGATCGAGCGGCTGCAGAAGACTTACGGGTACTTCGTCGACAAGGGGCAGTGGACGCACCTGTCCGAGCTGTTCACCGATGACGCGACGCTGGAGATCGGCGGCAAAGGCCTGTTCCTCGGCAAGGACCGCGTGCTCGAATACATGCAGACCGCGTTCGGACCCGATGGCGCCAAGCCCGGCGTGCTCGCCAACCACATGCAATTCCAGCCGATCCCGGACATCTCGGCGGACGGGAACACCGGTTGGGTGCGCAGCCGCGCTTATGTGATGAGCAATGCCGGCTGGGGCCTGCCGCTTTACGAGAACGCCTACGAGAAGGGCGAGGACGGCGTCTGGCGGATCAGCCGCCTCAGCGGCCCGTTCACGATGTACACGAGTTGGGAAGGGTGGGGTAAGAACGCGCTCAACAACACCTGGCCCGACAAGTTCGACCCGCCGCCGGACTTACCGCCGAGCACGGTCTACCTGACCTATCCGGCCTACTACATCGTGCCGTTCCACTATCCGAACCCGGTCACGGGCAGGGCGTTCGTTCCCGACAAGGGTGAAGTCGGCGCCTATCACCGGCCACCCGGCACGCCAGAGCAGCAGCAATCGCTCACCGTCGGCCGCCTCGTCGACGGCCCCCAGCCGATCGCCGAACCGCCGAGAGATTGATGACCCTTCGAAGCCGAACCGCCGCGCTGATCGGCGCCGTCGCCTTGCTCGTGACGACCGTTGCGGGCGCGCAGCCCCGCCTCTCCGATCCCCTCGCCTCGCCCGCCGCGGGCGAATGGCTCAGCGACGGGCGCGATTATACCGCGCAGCGCTTCAGCCCGCTGACCCAGATCGACGCTTCGAACGTCAACCAGCTTGGCCTCGCGTGGTTCGACGATCTCGGTACCTTCCGCGGTGTCGAGGCGACGCCGCTTTACGCCGACGGGGTGCTCTACAACATCCTGCCGTTCAACGTGACGATCGCCTACGACGCGCGGTCCGGCGAGCGGCTGTGGACCTACGATCCCGAAGTGCCGCGCGAAGTCGCCCGGCTGGCCTGCTGCGAGCCGGTGTCGCGCGGCCTCGCCATGTGGGGCGACAAGATCATCATCGCCACGCTCGATGGCCGCCTGATCGGGCTCGACAAGACCAGCGGCCAACCGGTCTGGACCACGCGGGTGTTTCCGCAAGACACCGCTTATTCGTACACGATCACCGGCGCGCCGCGGGTGTTCGACGGCCGGGTCGTGGTCGGCCAGTCGGGTGGCGACCTCGGCGTGCGCGGCTTTGCGGCGGCGTTCGACGCCGATACCGGTGAGAAGCTCTGGAAGTTCTACCTGACGCCCGGCGATCCGGCAAAAGGTCCGGACGGCGAAGCGAGCGACCCGGTGATGGGCTGGGTGCGCGAGACCTGGTCCGAACAAGGGCTTTGGAAAGAGCTCGGCGGCGGCGCCAACCCGTGGGATGCGATCGCTTACGATCCCGAGCTGAAGCTGGTCTATGTCGGCACCGGCAACGCCGTGCCGCACACGCGCTTCTACCGCTCGAACAACGAAGGCGACAACCTGTTCGTCTGCTCGATCGTCGCGCTCCATGCCGATACCGGCGAATACGCCTGGCATTACCAGATGAACCCTGGCGAGGAGTGGGACTGGACCTGCACCCAGTCGATGATCAGCGCCGATCTGGAAATCGACGGGAAGCAGCGGAAGGTGCTGATGCAGGCGCCGAAGAACGGGTTCTTCTACGTGCTCGACCGGACGACCGGTGAGTTCATCTCGGCGGGCGCGCACGTGTTCCAGAACTGGAACGAAGGTTTCGACGCTAAGGGGCGCCCGATCACCAGCGAGGCGGTCCGCTACACCACCGAACCGGCGATGGTCGCACCCGGACCGGGCGGGGCGCACAACTGGTTCCCGATGGCCTTCAGCCCGCGCACCGGGCTGGCCTACTTCCCCGCGTATCAGTCGGCGTTCGTCTATGCGGTCCAGCCCGGCTGGACGCCGCAGCCGAGGCGTTCGAACAGCGGCTGGGGCGGCTACACCGGCGAGACCGGCCGCAAGCGCGCCGAGCTGCAGCCGAGGGTCAACGAGCTGGAGAAAGCCTGGCTCACCGCCTGGGATCCGGTCAGGCAGGAAGCCGCCTGGAAGGTTGAGCTGCCGCGCCACGGCAACGGCGGCGTACTCGCCACCGCCAGCGATCTGGTCTTCGCCGGCACGACCAAGCAGACCTTCTCTGCGTTCGACGCGCGCACCGGCCAGCTGCTGTGGGAGTACCCGACGCAGAGCGCCCCTGTCGCGGGGGGCATCACTTACATGCTCGACGGTGTGCAATACGTCGCGATCAACGCCGGCTGGGGCGGGGGAGCGGCGCAGATCGAGCAATCGGCCGGTATCGAGCTGCCCCGCGCGCCGGCGCGGCTGCTGGTGTTCAGGCTTGGCGGCACACAGCAGCTTCCCCCGCTCGCCGCGCGCGAGCCGGTTCAGCCTCCGCCGCCGCTCCGCGCCAGCGAAGCGACGGTGCAGCGCGGGGCGCAGCTCTATGCCGAGACGTGCGCGGTGTGCCACGGCCAGCGGGCCATCGGCGGGGTCAAGGACTTGCGCCACATGACCGCGGAGACCCACGGCAAGTTCAACGACATCGTGCTGAAGGGCATTTACCTCGAAAAAGGCATGGCCAGCTTTGCCGACCTGCTCGACCAGGAGCAGACAGACGCGATCCACGCCTACCTGATCGCGCGGGCCAACGAGGATTGGGGCCGCGCGGAATGAGGCACTCGTTGGTGCCGGACAGCTAGTCGTTGCCGGCCGTCGGCGGCAAGCCGGCGTCGAGCCTCGCGGACAGGCCGGAAAGCAGCGTGTTGAGCTCCTCGATCTTCTCCGCCGGCATCCCGAATAGCAGCCGGGCGCGCATCTCATCGGCGATCTCGAACATCGCCGCGAGCGCCGCTTCGCCCGCCGGAGTCAGGCGCAACTGTTTGGTGCGCCGGTCGGCCGGGTCGGCGAGCCGCTCGACCAGCCCGTCCTTCTCGAGCGTGTCGAGCATCCGGGTCATCGTCGGCCCTTCGATGCGCAGCCGCCGGGCGATGTCGACTTGCGCGCTCAGCGAAGGCGAATTGATGATGGCCGCCAGCGCTTCCATTCGCGCCGAGCTCTGCCCGATCATCCGCAACCGCTCGTCGAGCAACGAGCGCCAGCGCCTAGCCACGATCACCAGGTTGACCGTCAGCCGGATATCGCGCGTGGTACCGCCGCTCCGATAAATCTCGAAGGTCGATTTCTCCTCGTCCGAGGTGGCCTCGGCCGGTATCGTGCCCATCGTCGTTCCCATCCCCCCGGCGTTGGTGCTCGCGTTCGAATTGCGACAATTTCAGAATAGCCGTAGTCTTTGCAGGGGTCGAGGCTTCGTCTACTATCGCTTGACTTTGTCCGGCGGGGGTCGCCGAGGAGGAGGATTTGATGGCCTATCGGGTCGATATTAACGGCGAGGTGCGCGAGCTGGACGTGCCCGGCGAAATGCCGCTGCTGTGGGCGCTTCGTAACGAGCTCGGCATGGTCGGCACCAAGTTTGGCTGCGGCATGGGCCTGTGCGGCGCCTGCACAGTCCATGTCGACGGCGTGGCGACCCGCTCCTGCTCCGCGCCGGTAAGCTCGCTCGAAGGCAAGAAGGTCACCACGATCGAGGCTCTGGCGGAGAGCCCGGTGGGCCGCGCGCTGCAGCAGGCCTGGGTGGACGACGACGTGATGCAGTGCGGCTATTGCCAGGCCGGTCAGCTCATGAACGCGAGTGCGCTGCTGGCCCGCAATCCGAAGCCCAGCGCACAGCAGATCGACCAGGCCATGGCCGGGAACATCTGCCGCTGCGCCTGCTACACCCGCATCCACGACGCGATCGCCATGGTGGCGGAGAAGGGAACGGCCAATGCCTGAGACCATGACCCTTTCGCGCCGTACGCTGCTCAAGGCCGGCGCGCTCGCTGGTGGGGGCCTCATGCTCACGGCGTCGCTGCCGATGATCGCCAAGGCGGCAACCGCCGCCGCGCCATCCGCCGAAGCCACGCTCAACGCCTACGTCTCGATCGCGCCCGACAACACGATCACAATCGTCGGGAAGAACCCGGAGATCGGCCAGGGCATCAAGACGATGCTGCCGATGCTCATCGCCGACGAGCTCGACGCCGATTGGGACCAGGTCCGGATCACCCAGGCGGACTTCGATCCGCAGAAGTATGGTTTCCAGTTCGCCGGCGGCAGCTTCGCCACGCCGATGAACTGGCTGCCGATGCGCCAGGTCGGCGCGGCCGCGCGCGCGATGCTTCTTGCCGCTGCGGCCCAGCGTTGGGGCGTCGATGCCGCATCGCTGCGCACCGAGAAGGGCAAGGTGCTCGATTCCACCGGCCGCTCGCTCACTTACGGCGAGCTGGCTTCGGATGCCGCGACGATGGCCGTGCCTGACCTCGAAAAGGTCACGCTCAAGGACCCGAAGGACTTCCACATCATCGGCCGCTCGATCAGCGGCATCGACTCCCCGCGCATCGTGCGCGGTGAGCCGATCTTCGGCGTCGATACACAGCTTCCGGGCATGAAATACGTCGCGTTCGAGCGCGCGCCGACCTTCGGCGCGAAGCTCATCTCGGCGGACGTCGACGCGGTGAAGGCTCTGTCCGGCGTCGAAGACGCGATCGTCATGAAGGGCGGCGACAATCCGGAGCTGCTCGTCGACGGCGTCGCCGTCATCGCCAACAATTGGTGGACCGCCAACAAGGCGCGCGAGAAGCTCAACGTCCAATGGGACAATGGCGAGTGGGCCAGCCACAGCACCGCGAGCTACGACAAGCGCGCCGCCGAACTGCTCGCGGGTGCGCCGCAGAGCGAACTCGGAAAGGCCGGCGACGTCGATGCGGCCTTCGCCTCGGCGGCCAAGGTTCTCGAAGCGGACTATGCCTATCCGTTCCTCGCCCACGTCGCGATGGAGCCGATGAACTGCACCGCGCTGTGCCACGAGGATGGCCGGATCGAGCTCTGGGCACCGACACAGAACCCGACATCGGGCGCGCAGGGCATTGCCCAGCAGCTCGGCATCGGGCCGGAGAAGATCAGCATCCACATCACCCGCATGGGCGGCGGCTTCGGTCGCCGGCTGACCAACGACTTCATGGTCCAGGCCGCGGCGATTGCGGCGAAGAAGCCGGGCACGCCGCTCCAGCTGATCTGGAGCCGCGAGGACGACATCCGCAGCGACTTCTACCGCCCCGCAGGCTGGCATCGCTTCCGGGCGGCGCTCGACGCCAGCGGCAAGCTGACCGGCTTCGAGGATCACTTCGTGACCTTCGAGAAGGGCGGCCGCGTGCCCATGGAGGCCTCGATGGGCTTCGACGAGTTCCCGGCGCGCTTCGTGGACAACGTCCGCTATGGACAGTCGACGATGGTGACCCGCGTCCCGACCGGCGCCTTGCGCGCGCCGCGTTCGAACGCGCTGTCGTTCGTGTTCCAATCCTTCCTCGACGAGATCGCGCACGAGCAGGGCCGCGATCTTCCGGCCCTGATGCTCGAACTGTTCGGCGATCGCGAGGCCTTCCCCGATGGCCAGGGCTTCGGCGGCATGGCGACGCCCGGCTTCAGCCCGCCCCGCGCCAAGGGCGTGATCGAGAAGGCTCTCCAGATGTCGAACTGGTCGGCAGGCTCACCCAGCGGGCGCGCCAAGGGCTTCGGTTTCTACTACAGCCACCTCGGCTATTTCGCCGAAGTGGTCGAGGCGAGCCTCACGCCGCGCGGGCAAATCGAGGTGCACGACGTATGGGCCGCGGGCGACGTGGGCAGCCACATCATCAACCCGTTTGGCGCGCTCAACCAGGTGGAAGGATCGATCATCGACGGCCTCGGCCAGGCGGTCGGCCTCGCTGTGGAGATCGAGAACGGCGGCGCCAAGCCGACCAACTTCCACGAGTATGAAATTCCGCGCATGCCCGCGACGCCGAAGATCCACGTCGAGTTCGTGAAGTCCGACAACGCGCCGACTGGCATGGGTGAGCCGGCGTTGCCGCCGGTTATCCCAGCACTCACCAACGCGCTGTTCAAGCTGACCGGCAAGCGCATCCGCAAGCTGCCGATCGATACGAGCCAGTTCGTCTGAGTTGCGGGGAAGGTCGACGCGGAGGCTAGCGTGGACCTTCCCCAACAAGCCATCGAGCCACCGCCGGCGGCCATAGCGACTGCCGATGAGGCACGGTCGGAACTTCGCGAGGACGGCACGCTCGTCATCGACATCCTGATCGATCCGCCCTGCGGCGCGGCAAGCCGGCGAGAGATCGTGGTCTGCGCACCGGGCCGGGAGGTGCAACGCTATGAGACGCCTGACGCGCCGCAGCGCGAACAGCCCAAAGCCGAAGTCCAGATCAGCGAGAGCGCCAAGGTCGGCGTGCACGCCAATTCTGGACGCTACGGTGCGGTCGAGGCTCTGCTCACGCTGACCGTCAAGTTCTAGGCGATCACTCCTCCCACCCGGTCGGGCTCATGTACGGCATCACGATGCCCATCGCCTCGATCTCGTGCATCTGTCCGCCCCAGATCTTGTAGATGTGGATCGCGGGCATATCGAAGCCGGCCCCTGTCGAGGCGCGGATCACGCGGTATTCGGTGCCCGGCACGCCGATCAGGGTGTAGCGCTCTTCCTTCATATCGTGATGGAAGTGGCTCATGCCCCAGACCAGGCCGGTCACCGTATCGGCGATCTCGACGCGGCGGTTGGCGATCTCGTCGATGTACTCCCACATGTTGGTGTCCATCTGCGCCTCGCAGCCGAGGCCGCCGAGGTAGGCGAAGGCGGCGTCGGTTTGGCCGTTGCCCGGCGTCACGCGGGTCATCGGGTTGCGCGCGGTCTGGAAACCGTTCTCGCGCCGCTCGCAGTCGTCCGAATAGGGCGTCAGGCTGCCGTTGTTCATGTCGAGCGAGTCGTAATAGCTCTTGCCGATGTAGATCAGCCTGCCGCGGGAATCGGCGTAGTCCTCTGTCACCGGCCGCAGCAGGGCGGGGCGGGGCTCCTGCAGGTTGGCAAGCTGCCCTTCGCTCAGATTGCCGGCGACCATGTGCTCGGCCTCCACGATACGGCCGTTCTCGCGCTTGAGCCGAATACCCACGAGAGCGGGCTCTCCCTCCACTTCCATCATCGCCAGCAGGCCGACCTGCTGCGAAACCGGGTCCGGCACCGGAATGCGGAACTTCGTCACACCTCCGGTCGCATTGCGCCAAAGCCCTTCGCCTTGGCCGATCTTCTTGGCATTCTCCACCGTCACCGCATCCGCAGCCAAAGGAGCGCGCGAAGGATCGTGCGCGACGAGCGCCGCGGCGTAGTCGTCCGCCATCTTGATCAGGCACTCCCGGTCGCACTCCTGCGCCTGCGCGGTGGCGGGCAGCGCGACGGCAATAGCGGCGGCGAAAAGTAGCTCCATCCTCATCTCGGTAGATCCTCTCGTCCCTGCGCCCGGGCATCTCCGCGGCCCGGTCCGCTCGGATTATGAAGCACATCGGCAGCCGGGCAAGCGGCTTGTGGCGCCTGCTTGAAGCTGGCTATTACGGGGCATGACGATTGCAATGGGGGCGGACATGGGACGGCGAACACTGAAAGCACTGGCGGGTACCGGGGCGGCGCTGGCCGCGCTGATGGCGGCACCCGCCGCCGCGGCCGAGTGCCGCGAGCTAGCGCAAATGGCCCTGCCGCAGGGCAAGGTGACGTCCGCCGCGTTGGTCGCTGCCGGGGCCTTCGAGCAGCCCGGCCTCCCCGGCAACCTTCCGCCTGGCGTGGCGAACGCCGCGTACAAGGACGTGCCGGAGTTCTGCCGGGTCCAGGCGACGCTCACGCCGACGAGCGACAGCGACATCAAGGTTGAAGTCTGGCTCCCCGCCAATGGCTGGAACGGCAAGTTCGTCGGCATCGGCAACGGCATCTGGGCGGGGCAGCTCAGCTACTCGCAGATGGCCGATCCGCTGAAGCGTGGATACGCCGCTGCGACCACCGACACCGGGCACACCGGCAACGGCCTCACCGCAGAATGGGCCATAGGCCATCCGGAGAAGCTGGTCGATTTCGGCCACCGCGCCGTTCACGAAATGGCCGTGACCGCCAAGCGAGCGATCGAGGCCTACTATGGCCGCGCCGCACAAAAGTCGTTTTGGGATTCGTGCTCGACCGGCGGCCGACAAGGCCTGATGGCCGCCTATCGCCATCCCGAGGATTTCGACGCGATCAGCGCGATGGCGCCGGCCAACCCGATGACAGACCTCATGACCCAGTCGATGTGGGCCGGCTGGCAGCCGAACCGCTCGCCCGGGGCCATGGTCTCGGTTCCGCAGTGGGCGAGCGTGCACAGGGCTGCGGTCCGGCAATGCGATGGACTAGATGGCCTCGAGGATGGAGTGATCGGCCGACCCGACGCCTGCGCCTTCGATCCGGCCACGGTCGAAGGTTTGAGCGCCGAGCAGGTCGAGACGGTTCGTGCCATCTATCGCGGACCGCCGGGGATGCCTGGTTGGCCTGTCGGCAGCGAGATGCAGCTCGCCGTATTGACGCAGGGCGAGCAGCCGTTCCCGGTGGCGCTGACCTACTTCACGATGCTCGCCTTCGGCGACCGCCCCGGCTGGGACTGGAAGACATTCGATTACACCGCAGACGCCGTGGCGGGGCGCGCCTACGGTGCGGATATCCTCGACGTCCCGCCGACCGGCCTCGCCGCCTTCTTCGCGCGCGGCGGCAAGCTGCTGATGAGCCATGGTTGGTCGGATGGATTGATCCCGGCGACCAACGCACTGCGCTTCCACGACGGCCTCACGCCCACTCTCAGCGCGCAACAAGCGGCCAACCAGTACCGGCTGTTCATGGTGCCGGGCATGGATCATTGCAGCGGCGGTGAAGGCGTCAGCAGCTTCGATACGCTCGGCGTCCTCGACGAGTGGACGACCAGCGGCCGCGCGCCCGACCGGATACTCGCCACGCGCCCAACCCAGGCCGGGGGGCCTCCCGGAGCGCCGGCGGGGCCGCCGCGCGATCCGATGACACGCCCGCTTTGCCCCTGGCCGCAATACGCGCGATATAATGGCGTCGGGAATCCCCAAGAAGCCGCAAGCTTCACCTGCGTGGCGCCCAACGCCGGGATCGGCGAACGAGGCTGACGCTGGCGCAAGACAGTCGAACGACCGCATGGGCCGATGACCGCGCCGCCCTTCGCGCCGCCTGCGAGCCGGGCGTCGGGCTCTGCACGATCATCGGAATCGAGGGCAGCTTTTCGCGCCGGCTCGGCGCGCAGCTTGCCGTCGGCCCCGATGGAGCGATCACCGGAAGCCTTGCCGACGGCTGCCTCGAGAAGCAGCTTGCCAGCGAAATCGCGGCGGCGAGCGGGCCGGTGGTCAAGCGGTTCGGGGCCGGATCGGAGCTGATCGACTTCCGCCTCCCCTGCGGCAGCGGGCTCGACGTGCTGATCGATCCCGATCCGGACCGCGCGGCATGCGGCGCCGCGGTGGAGCAACTACTGCGACGCGAGGCCGCTTCGCTGGCATTGCCGTGCGGCCAATTGCCAGAGCGGCGCTACGTCCCGTCGCTGCGCCTGCTCGTGTTCGGCGAGGGGCCCGAGCTCGACGCTTTGTCGGCGCTCGGCTCGGCGGCGGGCGTCGGAATAGAATCCCACGGCAAGGACGCGCTCTCGCTCGGGCGTCGCCCGGCGGGCCTGTCGGCCGACCCGTGGACCGCGGTCGTGCTGCTGTTCCACGATCACGAATGGGAACACGCGATCCTCGAATGGGCGCTCGACACCCCGGCGTTCTTCATCGGCGCGCAAGGCGGGTTCGAGGCGCGCCGCGCCCGCCTCGGCCGCCTCACCGCGAGCGGCGCCAGCATCGAGCAGGTGCGCCGTATCCGCAGCCCCGTCGGTGTGATCGCGCATAGCCGCGAGCCCGCCGTGCTGGCTTTGTCGGTGCTGGCCGAGATCGTCGGCGCTTACGAGCGGCTCCATCCGCATGGCTGACACGCCGCTCATCGCCGTCCTCGCCGCCGGTCGCGGCACGCGCTTCGGCGGCGGCAAGATGGAAGCGCTCTGCGCCGGCAAGCCGCTCGGCCGCTGGGTGCTCGATGCGGTCGAGCAAGCGGGGCTGCGCCCGGGCATCGTCGTGACCGGGCCCGAAGGCGTCGGGTTCGCGCAAGGCTGGACGCAAGTGGTCAACGCCGATCCGGATTCCGGGCTTGGCTCCTCGCTCGCGTTGGCCGCGAGCATGGCCCTGTCGTCGGGCCGGAACGCGCTGCTCGTGCTGCTGGCCGACATGCCGCTGATTTCACCCGCCTACCTGCGCGAGCTAGCGAACGGCCCGGCGCCCATGGCGACGCGTTATCCCGATGGGCATCCCGGCGTGCCCGCCTTGCTCGGCAAGCCCCTGATCCTTCGCGCCGCCAAGCTGGCGGGAGACCGCGGCGCCGGGCCGCTGCTCGGCCAGGCCCGGCTGCTCGACCCGCCGCCCGATAGCCTGCGCGATGTCGATACGCCGCAAGACCTCGCCGAGGTCGAGCGCCTCCTCGCCGATCGCGCCTGAGGCTCAGGCGCGCACGGTCACCGGCTCGCCCGCGCGCCGCACCGCGATCCGCTCGATCAGTCCGTCGCGCAAGGTGTAGGTCACGATCACGTGCACCTCGATGTAGTCGCCCTTGCTGAGCGGGCCGACCACGAAGTCGGGCGCGTCCGCCACCGCGGTGAACCGGCTGGTGGTGTCGCTCACGATCTCGCGCTCGCTCGCCTCGATCGCATGGACCGTCAGGCTCTCGCGCACGCGCTCGAACATCGCGGTGTAGAAGTCCGCGATCGCCTGCTTGCCCTTCATCGGCGGCACCGAGCCGAGCAACAGCTCGACATCGTCGGTGTAGAACCGCGTGTAGCGCTCGGGATCGCCGGCCGAGAACGCCGCAGTATAGGCCTCGTAGGCCGCCAGCTGGCTCGGATGTGGCCCCAGCGGCGGGAGCTTGCTCACGCCTTTCTCCGCCGGCCAGGTCATCGTCCTGAGCCGCCACACCTTCCCGGCCTCGTTGAGCACGTAGTGGGCGAGGAACTTCACCGTGATCGAATCGCCGGGAAACAGGTGCTGGAACGGGAAGTCCGCGCGCTCCTTGGTGGCGTGGAAGTCCATGTCGATTTCGGCGAACAGGTCGCGCCCCTGCTGGACGTAGCTCACGATCCGCGGGCACTCGCGCACCCCGTCGTGCGCCCAGGCGAGGAAGCGGCGCATTCCTTCGTGCCCCTCGAAGGTGCCGCTGCCGCTCTCCATCGCGCAGTCCTCTGCGAACCAGCGCGCCACCAGCGCGTCGTCGTCGCCGGTCAGGAAGTCGGCCACGTAGGCCTCGTAGTCGAAGGTCATTCCAGCTCCAGGATCGCCGCGTCCGCCGCCAGCGTCTGCCCCGCCGCCGCGTGGATCGTCCCGACGGTGCCGGCCTTCTGCGCGCGCAGGATGTTCTCCATCTTCATCGCCTCGACCGTGGCGAGCGGCTGCCCCGGCTCCACGCGCTCTCCTTCGGCCACGTGCAGCGCCACCAGCAGCCCCGGCATCGGGCTGAGCAGGAAGCGCGAGAGATCGGGCGGCATCTTCTCGATCATGTGCGCGGCGAGCGGCGCGACATGCGCCGGCAGCATCCGCGCCCGATGCGCGCGGCCGTGCGTGGTGATGAGCCAGTCGAGGCCATCGCGCGCGACCTTCAGTCCCAGCGTCTCGCCGTTCCCGCTCGCGCTGGCGAGCCGCATGCCCGGCAGCCAGTCGCATGTGCCCTCGATGCGCTCGCCGTCGACGAGGGCATGGCCGTCGCCCAGCGTCACCGCGAAGTCGCGCCCGTCGATCCGGACCACCCAGTCGCAAGGCACCGCGGGCGGCCCGTCGAGCTGGCCCGAGACTTCCCGTGCGCGCGCCGCCCGCGTGAACGCATTGCCCGCCGCCACCGCGGCGATCACCCGCAGCCGCGCCTCGTCCGCCGGTGCGCCGTCGAACCCATCGGGATACTCCTCGGCGATGAACCCCGTCGTCAGCTCGCCCGCGCGGAACCGCGGATGCTGCATCAGCGCGCTGAGGAAATCGACGTTGTGACCCGGCCCCTCGATCTCGAACCGGTCGAGCGCCGCCACCTGCAAGTCCGCCGCTCCCTCGCGGGTCGGCGCCCAGGTGATCAGCTTGGCGATCATCGGATCGTAGAACATCGACACCTCGCCGCCCTCGGCCACGCCGTCGTCGACGCGGACGTATGGCTCCCCTCCCGCTTGCCGGAGGGGCTGGGGGTGGGCCTTTGCTTCTTCGGTCGCGGACGCACCCACCCCTGACCCCTCCCGCAAGCGGGAGGGGGAGGACTGCGGAGGACCATACCGGACCAGCCGCCCCGTGCTCGGCAGGAACCCGCGATAGGGGTCCTCGGCATAGACCCGCGTCTCGATCGCCCACCCGTCGAGCCGCACGTCGTCCTGCGCGAAGGAAAGCGGCTCGCCCGCCGCCACGCGGATCATCTGCTCCACGAGGTCCAACCCGGTCACCGCCTCGGTTACCGGGTGCTCGACCTGCAGCCGCGTGTTCATCTCGAGGAAGTAAAAGCTCTCGCCCGTGGGATCGGCGCCGCTGACGATCAGCTCGACCGTCCCCGCCGAGTGATACTCCACCGCCCGCGCCAGCGAGACCGCCTGCTCGCCCATCGCCGTGCGCATCTCGGGCGTCACGAAAGGGCTGGGCGCTTCCTCGACCACCTTCTGGTGCCGCCGCTGGATCGAGCACTCGCGCTCGCCCAAGTGCACGAGGTTCCCGTGCTTGTCCCCCAGTACCTGGATCTCGATATGCCGCGGGCTCTCGATGAACTTCTCGATCAGGATACGGTCGTCGCCGAAGCTCGCCGCCGCCTCGCGCCGCACGCTGTCGAAGCCTTCGCGCACGTCGGCGTCCGAATAGGCCAGTCGCATCCCCTTACCCCCGCCGCCAGCCGAAGCCTTGAGCATGACGGGATAACCGATTTGGTTAGAAATGTCAAGTGCAAAGCCTGTATTGGCGATTTCGCCCACGAACCCCGGCACGACGTTGACGCCCGCGGCTTGTGCGATCCGCTTGCTCTCGATCTTGTCGCCCATCGCCGCGATCGCGCCGGCCGGCGGCCCGATGAAGGCGATTCCCTCCGCCTCGAGCGCCTCGACGAAGCTCGCCCGCTCGCTGAGGAAGCCGTAGCCCGGATGGACCGCCTCGGCGCCGGCTGCCTTGCACGCCTCGATGATTCGATCGGCGCGCAGGTAGCTCTCGGCCGCCGGCGCCGGTCCGATCGCCACCGCCTCGTCCGCCATCCGCACATGGGGGCCGCGCGCATCGGCCTCCGAATAGACCGCCACCGTCGCGATCCCCATCCGCCGCGCCGTCCGGATCACGCGGCAGGCAATCTCCCCGCGATTGGCGATGAGGATCTTGGAGAACATCAGGCGTGCCACGCTTGACATGGCATGGATGATAGGGCATTCACGCTTTCGTGATCGTCAGCTTCGCCAATCGCGCCACGGAACGATTCGCGCGGGAAGGCAGGTCGAAGTTCAGCGGCATGGAAGTCGCCATGGCTATGGCGCGATTGCAGGTGCTGCATGCCGCAAGCTCCCTCGGCGACATTCCGCCGTTGAAGTCGGTTGGGCTCCACGCGCTGTCGGGCGACCGCCAAGGGCAGTGGGCGATGACGATCAACGGACCGTGGCGGCTTGTCTTCCGCTTCCACGACGGCAATGCGGAAGACGTGGAAATCGTGGATTATCATTGAGAGCGACATGAACCAGTTCGCATTCCAGGAAGTCCATCCAGGCGCGATCCTCAAGGAAGAGCTCGAGGCGCGCGGGCTAACGGCCAATGCCTTCGCTCTGAAGTTGCGAGTGCCGCCGCAACGCATCCAGGACATCGTCGCGGGCCGGCGCGGCATCAGCCCGGAAACCGCCCTGCGGCTCGAGGCCAGCCTGGGCACGCCGGCAAGACTATGGCTCAGCATGCAGGCCGCCTACGACTTGTTCCAGGCCGAAGCCAAGTTCGGCGCCGCGGTCCGCGAGGAAGTAGCCGCTGCCTAACCGGCGCGGCGGTTGCCCTCTGCGTCCTCTGCGTCCTCTGCGCGAAACCACGATGCGACCGGTCCCCGCATTCGCGAGGGCAACGAAAGGCGGGGTGAGCAACCCCCATCCGGCTCACACCTGGTCCAGCGCCTGGCTCAAATCGGCCACGATGTCGTCGATATGCTCGATGCCCACCGAAACGCGAACCACGTCCGGGCCCGCGCCCGCTTCGACCAGCGCTTCCGGCCCAAGTTGGCGGTGCGTGGTCGAGGCCGGGTGGATGATCAGCGATCGCGTGTCGCCCATGTTGGCGAGGTGGCTGAACATCTTCACCGACGAGACCAGTTTCACCCCCGCCTCGTAGCCGCCCTTCAGCCCGAAGGTGAACACCGCGCCGCCCTTGCCGCCGAGATAGCGCTGAGCCATCGCGTGATAGCGATCGTCCTCCAGCCCGGCGTAGGAGACCCAGTCCACTTTCGGATGCGCCTTGAGCCACTTTGCCAGCGCGAGCGCGTTGCTGCAGTGCCGCTCCATCCGCAGCGCCAGCGTCTCCATTCCGGTCAGCGCGAGGAACGCATTCATCGGCGCCAGCGCCGGGCCGAGGTCGCGCAGGCCGAGCGCGCGGCACGCGACGATGAAGGCGAGCTCGCCCAAGGCCTCGGCGAACACCATCCCGTGATACGAGGCGTTCGGCTCGGTCAGGTACGGGTACTTGCCGCCCGCCTTCCAGTCGAACTTGCCCGCATCGACGATCACGCCGGCGATCGAGTTGCCGTGGCCGTTGAGGAACTTGGTCGCGGAATGGATCACCACGTCCGCGCCGTGCTCGATCGGCCGGCACAGCACCGGCGTCGCCAGCGTGTTGTCGACGATCAGCGGCACCCCGGCATCGTGCGCCACTTTGGCGATCGCCGCGATGTCCTGCACGCCTTGCGGATTGGCCAGGCTTTCGATGAACACGCAGCGCGTCTTGTCGTCGATAGCCGCGGCGATCTGAGCCGGGTCGTCGGCATCGACGAACTTCGCGTCCCACGCCATCTTGCGGAAGCTCTGGCCGATCTGGTTGAGCGAGCCGCCATAGAGCCGCTTGGCCGCCACGATGTTGCATCCCGGCTCCATCAGCGTGTGAAAGGCGAGGAACTGCGCCGCGTGGCCCGATGCCACCGCTAGCGCCGCCACGCCGCCCTCCATCGCCGCGATCTTGGCTTCGAGCGCCCCATTGGTGGGGTTCATGATCCGGGTGTAGATGTTCCCGAATTCCTCGAGGTTGAACAGCCGAGCCGCGTGGTCGACGTCGTCGAACACGTACGATGTGGTCTGGTAGATCGGGGTCACCCGCGCCTTGGTCGTCGGGTCGGGCGCGGTGCCGGCGTGGACGGTCAGGGTCTCGAGCTTTTGTTCGGTCATGAGTGGCTCCGAAGGGTTGGTGGGGGCCTCAATTGGCGAGGCTCATGGTCAATTCGCTCAGCTGGAAGGTGCGCTGCTGCGTCAGGTACGCCTTGCAGGTGTGCTCGAGCGAGACCTGGATCGAGCCGCCGCGTCCGATGAAGCTCTCTGCCAGGCAATGCTGATCGCGATAGGTCAGCCAGGCCCGCTGCGCGGCGCGCACGGTCTCGACATGCCCCGGTTGCCCGTCACCAGGACCGTCCCCGTCGAGCCGGCGCATCACCGCCATCGTCTCGGCCCACTGCTCGTTGAGCGCCTTGTCGGCCGCTTCGAGCTCGCCGGCGGCGCAGCTGTTGATCTCCATCTGCGTTTTGGCCTCGTCGCACATCGTCGCGGGCTCGGGCGAGTCCGAGTATTCCTCGCCCCAGTCGGGGGCCTCGGTGTCAGGGGCATCTTGCGGTTCGGCGACACCCTGAACGGCCAACAGCAGCACGGCAACGGTCAGCATACGGCTACTCCCTCCCTTCGCATCGGCTCCGCTTCGCGGAGCGGAGTCAGGCCCAGCTTGTCGAACAACGCGGCGTCGCTGTCATCCCCGGCGTTCGGAGCGGTCAGCAGCTTGTCGCCGGTGAAGATCGAGTTCGCTCCGGCGAGGAAGCACAGCGCCTGCGTCGCCTCGCTCATGCTCTCGCGCCCGGCGGAGAGCCGCACCATGCTCAGCGGCATCGTGATCCGCGCCGCGGCCACCGTGCGCACGAACTCGATGTCGTCGATCTGAGCGAGCGGCGTATCCGCCAGCATGTCGCCCAGCACCGTGCCCTTGACCGGCACCAGTGCGTTGACCGGCACGCTCTCGGGATGGCGCGGCAGCGTCGCCAGCGTATGGATGAACCCGACCCGGTCCGCGCGCGTCTCGCCCATGCCGACGATCCCGCCCGAGCAGACCGAGATGCCCGCCGCGCGCACATGCTCGAGCGTTTCGAGCCGATCCTGATAGCGGCGCGTGGTGATGACCCGCTCGTAATACTCGGGCCCGGTATCGACGTTGTGGTTGTAGTAATCGAGCCCCGCCTCGGCGAGCTGCTCGGCTTGGCCAGGCGTCAGCATCCCCAGCGTCATGCAGGTTTCGAGCCCCATGTCCCGCACACCCTTCACGATCTCGACGATCGCCGGCATGTCGCGGTCCTTGGGATTGCGCCACGCGGCGCCCATGCAAAACCGCTGGCTCCCCGCATCCTTCGCCTGTGCCGCGCGCTGGAGCACTTCCTGCACGTCCATCAGCTTGGTCGCCGCGACCCCGCTGTCCGCATGGGCCGACTGCGAGCAATACCCGCAATCCTCCGGACACCCGCCGGTCTTGATGCTGAGCAGTGTGCAAAGTTGGACCTCGCCAGCGCGATGGTGCGCGCGGTCGACATCGGCGGCCCGAAACACGAGCTCGGTGAAGGGGAGATCGAACAGCGCCGCGATCTCCTCGCGCGTCCAGTCGGTGCGGACAGTCATCCGTTGAGCGTGTCCACGAACATCGACAGGAACATGCCGACGCCCATCGCCAGCAGTATCGGTGCCGCCCGGCGACAAACCTGCAGCGTCTTGTGGCGCGGGGTGTCGGTGTAACGCGCCCGCACAATCTCACCGGCTCCGCTATACGAAGCGATCCCGCCGAGGCTAATCAGGGCGAGCACGACAACCAGCAGCCATGACTTGATGTCCTGCCGGTCGGCCACTTGCGCGACGGTCAGCACGCCGCCGAGCGCAAGGATCGAAAGCGTCGTGAGATGTTTGAAGTGGTCGTAAAGCAGGAGTTCGCCGTCGTCGGACGGCAGGCTCGGCAAGGCCTCTTCCTCTTCGGTCATGCAGCACGTTCCTCGGTCATTCGGCGAGCATCGATAGCCGCGCCGTTGCGCGCGGCATAGGCCCGAAGCTGCGGCGCGAAGTATGCCGCGCCGCGGCGCTCGGCTTCCTCGGGTGGGATGGTCGCCACCGCCTCAGCGATCCGCGTCGCATTCTCGGCCGAGAGCGAGCCCAACGGCGCCACGTGAACGCCGATCGTGAACACCACCGCGCCCGTTTCCGGCAGCTTGCGCAGGGTCTGCCGCTCGGACCGCACGAACAGCGTCTCGCCCGCGTTCTCGGCGGTGACGTGCGCGAAGGCCTGCTCCGCCGGCTCGGCGACCCAGCGCAGCGCGTCGGTCGGGCTGACGAACCAGTTGCAGCGGCCGAAGGCCTTGCCGGGCTGGAGCTTCGCCATGAAGTGATCGACGCCGGTCGCGAGCTGCTCCTCGTAACCGTGGATCGGCTTGTGCAGCGCGATCAGCGGCAGGCCCAGCTTGTCGGCCGGCCGCCAGTCGGTGGGGAAAGCCACCGCCGTTCCGACGAGGCGATAGACCTCCTCGCCCTCGCGCCGGGTCAGCACGCACAAGTCCTCCCACACCGATCGCGCTGCCGCCTCGAGCCCGCCTGACGCGCCGAGCAGCGCGGCGAGCTCCTCGGCGGGCGCCTCGCCTTCGGGCAGCATCTGCACGCTCTCGGGAAACGCATCGAACGCCGCCGCGCGCCGGGCGAGATCGGGATCGGGCTGGAGCCATTCGCCGTCGGGCAGCGCCGTCAGCGCCATCTTGAGCGGCCCCCCGCCGCGCGCGCGCGGCAGAAGATCCTCGACCGAGAAGCCGAGCTTCACTCCGCCGCCTCGTCCATCGGCGGCATGTTGTGCCCGAGCAGGCGCAGCAGGTCGGCGGCGCATTCGAGCACGTTCGAGCCCGGACCGTAGATGCCCTGCACCCCGGCATCGCGCAGGAACTGGTAATCCTGGGGCGGGATCACCCCGCCGACCACGACCTTGATGTCCGCCCGGCCGGCCTCGCGAAGCTGGTCGACCAGCTCGGGCACCAGCGTCTTGTGCCCGGCGGCGAGTGAGCTGGCGCCGACCGCGTCGACGTCGCGCTCGAGCGCGAGCGCGGCGGTCTCCTCGGGCGTCTGGAACAGCGGGCCGGGGATCACCTCGAAGCCCATGTCGGCAAACGCGCTGGCGATCACGTTGGCGCCGCGGTCGTGCCCGTCCTGCCCCATCTTCGCGACCAGCAGCCGCGGCGCGCGGCCGAGGCGGCGGGTGACGGCTTCGACCCCGGCCACGATCTGGGCATAGCGCGGATCGCCTTCGTAAGACCGCGAATAGACCCCGCGCACCGGCTCGGGCGTGGTCCCATGACGACCGAACGCCGCCTCCAGCGCGGCCGAAATCTCGCCCAGCGTGGCGTCGGCGCGCGCGGCTTCGATGGCGAGCGCGAGGAGGTTCGATCCTCCCCGAGCTTGCTCGGGGAGGGGGACCGCCCGCGAAGCGGGTGGTGGAGAGGTGCCCTCGGCCCGCGCGACCTCAGCCAGCTGAACCCCACCACAAGCCGCCGCTGTCAGCGCTTCCAATGCCGCGCGGCACTTGGCCTCATCCCGCCCCGCGCGCACCGCGGCAAGCCGCGCGACCTGCCCCTCGCGCACCTTGTGGTTGTCGATGTCGAGCGTGTCGATCGGCGCGTGCTCGCCCGCCGGATACTTGTTGACCCCGATCACCACGTCCTCGCCGCGGTCGATCCGCGCCTGCTTGGCCGCGGCGGCTTCCTCGATCAGCCGCTTGGGCATCCCGCTCGCCACCGCGGCCGTCATCCCGCCGAGCGCATCGACCTCCGCCATCAGCGCCCGCGCTTCCTCGACCAGCTTGGCGGTCAGCGCCTCGACATAGTAGCTGCCGCCGAGCGGATCGATGACCCGCGTGACCCCGGTCTCCTCGGCCAGTACCAACTGGGTATTCCGCGCAATCCGCGCCGAGAAGTCGGTCGGCAGCGCCAGCGCCTCGTCCAGCGCGTTGGTGTGCAGGCTCTGCGTCCCGCCCAGAACCGCCGCCAGCGCTTCCACCGTGGTTCGGATCACGTTGTTGTAGGGATCCTGCTCCTGCAGCGAAACACCTGATGTTTGGCAGTGTGTTCGAAGCACTTTCGAGCGCTTCATTCGCGCGCCGAGGCCTTCCATGACCTCGCACCACAGAGTCCGCGCGGCGCGCAGCTTGGCAATCTCCATGAAGAAATTCATGCCGATGCCGAAGAAGAACGAGAGCCTCGGCGCAAAGGCATCGATGTCCAGCCCGGCTGCCATGGCCGCCCGTGCGTATTCCTTTCCATCGGCCAGCGTAAAGGCCAGCTCCTGTACTGCGGTCGCACCGGCCTCGTGCATGTGATAACCGCTTATCGATATCGGATTGAACTTGGGCGCGTGCTCGGAACACCATGCGATTACGTCCGTAACGATCCGCATGCTCGGCTCGGGCGGATAGATATAAGTATTCCGCACCATGAATTCTTTTAGGATATCGTTCTGGATCGTTCCTTGGAGCTGTTCGGGACGTACTCCCTGCCGCTCCGCCGCGACGACATAGAAAGCCATCACCGGTAGCACCGCCCCGTTCATGGTCATGCTGACCGACATTTCATCGAGGGGGATTCCGTCGAACAGTATTTCCATGTCCTTGACGGTATCTATAGCTACGCCCGCCTTGCCGACATCGCCATGCACGCGCGGATGATCGCTGTCGTACCCTCGATGCGTGGCGAGATCGAACGCCACCGACAGCCCCTTCTGCCCCGCGCCAAGATTGCGCCGATAAAACGCATTCGACTCCTCGGCGGTCGAGAATCCCGCGTATTGCCGGATGGTCCACGGGCGGCCGGTGTACATCGAGGCGTAGGGCCCCCGCGTAAAGGGCGCGAAGCCGGGTAGGCCGGGGTCAACCGGCACGTCCTCGGCGGTATAGAGCGGCTCGATCGCGAAGCCCTCGGGGACGTGCCAGGTGGCATCGCGGCCCTTCAGTTCCTCGGCCGCCTTCGCTTGCCAGGTTTCCCGGTCAGCCATGCGCCGGACGTTCCATGATCTCGGTCAGCACCCCGCCCATGTCCTTGGGGTGGACGAAGAACACCGGCGTGCCGTGTGCGCCGATCCGCGTGGGACCCAGGATGCGCTTACCCATGGCCTCGAACTCCGCCCGGGCCGCGGCGATCTCCGGGACCTCGAACGCCAGATGGTGCTGCCCGCCGAGCGGATTGCGCTCGAGGAAGGCACTGATCGGCGAAGTCTCCGAGAGGGGCGCCAGCAGCTCGATCTGGGTGCCCCCATCAGGGGTGTCGACGAAGCACACCCGCACGCCCTGCTCAGGCATGTCGAACGGCGCGGTGATCGCCGTCGCGCCCATGGTGTCGCGCCAGAAGGCGATCGCGGCCTCGATGTCGGGCGTCGCCACGCCGACATGGTTGAGCCGGCCGAGTTCCATTCACGCTCCCCTAGCTAGTTTCAGGAGCAACTAGACCAGGTTACCATTGGACAGCAAATCGCGAATGCTGTCGATCACCACGTGCGGCGCGCGGTTTTCCGGCTGCGCCCCCCACTGCTCGCGGGAGGTCGAGCCGCTGGCGACCGCAATACCGATTGCGCCGCCGGCGCGCGCCATCTGCATTTCCGCAACCGCATCGTCGCCGACAACGCCGACATCCCGTTCGGCCACGCCCAATTCCTCGGCGATCATCGCCAGCGCCAGCGGGCTCGGCTTGCCGCAGGCTTCGGGCTCGATACCGGTTACCCGCGCCACCGCCCCGTTGATCGCGCAGGAGTAGCCGAATGAGCGGCCTTCCTTGGTGGCGAAATACGGCACGTCCGACGCGGTGAGGAACGCCGCGCCGTCGAGCACGCGCTCGCAGGCGAGGTGGATGTGCGGCATCGTGCAATCCGGGTGCCAGGCGACATAGACAGCATCGGCGGAATGCGCCGCCTCGTCCTCGGGCAGAACGCAAGGCCCGCCCATCTCGGTCAGGGCATCGACCACACCCTGCGTGCCGAGCACCAGGACTTGGCTGTATCCGCGCTCCAGCATGGCCTTGCCGGCGACCGAATTGGGGGTGAACAGCCGCTCGTCTCTTACCGGCAGTCCGACCGCCCGCAGTCGCGGCGCCTGGATGCTGGCCGGATAGGCGCTGCCGTTGGTCATCGCGATCCATGGAATGCCGCGCTCGTCGAGCGCCTGCAGGGTCTCCGCCGCGCCGGGAATAGCGGTGTAGCCGCCGAGCTTACGGTCGCTGAGGATCAGCGTCCCGTCGAGATCGAACATGAAGCCTTTGGGTTTGCGCTCCAGCGTCACGAAACCGCTCCGTCGCTCGCAATGACGAAGTTGGGGATCACGCATTCACCTCCAGCTTGAAACCCGTTTTCTCCACGCTGATCTGGGTCACGTCGGTGCGCTTCAGGACTTCGCGTAGCAGGTTCATGACCGGGACCTTTTCCGGGTCGTAGTGCCGCTCCGCGGGTCCGGCAGCTTGCATCGCATCGACCAGGTTTGCCGGCATCGTCGCCCGCAAAAGGAATTCTTCGTCGGAAAGGTTCGCACCGATCCGCTTCCGCAGGTCGGAAAGCTCGGCCATGCCCGGTTCCGCCTGCAATTCCTTCGTTCGCGGATTGGCCATGATCTTGTCCAGCACGTCGGCCTCGATGGGGACATTGGGCCGCCCGAAGCGGCCGATGGCGTAGCGGATCACCTCGTCCGGCACGGTGCCGTAGCGCTCCTTGCCGGTGACGTTGAGCATCGCCTGCGTCTGCAGCATCTGCGCGAACGGGGTCATCACGATCGGCCAGCCCAGCTCTTCGCGCACGCGGCCCATTTCCTCGATCACCGCGCCTTCGAGCTGCGGCACACCGTGGTCCGCGAGGTGGCGGCGCATAGTCCCCACCATGCCGCCCGGGAGCTGGTGCCGCAGGTACGCTGCGTCGAACGCCATCGGCTGCCCGGTCGGCAAGCCCTCGGCCTCCGCAAGCGCGGTGAAATACTGCGCGACTTCGGCCACCGCCTCGTCATCGACATCGACCGTGTGGCCGAGCGCGCGCAGGTTGGCGATCATGCGCTGGATCGGCGGATTGCTCGTCCCGTCGGCAGCGCCGCCACTGGCGCACTGTACCGCCACGACGCCCAGCTCCGCCGCCTCCAGGCAAGCCGGCTCGGCGAGGCCGATCGTGCAGTGGTTGTGCAGCTCGAGCGGCTTGTCGCCGATTTCGGCCAGGATCGCCGGGATCAGTGTCCGCGCGCGCCGCGCAGTGAGCAACCCGCCCGGGTCCTTGATGTAGAACGCGTCGATGTCGCCACTCGCGGCCATCGTTCGCGCCGCTTCGGCGTAGTGCGCGTCGCCATGGATCGGGCTGATCGTGTAGACCAGCGCCCCGACGACCTGCTCGCCGCCGCTGCGCTTGACCAGCTTGGCGACTTCGACGTTGGAGGCCGCATCGTTCATCGGGTCGGCGAGCGCGAAGCGGCGGATGCCGTTGCGGGCGAGGGTGCGGAATGCGAGCTCCATGAACTCGGGGCTCGCCGTCTCCCAGGCGATGAAGCGGAAGCCGGTGGACAGGAACTGCAGCGGCGTGTTGCGGCAGATCTCCGCCATCGCGCGGATCCGTTCCCACGGGTCCTCCTGCTTGTAGCGCACCGCCACGCCCATGTGGGTGGAGGTGGTGAAATCGATCGCGCGATAGCCGGCGCGCTCCATGACCGGGGCGATGGTGAGCGTGTTGGCGGTGGTGACACCCAGCGCCCCCCACAGGCACTGGTTGCCATCGCGCAAACTGGTCTCGACGATCTGCACGTTGGCCATAGTCAGCTGTCCTTCCGCACCCGGATAAGCGGCTGGCCTTCCTCCACCGCCGAGCCGTTCTGCGCCAGGATCGCGACAACCGTTCCTGCCACTCCGGCGCGCACCGAGTTCATCAGCTTCATCACCTCGATGATCCCGATCACGCTGTCTTCGGTCACGGTATCGCCGATGTCGACGAACGGCGGCTCGCCCGGGCGCGGGGCAGCGTAGAAGTTGCCGAGCAACGGCGCCGGTACGTCGATTTCCCCCACGCGCGCCGCGCCGGCTTCCTGGCCCAGTGGCGGCGGAGGGGGCGAGGGCGGCGCGTTCGCGGATTGGGCCGCCGACGCCGGTTGCGCCTCGTCTCGATCGTCGCACGCGCGTTCCGACCACCCGCCGCCATCACGGCGAATCCGCAGCTTGAAGTCCCCGACCTCGAGATCGAGGGAGGAGAAGTGGCTTTCGTCGAGCAGCCTGGCGATCTCGGCGATGTCCTTCGCCGTCAGGCTCACCGTTTACCCCCGAAGATGCTCATCACGTGCTTGAGCGGATTGTCCTCGGGCGGCTTGACGGGCGCGGCGGCATCCTTGGCCGACCACACGGTCTCCGGCCGCGATTGCAGCAGGAACACGTCGCCCTCCTGATCAAGCGCCCATTCGATGTCCTGCGGCTTGCCGTAATGCCGCTCGATTTGCCTCCCGACTTCGCGCAGCGTCATCAGTTGCTCGTCGGTCAGGCAAGGCTGGTTGGCGATCGCCGCCTCGTTGGCGATTTCGTGGATGCCGCCCTGTTCGGCCGGAACCTGCCGGGCGTGCTTGTCGGAGATGTCTCGCACCGAGATTTCTCCGGTGATCTTGCCGATCACCCAGCGGTCGGGCGTCACCTCGCCCGAGACTACGGCGCTTCCCAAACCCCAGGCGCCCTCGATGGTGATCACCGACTTGTCTCCGGTGAGCGGGCTGCGGGTAAACATCACTCCGGCGCACATCGCGTCGACCATGCGCTGGACGACCACCGCCATCGCCACGCCCTCTTCGGGCAGGCCGTGCTTGCGGCGGTAAGTCATTGATTCGACGGAATAGAGACTGCCCCAGCACTCGCGCACGCGGGCGACCATCTCGTCCGCTCCGAGGACCCAGAGAAAGGTGTCCTGCAGCCCTGCGAAGCTGGCGTCGTCGGCGTCCTCGGTCGGGGCCGAGGAGCGCACCGCGACCGGTTCCTCACCTGGGCTGAGTTCGGCATAAGCATCGCGGATCGCCTGCTCCACCGCCGCAGGCAGCGGCTCTTCGATCACGCGTCGGCGGAGCTCTTCGCTGAGCTTCGCAGCCTGGTCGAGATCGTGCGAATGAAGCGCTTCAACGCGGGCCCGAACAGGCTGAACAGCCTCCAGTGCAGCAAGGAACTGTTCGAACGCAGCGGTCGTCACCACGAAGCCTGGCGGCACCGCGATTCCCGCTTGCGTCAGCTCGCCGAGCGAGCCGCCCTTTCCCCCGACGGTCGGCCGGTCGGCGATGCCGACATCCTTGAACCAGGCAACCGCGCTCATGCGTCTTCCAGAACCCGCTCGTCGCGCGCCTCGTCCTCGAGGATCGTCACGACGCCGCGCCCGCCGTCGACGCGGATCCGCTGCCCGTCCTTGATCCGCTGCGTCGCCTTGCCGGTGCCGACCACGGCGGGCAGGTCGTATTCGCGCGCGACGATGGCCATGTGGCTCATCGATCCGCCGATGTCGCTGACTGCCGCGCTGATGCGCTGGAAGATCGGGCTCCAGGTCGGGTTGGTGACCTGGCAGACGAGGATGTCGCCCTGCTGGATGCGGCCGATCTCCTCGACCGATTTCACCACGCGCGCCCTGCCCTCGACCACGCCCGAGCACGCCGCGAAGCCTTTCAGCTCGTTGGTGTCCTCGCTGCCGTCGCTGAGCCAGGAATCGAGGTTGTCGCGGGTGATGCCCCACAGCATCACGATCGCCGGATCGTCGATCACGTCGGGCACCGCGCCGAGCGCCGGCGAGGTCGGGTGCCTGGCCCACTCGGCAATCGCCGCCTTGCGCTCCGCGACCACCGCCGGCCAGTGCTTCGGCCCGCGCGCTTCGGCGCCGCTGCCCCAGGCGAGCATCAGGTCGATGATCGCGCTTTCGACCTCGTACTGCGTGAGGTGGAAGATGTCCTCCTCGCGACCTTCGGGGCCGAAGAAGCCGTGGCTTGCCAGCAGCGCGCCGAACTCCCTGATCTTGTTGAAGAACAGGTTGGTGTACCAGTGCTCGCAGTAGAACTTGTGCCCCTCGACATAGGGGAACACGCGGTGGGCGAGGCCGATCATCTGATCGTAGGTCGCCTTGTCCTCTTCGGTGTCGAGCAACTCTCGGTAGTCGGCGACGAGTTGGTCGCGCTCGCGCACGAGCTGTTCGGTCGGCCGCTCGATGTTGGTGCCGGCCTTGATCTTCTCGATGTAGCCGGGAAGCGCGGCGAACGGCATCGACAGGTCGTCGTTCCAGCTGCGGTGATAGTGATAGAACCCGTCGCCCGAGCTGACGTTGAACCAGGGGTTACGGCTGGTCTCCAGCTCCTCGAGCCAGGCCTTGCCCGAATTGCCGACCGCATCGAGCTCGGCCAGCACGGTGTCGATGTCCACCCCGTCCTTGAAGTGCTGGTCGACGCCGAGCTCGACGGCGCGGCGGGCGAGGCGTTTCACTTCCTCGTCGGGGCGGAATATCTCTGCTTCCATTCCGGCGACCATCCGGCTGATCGCCTGGTCGGAAATCTCCGGGAACGCCTTCTTGCAGAAATCGAAGAAGGTCATGTACGCGCCGTAGCCGAGCAGCAGGAACTCGAAGTGGTGGTGCCACATGCGGTGGTACCCTTCGACCTGCTTCTGGTAGATTTCGAGCAGCGCGTGGTTGCTGGCGACCCCCTTTCCGGTGTGGGTCGTCTCAAGCGGTTCGTAGTCGGGGAGCGAAGGCTTGGGCAGCGCCTGCGCGTCCGCGATCAGCGCCTTCATCTTGTCCTTCCACTGGTCGTAGAGCTTCTCCCAGTGCTCGTAGTAGTAGAATGCACGCTGCTGGAACTCGCCGACGCGCTCCTCGATCTCGGCCGGATCGGTCACCGCCACGCCGCCGATGTAGACCCGGCCGTTGATGATCCGGTGCTCGATCCCCTTGGCGGTGGGCAGAACGTGCACGCGGGTGTTGAACGCGCCGAGCGCGACATAAGCCGCCTCGGCGGTGATCATGTCGAAGTGATGCATCGGCTCGGGAAAGTGCATCGAGTTGTAGAACCAGAACTTCTGGTCATCCTCGGGCACGAACTGGGTGTAATAGGGATAGGCGGCCTGCGCCTGCTCGGTGCCGGGCACGACCTTGAGGTCGGATGGCAGGGGGAAGCTCTTCTCGGTCATCTTGGCAAACCTCTCTCGCGGACGCGCCTGTCTCTCAATTCCTCGTCGTTGCGAGAGGCCGCAGGCCCCGCGGCAATCCCGAGCGCCGCGCGCGACCGCTCTGGATTGCTTCGCTACGCTCGCCATGACGAAGCCCTGGGAAGGCGTCTTATCCTAGGGTTGCCGGTCTAGCCCTTGCCCGCAAGTGAATGTGAGGATTCGCGCGCATCAGGCGTGGGACGATCGCGCACCGACCACCCCCGAGAACTCTCGCCGCCCAAGGCCGTTGGTCGGTCGGGCAGCAGGAGAAACGCGATGGAACAGTCGAAGCCGATGAAGATGGGATGGGGGCGGTTTGCGCTCATGATCGCGACCTCCACCATCATCATGTTCGTGCTGATGTATCAGCTGGTCTACAGCACCAATCACGTGATGTTTAGCGTAAACCGGGCGATTGCCTCGTTGCTGATGGGCTGCGTCATGGCAGCGGTAATGCTCGGCTTCATGTGGAAAATGTACGACGGGCCGCGCACCAAGATGGCGGTGCTGCTCGGCTCGCTGGCATGCGCTGTGATCCTCCTGGCCGTCAATCGGAGCCAGGCGGTTGTCGGCGACACCGCGTTCATGAAGGCTATGATCCCCCACCACTCGATTGCGATCAACAATGCGCGCAAGGCGACGATCACCGACCCACGCGTGCGCGAACTGGCGGACAAGATCATCGAGAGCCAGGTCAAGGAGATAGAGGAGATGAAGCTTCTCACGCGCGACATCCGCCAAAACGGCAGCCGTGGCGACCGGGCGCTCGAGCCGCGGCCCGCCACCGTGACGACCGAGATGTTGCCGGAGATTTATGCTGCGGTGAAGTGAGGCAACGACGGAGTGCGCCACCAATGGGTGTGGGGCGCTCGTCCGGGCGCGGCGCTTGCCGGCGCGATCACTCCCGTCCAGGCTTCGCTAGCTCCGCCACTTCCACTCGCTGCAGCGTAATGGGAGACCGCAGCGCAGGCGCCAGCAACCGAATGGCCTCGTCGCGCGTTGAAATGCGACAGCAAACTGCGGGAAGTCTCATGGCGCAAGATGCGGCAACGAAGACGGGCGCCCCCTTACGCCCTTCAACCAACCCCTCCTCATCGTGCGAAGAGCACCGTGAAGAACTGCTGGACGACGCCCTCGACGACAGCTTCCCGGCCAGCGATCCGCCCTCGATCACGCAGCCCTCGCGGCGGCGCTGCTGAGAGTGGCCGAACTCGCCCCCGCGCTCTTCATCGGCCACGGCAGTCCGATGAACACGCTGGAGCGCAACGGTTATACCGACGCATGGCGCGCGGTAGGGCGCGACCTGCCGCGGCCCCGCGCGATCCTTGTGATCTCGGCCCACTGGTACTTCGGCGCGACCGCCGTCACCGCGATGGCTCGGCCGCGCACGATCCACGATTTCTACGGCTTTCCGCCCGCGCTGCACGCGTTCGAGTACCCCGCGCCCGGCATGCCCGAGCTGGCGGGTGAGGTGGCCGAAGTGGTCAAGCCGCTCTGGGTCGGGCTCGACAATGACCAATGGGGCCTCGACCACGGCACCTGGAGCGTGCTCGCGCATCTCTATCCCGAGGCCGACGTACCGGTGGTGCAGCTCTCCATCAACGCGCTGAAGCCGCTCGAGTACCATCTCGATCTCGCCGAACGCCTCGCACCTCTCAGGCGCAGCGGCGTGATGATCCTCGGCAGCGGCAACGTGGTCCACAACTTGCGCCGCGTGATGTGGGACCGGCCGGACGCCGCCTACGACTGGGGCGAGCGGTTCGACGACGCGGCGGTCGCCCAACTCGCGGGCGATCCCGCCGCCGCGCTCAAGCTGACCGGGCATCCGGACTACGCGATGGCGGTGCCGACTCCCGATCATTTCATCCCGCTGCTCTATATCGCCGGTCTCGCGGCGGCCGACGAAGGGATCGCTACTCCATGGCTGCGCGGCCACGCGCTCGGGTCGATCTCGATGACCTGTTATCGCGCGGGCGAGGGGGATTGCCCGGCGCTCAAAGGGAAAGGGGCAGCCGGCCTACCCGCCGACGTTCCGGCCGATCAGACGAACGTCTAGCCTGAACCTCCACCGGAGCAAAAATGTCCGCGGAGGGCGGGCACTCGCTCAAAGAACCTCGTCGAACTTAAGCGTTGCCCTTGCGGCGGCGCGGGGCACGCCGCGGTCCGTCAAGCCGTGATCATGCTGCAGTGCTCTCTCGGCGCACGCGCCCTCTTCTGAGACGCATCGTCCTTGCGAGGAGCGAAGCGACGAAGCAGCCTAGAGCGGTGCGCGACGCCCTGCTTCGCTGCGCTCGCAATGACGAATGTCAGTTGTGAGGCGTCTTATCCTAGGCTCGCTGGTCTAGCGCTTGCCCGCAACTGAATGTGAGGATTCGCGCGCACAGAGGATGGGAGAAAGGCGCAGGTCCAGGACGTTAGTCGCTGGAAGGCTGGAGCCGACGAGACATCATGCATCCTAGTATCAGACATGCAGCAATTCTGGTTGCCTCAAAAAAGGCGTCGACGATCTCGAAATAGTCCTCATCTGGCCGCACGGGATCAACAGGGCTTACCGCTAGGCTAATGGTTCGATCACCGTCATTAAGTTCGGTGATCGATACCATCAGGTGCCTTCCGGAAAGGTGCACAAAATCAGATACGTTCTCGTATACCGAACTTACCCAATCATGCTCTTCGGAAAGCTTTTGACGGAGATACACGTCGGTGAATTTCTTACCGTCGCGGTCCTTCATTTGATTGAACTTCTTGTCGCCGATAAGTTCCGAGCAAAAATCCTCGATGTTATCGACCAAGTTGAGCCCGTTAACTCTCATCGCTGTGTCGATCTGCAACCTCAAGATTGCGGCGGCACAAGGGAAGTTGCGTGATCGGATGAGGTCGATGAAGCCTTGTGCCTGCGCGAAAGTCCTCTTCATTGCGCCAAGGAGAAACAGGTCAGACATGTACATGCCCTCACCCTGACGAAGCGTTTCCGCTCCTTTCCGCCTGAGCTCGTCTTGGAGGGAATCGATCTTCTGGAGGCGTCTTTCTAGCGCCGACGGCATGGGCGAGCCGTTAGCCACGCATTCCGCTTCCTCGCCACTCGCTCGGCGTCCGCCCGAACCGCTTCCGGAACGCGCGCGCGAAATAGCCCGGGTCGAAGAAGCCGCAGCGGAACGCGATCTCGCCCACGCTCAGGCCGCCGGCGCGCCGGTCGCTGAGCATGTCGCTGGCGCGGTCGAGGCGGGTGGCGGTGAGTTCCTGGACGAAGCTGGTGCCGCTGCCGGCGAGTAGCTGCTGGAGGTAGCGCTTGGAGATGCCGAGCTCGGCCGCGAGGCGCTCGGGCGAGAGGTCGGGGTCGGCGAAGTCGGTTTCGATGCGACGCAGGATTTGCCGGGCGAGCTGGCCCCTATGCCTTGTGGACTGGCGGCTCTCGGCCGGCGCCTCGTGGAAGCCGGTGGCGAGCGTCAGCAGCGTGCCGACTTGCTCGGCGATCATCGGGCGGGGGAGGGGGGTCTGGTCGATCCCTTCGGCCATCGTTTCGAGCAGGCTGCCGAGCGGCGCGCCCCAGCCCTCGCGCGCCGACACGGGCTTTCCGAGCAGCGCGCCGGGATCGGGCAGGTAGCGGTCGAGCCAGCCAAGCGGCATCATCAGGTCGACCGCCTCGTGCGCGGTGTCCATCTCCATCTGGTAGAAGCGCGTGTTGTCGAGCAGCACGAACTCACCCGGCCGCACGGTGAAGCGCTTGCCGCCCATCCGCGTCTTGAGCGCGCCGCTGCGGGCATAGACGAGCTGGATCGAAGGCGTCGCCTTTCCGGCGCCGTCGCCGTTGTGGACCACGCGCTGCGCCGGCGCGTCCAGCCGCAGAAGGCGCAGCTGGCCGACGCCGTGGCTGCTCCACCGCGCGGCGAACGCACCTTCGTCGAACACGCAGACGTCGATCGGCGCGATGGTCTGCGCCGCCCAGTCCTGCCACGCCCGCACCGCGTCCGGCCGGGCAAGGCCGGCGGAAGTCCAGCTCGCGTCGTCGGAGGAGGCTGCGGGATGCATTTGAGGCAACCTACCCCCTCCACCTCCTTTCGTCATCCCCGCGCAAGCTCTCCTCATTCCTGCGTGTGCGAGGGCCCTGTTCGTTTCGCGCGGAGGACGCAGAGACCGCAGAGATGGCGGCTGGCAACTCTGCGTCCTCTGCGATCTCTGCGCGATAAACTGCCACTGCTCCGTGCCCACGGTCATCCCGGATGAGGCAAGAATTCATGCCGCTTTCGGCCGTTGTCGCCTTCCGCATAGCGGGTAGTCTGCCCAGCCAGTCGAACGGGAGATAGGCATGTTGCGGATGGTATGGGTCACGCTGGCGGGGCTGGCGCTCTCGGCCTGCGCCACGGCGGGCACGGCACAGGACGATGCCGGGCCGATCGCCGTCTACGGCAACAAGCAGACTTTCGAGATCGCGCCCGTGCTGCTCGCGGCCGAGCACTACTATCCGGGGGAAGCGACCGTCCGCATGGGCAGCCTTTCCAATCTCGTGGGCGCACCACCGGTTCGAGGCTTCGGCGAGGAGGGCGAGGCCGACGTCGCCACCAATGCCGAGACCCAGTTGCTACGCTATTCGGTCGAGAACCCGAACCTGCGGGTGATCCTGGGAGTCAGCGAAGGCCTCTACCGGATCGTCGCGCGCAAGTCGGCGGGCATTGCCAGCGTGGCCGACTTGAAGGGCAAGGCCGTGGCGACGATCCCGCAGACCAGTTCGGGATATTTCCTGCATCGCATGCTGACCCAGGCCGGCCTCGCTTTCTCGGACATCGAGGCCAAGCCGATCGTCCCCCTCGCCGGGATGACCGAGGCCTTGCGCAAGGGCGAAGTCGACGCGGTCGTGATCTGGGAGCCCGAAAGCGAGAACGCCGCCCAGGTTCTCGGCGACGACATGATCGAGTTCTCGGGCGAGGGCGTCTACCGGGAGCTGTTCAACCTCAACACCACCGCCGAAAAGCTGGCCGATCCCGCGACCCGCGCGAAGATCGTCCGCTTCGTGCGCGCGATCATCGACGCCTCCGAAGAGCTGCGCCGCGACCCGGCCCGCGCCAAGGCGCTGGTGGTCGAGGCGGGCGAGTTCTCGCGCGAGGACGTCGACGATAGCTGGAAGCATCACCGCTACGAACCGGGCTTTCCGCCTGATCTGCTCGACGTGATGGCGATCGAGGAGCAGTGGCTCGCCGCGCAGAACGGCCGCGCCGCCCGTTCGCGCGAGGAGCTGGCCAAGCTGATCGATACCAGCGTGTACGAAGAGGCGCTTGCCCTTCAGCCGAGCCGCTAGCTGCCGGTCGGCCGTGCCGACCGCGCGCTACAGGTGGCCGACCGCGTGGCCGAGCCGTTCGCGCAAGCGATGGATCGCGGCCGGATGCATCGCGAAATGCTCGCGCCATGCCCGGTCGAGCCGCTCGATCCGCGCGTAGAAACGCTGGGTCCGCTCGATGAGGCTGCGCAGATCGGGCCCCAGCAGCGCGATCTGGTCAAGCGGGGCTTCGGGTTGCGCCGGCGGCAGTCGGCCGTGCCGACGGAGCTGGAACTCCGATAGCTCGCCCGCGAAGAACGCCCGCTGGTTCAGCAGCCAGGCGATCGCATGCATCATGCGGGTCGTGGTGCGCAGCGCCTCGCAAGAGAGCGCGATGCGCGCGAGGTCCTCGTCCTGGCTGGCGGTGGTCAGCCGGCCCGACAAGTCGAACGCAGCGCGCGCCTGGTCGGCGAGATCCAGCGCCTCGTGATAGAGCGTCTCGACGATCGTCGGGCTGAGGTCGGCGGTTTCGGCCATGTGGTTCGCCAGCGCTACTCCAACAGACCAGGCGGGCGCCAGTTCCGTCGCGGGGTTTTCCGCCGCGCGCGTCCCATTGTCCCGCGAAGGCACGCGAGGCTCAGGCGATGATGTCGGGGGTGAGGTAGTCTTCGATGATCGCGATCTGGTCCTTCAGTCGCAGCTTGCGCTTCTTCAGCCGCGCGATCTGCAACTGGTCCTGGCTGTCCGATGCGCTGAGCGCGGCGATCGCCGCGTCGAGATCGCGGTGCTCGATCCTCAGCGCCGCCAGCCGCTTGCGCATCTCCTCTTCGGTCACGCCGCACATCCCTCATGGCGCCGCGTCGCCGTGTTTAATCGGTTCATCGCAGGCAGGGTTTGAAGCCTTAAGACTTATGTGATTTGATGACAATCGCGCGGCTCGCCACCCTGCCGCGAGTCGTGTCGCAGGGTCGTTCCAATGGGCAGGGGAAACCCTCTCGGGATAAGGAGAACCGTACGGAATCCTCGCATGTCGCAGCCCTTCACGCCAAGCACGAGGGGTTGGAGCGCCGCATCCAGGAAGAGATGAACCGGCCCGCTCCCGACAGTTCGATGATCCAGGCGCTCAAGAAGCGGAAGCTCAAGATAAAGGAAGAACTTTCGTTTACCTGACAAGTCGTCACACGGCGGACCCGGCGTCGCGATGCGGCTCCGGGGCCCGCCGGCAACATTTCCAAAGCCGAGCTAATGCGATAGTCGAGCGGAATGACCGCCGCCGCCGCAGCTCGTTCGATCCTTCTCCAGCTGCAGGACGTGATGGCCTCGCGCTCTCATGCGCAGGGCAAGCTAAACCAGGTCGCCGAGATCATCGGCGAAACGCTCGATAGCGAAGTCTGCTCGATCTACCTCTTGCGCGAGGGGATGCTGGAGCTGTTCGCGACGCGCGGCCTCAACCAGAGCGCGGTCCATGTCACCAAGCTCGGCATCGGCGAGGGCCTGACCGGGACCATCGCCCAGAATATCGAGACGCTGAACCTCGCCGAGGCCGCGACCCATCCGGAATTCCAGTACCGCCCCGAGACGGGCGAGGAACGCTTCCATTCGTTCGCCGGCGTCCCGATCGTGCGGCGCGAGCGGGCGATCGGAGTGCTCACGGTCCAGCACACCGATCCGCGCCGCTACGAGGAAGTCGAGATCGAGGCGCTGCAGACCGTCGCGATGGTGCTCGCCGAACTGATCCACAACGCGGGGCTGGCCGACGCGGAAGGATCGGTCGCGGCGGAAGCGGCTCATTCGGGCACGCTAGTGCTCGACGGCCTGCAGCTGGTGAAGGGCCTCGCCATCGGCCAGGCGGTGTTCCACCAGCCGCGCATCATCATCGAGCAGACCGTCGCCGAGGACATCGAGGCAGAGCGGCAACGGGTCTACCTCGCGTTCGACAAGATGCGCGAACAGATCGACCAGATGGCCGGGCAGGCGGAGTTCGGCCACGACGGCGAGCATCAGCAGGTCCTCGAGACCTACAAGATGTTCGCCTACGACGAAGGCTGGGGTCGTCGCATCAACGAGGCCATCGACGCCGGCCTCACCGCCGAAGCCGCGATCGAGCGTGTCCAGCAGCGCACCCGCATGCGCATGCGCGAGATCCAGGATCCGTTGCTCCAGGATCGAATGCACGACCTTGAGGACTTGTCCAACCGGTTGCTGCGGATCGTATCCGGCCAGCTCGGCACCGCCGCCAGCGTCGGCTTGCGCGGCGACACCGTGCTGATCGCCAAGAACCTGGGCCCCGCCGAGCTGCTCGAATACGACAAGCGCCGGCTCAAGGGCGTCGTGCTCGAGGAAGGCTCGCTCACGGCGCACGTGGTGATCGTGGCGCGCGCGATGGGCGTGCCCGTGCTCGGCCGCGTCCGCAACGCGCGCGGCCTGATCCGCGAGGGCGACACGCTGCTGCTGGACGGCAATGCCGGCAAGCTGACCGTGCGGCCCATGCAGACCGTGCTCGATACCTTCGACACTCGCGTGGCGCGCAGCCGTGAACGACAGGCTGCCTACGCGCAGATGCGCGATGTCGAACCGTTCACCCGCGATGGTCAGCGCATCGAGGTGATGATGAACGCGGGCCTGCGCGACGACCTGCCGATGCTGAGCCTGACCGGAGCGGACGGAATCGGGCTGTTCCGCACCGAGTTCCAGTTTCTCGTCTCGGCCACGCTGCCGCAGCGCGATCGCCAGACGCGCCTCTATCGCGACGTCCTCGACGCGGCGGGCGAGAAGCCCGTGGTCTTTCGCACGGTCGACATCGGCGGGGACAAGGCGCTCGCCTATCTCAGCAGCGAATCCAGCCGCGAGGACGAGAATCCCGCGATGGGCTGGCGCGCGCTCCGCCTCGCGCTCGAGCGCGAGGGTCTGCTCAAAGTCCAGGCGCGCGCGCTGATTGACGCGGCCGCGGGGCGGCGGCTCAACGTCATGTTTCCGATGGTGTCCGAGCCGTGGGAGTTCGATGCCGCCAAGGCCGTCTTCGACAGCCAGCTGGAGTTCCTCCGGAAGACGCGCCACACGCTGCCCGAGGCGATCCGATATGGGGTCATGCTCGAAGTGCCTTCGCTCGCCGAAATGCTCGACGTGCTGATCCCGAAGATTTCGTTCATATCGGTCGGCACCAACGACCTCACCCAGTTCCTGTTCGCGGCCGATCGCGCCAACCCCAAGCTTGCGGAGCGCTACGACTGGCTGAGCCCGGCGATCCTGCGGTTCCTTCGTCGGGTCGTGGCGGCCACGGTCGGCCATCCGATCCAGCTCGGCGTGTGCGGCGAGATGGGCGGGCGTCGGCTCGAGGCGCTCGCTTTGCTCGGGGTCGGCATCACACGCCTTTCCATCACCCCGGCGGCCGTCGGGCCGATCAAGGAGCTGATCCGCAAGGTCGACATGGTGGATATCGGAAAAGCGATGAGCGGCTGGCTGGCGGCGCCGCCGCCGGACTTGCGCGCTGCGCTGACCAAGTGGGCCGAAGAACGCGAAATAGAGGTCGAATAGGAACCCGTACGAGTTCGCGCGACTTGACTTGGCGCGCCCGGGGCCTTTCAGTCGGGCACGATGATTTTTCGCACAGATGGCACCGGCTCTAAGCTGGAACGGGAATGACTGAAGATCCGGCAGAGGAAACAGGGCCGCGTCCGGTTGGTGGCGTAGGTGGGGAGTTGCAGGCTGCGCGCGAGGCGAGCGGGCTGTCGCTTCAGGAACTCGCCGCGGAAACACGCATCCCGCAGCGGCATCTCGAGACGATCGAGAAGGGTGATTTCGCCGCGCTTCCCGCGCGCACGTACGCCATCGGTTTCTCGCGCACTTATGCGCGGGCTGTCGGTCTCGACGACACGATGGTCGCCGACCGTGTCCGGGCGGAGCTCGACGCGCAAGACGTGGAGCCGCGCGATCGTGCGCCGGGATTCGAGCCGGGCGATCCGGCGCGGGTCCCGTCGCGCGCGCTTAGCTGGCTATCGGTGCTCGCCGTGGTGCTTGTCCTGGCCGGACTGTTCTTCGTGGCGAAGACGTTCTTTGCCCCGGCGGCCGAACTCCCGAGTCTCGTCGAGCAGCAGGAAGCCGAGCAGGCCGCGCGGCAGGCGAAGCAGCCGAGTGCGGCGGCCACCGGACGCGCAGCCGCGGCGACGGGGCCGGTGGTTTTCACCGCGACCGAAGATGCCTGGGTACGGTTCTACACCGCCGACGGGACGCTCGCGGAAATGCTGATGGCGCGCGGCGACACCTACACCGTTCCCGCCGACGCGCGTCAGCCGATGGTGCGGACCGGGCGCCCGGACGCTCTCCAGATCACGGTCGGCGGGCGGCGCGTCCCGCGGCTCGCCGAAGAGCAACGGGTGGTGAGCGACGTTCCGGTGAGCGCAGAAGCGCTGGTTGCCCGCGGAAGGCCGGCTGCCGCGCCGAGCCCGGCGGCTTCGCCCACAACCTAGGCGTCCCGGTTCCTCGACAAGCGAATCCCGCCTTGGCACAGTGCCGGCGAGATTGTTCAGCCGCCGTTCGCGCACCCCACGGCAAAAGGCGGCAATCGAAGCGACATTGGAGGGAATGCAAGGATGACAAGCGGCTGGAACGCCACCCGCAAGACGATCACCGGCCTGCTGATGGCCGGCGTGGTGACCGCTTTCATGCCGACGAGCGCGTCCGCGCAGAGCGATGAGAGCCGGTTGCGCAAGATCGAATCCGAGCTGCGCGCGTTGCAGCGTGCGGTGTTTCCGGGGGGTGACGGGCGCTATTTCACTCCCGAAGTCGACACCACGCGTCCACAACCTCAGCAGCCGGTAGGCACGCCTTCGAGCACCCCCCTGACAGACGTCCTTGCGCGGCTCGACGCGCTCGAAGCGCAACTCGCGCGGCTGACCGCTCGCAACGAGGAAACCGCTAACGAGTTGCGCGAACTCCAGGCGCAGATCGAGGCGTCCGCTGCGCCACAGGTGCCGGTCGAAGTCCCGACCGGAATAATCCCGGTGCCCTCGCAGGGCACCAGCCGTGCTCCCGCCACGCAGTCGCCCACGGCCGCCGCTGCCGCGCCGGGGCCCAGCGCGGCGCGGCTCGCTGCGGTCCAGGCCGTCGCCAAGCCGCAGACGGACGATGCCGGTGACGACGAGTACACCTATGGCTTCCGGCTGTGGGAAGCGGGCTACTATCCCGAAGCCCAGCAGCAGCTTGCGCTGTTTCTCGAAAAGTACCCGCGCCACCCACGCACGAGCTACGGTCGCAACTTGCTCGGCCGCGCCTATTTGGACAACGGCCAGCCGCGCGAGGCTGCGACGCATTTCTTCGAGAACTACCAGAACGACAAGAACGGCGCGCGCGCCGGCGACAGCCTGCTGTTCCTCTCGGAAGCCATGGTCACGCTCGGCGACACCAATCGCGCTTGCATCGCGCTCGCCGAGTTCAGCGAAACCTATCCTGCGCTCGCCACAGGGCGTTTGAAGGAACAGTATGACCGCGACCGCGCCAAGGTCACCTGCCCGGGCTGACGCGGTCGGCCGCGGGCAAGTCGCGCGCTTCACCGCCGAATGCACGCGGTTGTGGCCGGCGGGTGACCGGCCGGGCGTGAAGCTGGGCCTGGCGGTTTCGGGGGGGCCTGACAGCCTGGCTCTCCTCCTGTTGGCCAGCGCGGCAAGACCGGGCGCCGTCGAGGCGGCGACGGTCGATCACGGGCTTCGGCCGGAAGCAGCGGCGGAGGCGGAGATGGTCGCCGAGCTATGCGCCCGGCTAGGCGTGCCACATCGCACGCTTGCTGTGAGGCTGGCCCCCGGCAACCTGCAAGACCAGGCTCGTCGGGCTCGTTACGACGCGCTCGGCGAATGGGCGCGGGAGCGAGGCGCCCAGGCACTCGCCACGGCGCACCATGCCGACGACCAGGCCGAGACCGTCCTGATGCGGCTCAACCGCGCGAGTGGCCTGGCCGGCCTAGCCGGCATCCGGGCGCGCGGGACATGGCCGTCCACGGGTCTCACGCTGTTTCGGCCTCTGCTCGGCTGGCGCAAGGCCGAGCTTAAGGCGCTCGTCGCGAGCACGGGCCTCATTCCCGCGCAGGATCCCTCGAATGCCGATCCGCGCTTCGACCGGGCGCGTCTCCGCGAGGCGCTGGCCACGGCGGATTGGCTCGATCCGGCGGCCATCGCCCGCTCCGCATCGCACTTGGCCGAGGCCGAAGAGGCGCTGGATTGGGCCGCGCGGCGCGAATGGGACGAAAAGGTTCGCGAACTGGACGGCTCTTACAGGTGGAGCTCGTCGTCGGTGCCTCGCACAGTCCAAATTCGAGTGGTGCAGATGGGAATCGAGGCGCTGAGCGGTGAGCACGCGCCGGCAACGGCCGTTGCGCGGCTCGTCGACGCGCTCGATGCGGGCGGGCGCGCGACGCTCGCGGGCGTCCTGATCGATGTGAACAAAGGCCTTTGGACTTTTCACCGCGAGCCGCCGAGGCGGGGCATTTAGAGCGCCGCCAGCGGCGTCCCCAGCTCGGCTTTCTTGCCGCGCGTGATGATGACCCGGTCACCCTTGCTGGCGATGGCGAACAGCTTCGACACGAACGGATCGGGCGTGCCGATGCAGCCGTGGCTGGCGTATCCGCGCTCGACTGTCGAGCCGCCGTGGATTGCCACGCCGTCCCAGGTCAACCGCAGTGTCCAGGGCATCGGAGCGTTGCCGTACTTCTCGGAGATGTTATGGCGTTCTTTCGAGAGGATCGGGAAGACGCCTGTGGGCGTCGGATGCTGATCTGTGCCGAGCAGCACGGCAGCCGCCCCGATCTCGTAACCGTCGCGGAAGACCGACATCACGCGCGCTTCGAGGTCGACGGTGATGACGAGCGGGCCCTCGGCCGGGGCCCCGTCCTCGTTCCAGTGCCACTCGCCGTAACGGATCGGGCCATCGATCGGCAGGATTCGCTTGATCACGAAAGGCTCGGGCGAAGGCGCAGGCTTCGGCGCTTGCTGTGCGGCGGGCGATCGTTCCAGCTTAGCATGCTCCACGACTTGCGCCGCTGGAGAAACCTGTGCTTCGAGCGCGTTGCCGGCGATCACCGCGGAGGCAAGCAGGACGACTGCCACGATCGTGGTCCCGCCAATCCATTTCACGACCTCGCTCATGGGGCGCTTATGGCGCCGATTATGGTTAACGGCCAGCGCCCAGACGGCCGCGTCCCGCGAGGGGACGCGCTTCGTGCAATCGTTAACGGCTGAGCGCGGCCGCTTGCTGCGCCAGCGTGCGGACTTGCTCCATGTCGGCACCCTTGGGCACGATCCAGCTACCGCCGACGCAAAGCACCGGATCGAGCGCGAGCCAGTCCGGCGCGCTCGCGGCGGTGATCCCGCCAGTCGGGCAGAAGCGACACTGTGCGAACGGCGCGGCGAGCGCCTTGAGCGCCTTGATTCCGCCCGAGGTCTCGGCCGGGAAGAACTTGAAATGCGTCAAGCCCAGGTCGAGGCCGTGCATGATCTCGCCAGCGGTTGCTACCCCCGGAAGGAAAGGCACGCCCAGACGGCTCGCCGCGTGGGCGACGTTCTCGGTCAGGCCGGGCGAGACGACGAACTCGGCGCCGGCGGCGTGGACCTCTTCGAACTGCTCTTCGTTGATGACGGTTCCCGCGCCGACGATCGCACCGGGAACTAGGTTCATGCGGCGGATGGCATCGAGCGCCGCGGGCGTCCGCAGGGTCACCTCGAGCACGCGCAGGCCGCCGGCGACGAGCGCTTCGGCCAGCGGGCGGGCGTCTTGCGCGTCCTCGATCACCAGCACCGGGATAACCGGTGCCGTGCGCATGATTTCGTCAATCGTCATCATAAGCCATGTTCCAGGGCGAATGCCGCCGCGGCGCCGAACAGACCCGGTTGTGGGTGCACGATCAACTTCACCGGAATGCCCGCCATCATCTGCGTGTAACGCCCCTTGAACCGGAACCGGTCTCCGAATGCGGAGCGCGGCAGCAGCTCTCGAAGCCGGAGCCCGAGCCCGCCAGCCAGGACCACTGCGCTTGCCCCGTGCGCGAGCGCAAAGTCTCCCGCCAGGCTGCCAAGCGAGGCGCAGAAACGGTCCACTGCGGCCGCGCACAAGCCGTCCTCGCGGGCGATGCCCTTTTCCCAGATCGTCCGGTCGTCGAGCGGCTCGACAGCGCGGTGCTCGCGCGCGGCAAGCGCTTCGTAGATCTCGCATATGCCCGGGCCCGAATGGACCCGCTCGGTCGACACGCGCAGATGCCGGCGCCGCAGCCGCGCCAGCATCCAGTCGTCGATCTCGTCGAGCGGGGCGAACTCGATGTGGCCTCCCTCGGTCGACTGCACGTGATAGCCGCCGGCATGGCGATGGAAATGCGCGACGCCGAGCCCGGTCCCGGGGCCAAGCACGCTGACGGTGCCATGCTCGGGGAGCCGACCCTCAGGTCCGGTTATATGGACGAGCTTGTCTTCGGGCGCTTTCGCCACCGCATGGGCGACCGCGCCGAAGTCGTTGATCAGCGTGAACCGGTCCAGCCCGAGCTGGTCGTCGATCGCGCCGACATGGAAGATCCACGAGTTGTTCGTCATGCGGATCGTGTCGCCGACGATCGGCGCCGCGATCGCTATCGATGCGTTGCCAGGCAGAGGCGTCCGCACGCGGCGGGCGAACTCCTCCCAGGCCGTCTGGAGGCTGGCGTAGTCGTCGGTCTTGAGCGTGACCGGCTCGCCGACGTCGATCGACCCCGTGGGCGCGATCGTGACGAGCGCGAAACGCGCATGCGTGCCGCCGACGTCGAGTGCGACGAGTTCCGTCACAGACCCGACATCGCCAGCATCGCGGAACCGCCGCGCTCGGCCTCGTCCGCTCCGGCGCGAAACATCGCGAACAGCTCGCGCGCGGTGCCCAGCTCGACCTCGCGCATTTGCGCGGGAACGCGGCCCGACAGGTCCGCGCTCGTCGAGAGCTGGCCGGTCTCGGCGCACAGCCGGATCATGTCGCCGTCGTGCAAGTAGGCGAGCGGCCCGCCGCCGAGCGCCTCGGGGCTGACGTGGATCGCGCTCGGGACCTTGCCGCTCGCTCCTGACATCCGGCCGTCGGTCACCAGCGCGACGTCGTGGCCGCGGTCTTGCAGCACGCCGAGGATCGGGGTGAGCTTGTGCAACTCGGGCATCCCGTTCGCCCTCGGCCCCTGGAAGCGCACGACCACGATCACGTCACGGTCCAGTTCGCCCGCAGCGAAGGCGTCGGCCACTTCTACCTGAGACTGGAAAACCCGGCACGGCGCTTCGATGGTCCAGCGCGACGGCTCAACCGCGCTGGTCTTGAACACCGCGCGGCCGAGATTGCCTTCGACCAGGCGCATCCCGCCATCAGCCGTGAAGGGATTGGAAGCGGGCCGCAGGATATTTTCGTCTCCCGAGGGCCCTGGCTCGCGCCAGGCGAGAGCCCCGCCGTCAAGCCAGGGCTCGAGCGTGTAGGCCCCCAGATCGTCCCCGAACACGGTCATGATGTCGCGGTGAAGAAGCCCCGCGCCGAGCAGCTCGCGCACGACGAAGCCGAGCCCGCCTGCGTCCTGGAAGAAGTTCACGTCCGCCGCGCCGTTGGGATAGACCCGCGCGAGCAGCGGCACGGCATGGCTCAGCTCGGCGAGATCGTTCCAGTCGATCATTATCCCGGCCGCGCGGGCGAAGGCGGGCAGGTGGATCGCATGGTTGGTCGATCCGCCGGTCGCGAGCAGGCCGACCGCTGCGTTGACGATCGCCCGCTCGTCCACGCAATGTGCGAGCGGCTTGTACTCGCTGCCGTCGCGCGTGATTTGCGCGAGCCGATGGACCGAGGCACGGGTGAGCGCCTGGCGCAGGGGCGTGCCGGGATTGACGAAGGCCGCCCCCGGGAGCTGCAGGCCCATCATCTCGAGCATCATCAGGTTCGAGTTGGCCGTGCCGTAGAAGGTGCAGACGCCGGGCGCGTGATAGCTCTTGGCCTCGCTTTCGAGCAGCTCTGCGCGGGTCGCCTTGCCCTCGGCGTAAAGCTGGCGGACCGCCTGCTTCTCCTTGTTGGAGATGCCAGTCGGCATCGCCCCCGCCGAAATGAAGATCGCCGGCAAGTACCCGAAGCGCAGCGCGCCGATCAGCAGCCCGGGCACGATCTTGTCGCACATGCCGAGCATCGCGACGCTGTCGTACATGGCGTGGCTCAGTCCCACCGCGGTGGAAAGGGCGATGACGTCGCGGCTGAACAGCGACAACTCCATGCCGTCGGTGCCCTGAGTCACGCCGTCGCACATCGCCGGCGTGCAGCCGGCGACTTGCACCGTCGCGCCTACCTCGCGAGCCCACACCTTCATCTGCGGCGGATAGGCGCCGAACGGCTGGTGCGACGAGATCGTGTCGTTGTAGGCGCTGATCACCCCGATGTTCGGCCCGGCGCGCGTGATGATCGAGGCTTTGTCATCGCCCATCGCTGCAAACCCGTGGGCAAGGTTCGAGCACGGCAGAGCCACGTTGCGATCGGAGTGCTTCTCGCCCTCGATCCGCATCAGCTCGAGGTAGGCGGAACGCGTTTCGCGCGACCGTTCGATGATGCGGTCGGTGACGCGCGCTAGGGTTGGATGGAGTTCACTCATGCCAGCTCACCCCGTCGCGCTCGGCCAGCGCGATGGCCGCGCTCGGACCCCAGCTTCCGGCGTTATACGGTTTGGGCGTCAGGCCCTCGCGCTGCCATTGCTCGCGGATGCCGTCGATCCAGGTCCATTGCGCTTCCACCTCGTCACGGCGGACGAACAGCGTCTGGTCGCCCTCGAGCAGGTCGAGCAGCAGCCGCTCGTACGCGATGCGCCGCTCCACGCCCGAAAACGCATCGGGCATCGCGATGTCGAGTGGTACTTCGCGCAGCGCCAGGCCTTCGCGGTCGAGGCCGGGCACCTTGGCCATCAGCGACAGGGTGATGTTCTCTTCCGGCTGGATGCCGATGAGGAGCTTGTTGGGCTTGGTTCGTGCGCCCTTGAAGATCGAGTGCGGCACGCAGCGGAACTGCACCACGATCTCGGTCACTCGCTCGTGTAGGCGCTTTCCAGTTCGCAAGTAGAACGGCACGCCCTTCCAGCGCCAGTTGTCGACATGGGCCTTGAGCGCGACGAAGGTCTCGGTTTCGCTGTCGCGGCCCAGCTCCTCGTCGTAACCGGGCACGATCTTTCCCTGGATGGCCCCGCCGCGATATTGGCCGGTCACGCTCTCGCCAGGCCCGATCGGCCGAAGGGCGCGCAACACCTTGACCTTCTCGTCGCGCACGGCAGCGTCGTCGAAGCTGGACGGGGGCTCCATCGCCACCAGCGAAAGGAGCTGGAGCATGTGGTTCTGCACCATGTCGCGCAGCGCGCCGGTGCCATCGTAGAAGTCCGCGCGCTTCTCGAGCCCGACGGTTTCGGCAACGGTGATCTGCACGTGCGCGATATGCTGGGCGTTCCACAGCGGCTCGAACATGATGTTGGCGAAACGCAGCGCCAGCAGGTTCTGGACCGTTTCCTTGCCGAGATAGTGATCTATCCGGAACGTCCGGCTCTCGGGAAAAGCGGTGGCGACCGCGTCGTTGATCTCGCAACTCGAAGCAAGGTCGAGCCCGAGGGGCTTTTCGAGGCCGATGCGGACGCCCTCGCCCGCCAACCCCGCTCTATCGAGGCCGCGGATCGTCGGTTCGAAAAGCTGCGGCGCGGTGGAAAGAAAGATTGCCACGCGGTCACGGCGCTCGCCCAGCCGCTCGGCCAGCTCTGCGAACCCTTCGGGCGCGGTCACGTCGAGCGGCTGGTAATGCAGGCGATTGATGAAGTCGGCCATGCTGCTGCGGCGATGCGCGGGTAGGAACTTCTCGACCGCTTCGCGAGCGAAATTGCGGAATTCCGCGTCGCTCATCGCGGAGCGCGCGGTGCCAAAGATCTGCAACTCGGGATCGAGCAAGTCGTCGGCGTGGAGTGCGCAGAGCGAGGGGAGCAACATGCGTTGGGCGAGGTCCCCCGTGGCACCGAACAGCAACAGAGTGTCGGCTTTTGCAATCATCCGTTCGCTGCCTTCCCCAACCGGCATTCATTATTATGCTGCACTGCGAGTGCGAGCACTTCATGTCAAAGGTCAAGCCGTTTTGGTAGCGCTAACTTTCTTGTCCTCGAAATTGGCTTGCCCGAAAACGGTCATGAAGCTGACATCGGCCGCATCGCGACCGACGCCGATCTTCACCGTATCAGCCGGATCGGCCATTCCGGTCGCATCGACCAGATGCCAGGCTCCGCCAGCCGTAACCGACGGATCGGCAAGGAATACTTCGGCCACGGCGTGGAAATCCGGCGGGTTCACCCCGGGGGCGTAGCAACTGACGTACCGGGCCGGAATCGCGCTGGCGCGGGCCAGGGTCACCATCACATGCGCGTAGTCCCGGCAAATTCCGCGCCGCTCGACGAAGCTGTCGAGCGCGGTCGTGCTGGCGGTGCTTACAGGGGCGTAGGTGAAGTTCGCCGCAATCCAGTCGCGCATCGCCAGCACGCGCTGCCCGCCATTCGTACCGCCGAACTCGGCCTCCACGAAAGACTGGAAGCGATCGGCGGGACAATACCGGGAATCGAACAGGTACTGCACGGTCTCGGCCGGCAGCAGGTGCGTGTCGAGCCGGTCCAAGTTGCCGAGATCCACAAGCAGGCGCTCGACCTCGACTTTCGCTGTGTAATCGACCTCGAAATGGCCGGTCACGCGTAGCCAGATGCGCTCGCCGATGTCGTCCTGCGCGGGAATTCGCGCGACATGCTCGGCATCGCCCAGTCGGCATTCGCTATCGATGATGCGCTGCTCCGGGATTGCCGCCGCCTCGAATTGAAGCAGCACGTCGGCAGGGCGGCTCAGCGAGAACGCGAAACGGGCGGAAATATCGATCCCCATGCCCTGCCAACGCACCCCCTCTGCGGATGTTTCAGGGTTTCCGGAAAAGTCGCTAATGCCCCATCACGTGGAGGGCGACCTGACGCCGATGCGGGGCACGGCGGTGCTCGGCCAGAAAGACGCCCTGCCAGGTGCCCAACATCATGCGGCCGTGCGAGACCGGCACCTGCAGGCTGCTTCCTGTCAGCACGGTCTTGATGTGCGCCGGCATGTCGTCGGGACCCTCGGCGGAGTGTTCGTATCGCCCGGTTTCCGGGACCGCGCCTGCCAGCCATGTCTGCCAATCGCGCCACACGGCGGGTGACGCGTTCTCTGTCAGCATCAGCCCCGCGCTCGTGTGCCGGCAGAATAGCGTCAACAGTCCGCTCTCCAGCCCGCTGCCGCGCAGCCAATCCGCGACGTCTTCGGTGATCTCGTAGAGACCCTGGCCGGACGTAGAAAAGGTCAGGGTATCAAGCGCCTGTTGCATCGCTTCCTATATAGGCAGGCATGACTTCCCAGGGCGAGCTGTTTCGGGAGGAGGCGCCGGTCGTACCGGGCCTCACCTTCGTGGCCGATGCCGTGACGCGTGCCGACCAACGAGCGCTCGTCGCCCAGATCGACGCGGCGCCGCTCGAACCGTTCAAGTTCGGCCAGTGGCGCGGCAAGCGCCTGACTACCCACTATGGCAGCGCTTATGATTTCTCGCGCGGCCGGCTCGACGCGGCGCCGCCGCTTCCGGGCTGGTTGCTCGAGCTGCGCGACAAGCTGGCCCCGCTGGTGGGGCTCGAACCGCGCGAGTTGCTGGCGGCGCTGCTCATTCGCTATGACCGCGGCGCCGGCATCGGCTGGCACCGCGACCGCCCGCAATACGGCGAAGTGCTCGGACTTTCTCTCGGAGCGGACTGTACGCTGCGCCTGCGCCGGCGCACCGAAACCGGCTTCGAGCGTCGCAACGTGCCGCTGCCCGCCCGCTCGCTCTACCGCCTTTCTGGGGAAGTGCGTTGGGACTGGGAGCACTCGATCGCGCCCATGGATCAGACGCGCTGGTCGATCACCTACCGGTCGCTTCGCCAGGGCTGACTAACATTAGGAATGGAACAACCGTCATCCCTAACCGCTTGGAGAGAAATCCAATTCTCCGAACGGAAATATTCATGGCCACTCAGCCCCTTCAATTCGAAAGCCGATCCCAGTTCCTCAACGACATGTTCCAGAGACAACTTGCCCACTGGAATCGCGAACGTCTCGCCCCTCAGTTCCCCGCTGCTGACTGGCAGCGACAGATCGCCCGCGACGCCGCCATGTTGCGACTGGAAGGCGGCTTCGTGGAAGAGCTCCGGCAGGAAGTGATCGAGGAGGCGGCCCGAGCACCGACCGATGTCGAAGGTTTCATCGACTGGTTCGAAGCGCTCAAGGACAATGGTCCGGGGCAGGGCGATCCCTTGTTTCCGTGGCTCGCCGCTGAGGCATCGCGTGACGAGGTGCGCTGGTTCGCCGAGCAGGAAGCCGCAGGCGAAGCGGGTTTCGACGATCTCGTCGCGATGACGCAGGTCAAGCTGCCCACTCTCCCCAAGCTCGAGCTGGCACGCAATTATTGGGACGAGATGGGGCGGGGCCAGGAAAAGGGCATGCACGGCCCGATGCTCGCCAGCCTCGTCGAAACCCTCGATCTCGAGCCGACCATTGAGAACACCGTCTGGGAAAGCCTCGCATTGGCGAACGCGATGACCGCGATGGCGAGCGCGCGCCGTTACGCCTGGCATAGCGTGGGTGCGCTTGGCGCGATCGAACTGACCGCGCCGGCCCGTTCGGCCTGCACGGCCGAGGCGCTCAAGCGAATCGGTTTGAGCGGCAAGGAACGGCGCTATTTCACGCTCCACGCGGTGCTCGACGTCAAGCATTCGGAGGACTGGAACCGCGAGGCAATCCGGCCCGCGGTCGCCGAAGATCCGCGCCGCGCCACCGCGATGGCCGAAGGCGCGCTGATCCGCCTCAAGTGCGGTGCGCGCTGCTTCGAGCGCTATCGGGCGCATTTCGGACTCGCGTAAGGCGGCATCCCGAGGCACACTCCCCCAAACTGAAGGCGGGCGCGCTGGTGCCTGCAGGGTGGGGAGGGGCTTGCGTCCGTGGTATTCCGACAAAGTTTGGTAGCGCTAACATTGGTATTGGCGCCCGCCGTGGCGCTCAGCGCGCAGGCTCCAGAGCCTCGCGAGGCACTCCCTGGCGTCGACATCGACACCTTGCTCAAGCGCATGACAACGGCCGAGAAGGTCGGGCAGCTCGTCCAGCGCATGGGCGGGCGGCAACGGGCGCTCAACTCGCGCCTCGGGCCCGAGGAGCTGGAGAAAGTGCGGCGCGGCGAGGTCGGATCCTACCTCCATGTTGCCGGGGCGGAACCCCTGCGCGAGCTGCAGCGCGTGGCGGTGGAGGAAAGCCGGCTCGGTATCCCGCTGCTTTTCGCGATGGACGTAGTGCACGGCTATCGCACGATCTTCCCCGTTCCGCTGGCGATGGCCGCGACCTGGGATCCCGCCGATGCGGAAAGCCATGCCCGTATCGCCGCCCGCGAGGCGAGCGCGGCGGGCCTCCACTGGACGTTCGCACCGATGGTCGACGTGGCGCGCGATCCGCGCTGGGGGCGTGTCGTCGAGGGGGCGGGGGAAGACGCGTTCCTGGGCGCGGCGATGGGGGCCGCGCAAGTCCGCGGTTTCCAGGGCACCGACCTCGCGGCGGCCGACACGGTGATGGCGGCGACCAAGCATTTCGGGGCCTACGGAGCGGCCGAGGCGGGGCGCGATTACGGGGGCGCGGACATCTCGGAGCGGACCTTGCGCGAGACCTATCTGCCGCCTTTCGAAGCGGCGGCAGCCGCGGGCACGGCGAGCTACATGACCGCGTTCAACGCCCTCGGCGGGGTGCCTACAACTGCGAATGAAGCGCTTCTTCGGGGGGTGTTACGCACCGAATGGCGTTATGATGGCGTTCTCGTGTCCGATTGGCGCTCGATCGACGAGCTCATGGCGCATGGCGGCGCGGGCAGCCGCGCCGAAGCCGCCCGGCTGGCCCTCGACGCCAGCGTCGACATGGACATGGTCAGCGACGTCTATGCCGAAGAGCTTGCCGCGCTGGCGGACGCCGAGCCGGCCGTGATGGCACGGCTCGACGAAGCGGTGCGCCGCATTCTCGCGGTCAAGCGCGACTTGGGGCTGTTCGCCGACCCCTACAAATATCACGACGCCGCGCGCGAGGCGGCGGTCATGCTGACGCCCGAGCATCGGGCCGAAGCCCGGCGGATCGCCGAGCGCTCCATCGTGCTGCTTCAGAACGAAGGCGACGTGCTGCCGCTGGCGCGTGAGGCGGGACGCATCGCCCTGATCGGCGCGCTGGCGGACAACGCCTTCACCCAGCTCGGCTCGTGGCGAGCGCGGGGGCAGGAGGCGGACGTCGTTTCGGTGCGGACCGCGCTCGAGGCGGCGCATCGGGATGTCGTCTATATCCCGGACGGGGTGGAGGCTGCCGTGGCCGCGGCGCGCGAGGCCGACGTGGTCGTGATGGCGCTCGGCGAGGATTTCGACCGCACCGGTGAGGCGCGCAGCTTTGCCGACCTGGAATTGCCCGAGGCACAAACGGACTTGCTCGCCGCAGTGGCGGAGACGGGCAAGCCCGTGGTCGTGCTGCTGATGGGCGGCCGGCCACTGCCGGCGCCCGATCTCGCTCGCGCACTGACGCGGCTTGTCGTCGGCCGTGGCGGCCCGCGCGATCTCGCTGCCATTCGCGACGGACTGGTGGCAAGCGCGGCTTTGGCCTCGCGGCTCTCCGAAGCGCAGGCACTACCCGATGCCATCAGCGACGCGGCGCGCGGCCTGACGCAGCCCTCCACCGATCTCTTGCACGATCTGGCGATGGCGCTGGCGGAAGAATTGCCGGCCTTCAAGCGCGACGGCGGCTTCATCCGCAGCGGCTATGACACGACGCTCGATGAGACACGGGCGCTGCGCGATCAGTCGCGCAAGGTGATCGCGCAATTGCAGGCACGCTATGCCGATGAGACCGGCATCAAGGCGCTGAAGATCAAGCATAACAACGTGCTCGGCTATTTCGTCGAGGTGTCGGCGCAATATGGCGACAAGCTGATGGCGCCGCCGCTGAATGCCAGCTTCATTCACCGCCAGACGCTGGCCGGCCAAGTGCGTTTCACCACCACCGAGCTTGGCGAGTTGGAAGCCAAAATTGTCAGCGCCGGCGATCGCGCGCTCGGCCTTGAGC
>JAEZCZ010000085.1 GCA_023433305.1 Pseudomonadota bacterium | reverse complement strand
CTCGAGGTGCTCGAGATCGATCGTGAACGGTACGACCGGATGACCGTGCCGGTCACGATCCAGGGCCAGGGCCCTTACGATTTCCTGATCGACACTGGCGCGCAGGCCACGGTGCTGTCGCGTGCGCTGGCGGACGAGCTGCAGCTCTTCGAGCGCAAGACCGCCACGTTGGTTGGAATGGCCAGCGTCCAGCAAGTCGAGACCACTCCCATCGAGGATTTCACGCTCGGCAGCCGCAGCTTCTACATTCGCCAGGCGCCGGTGGTGGAAGGGGCGCACATCGGCGAGGCCGACGGTATTCTCGGGATCGACAGCCTGCAGGACCAACGGGTCCTGCTCGACTTCACCAAGCGCCGGATCGCGGTTGCGGACGCGGAGCAGCTCGGCGGGAACAGCGGTTACGAAATCGTGGTCAAGGCACGCGAGCGCTTGGGCCAGATGATCATCACTTCGGCGCGGCTCGATGGAGTCAGGGTCGAGGTGATCGTGGACACGGGCGCGCAAAGCAGCATCGGCAACATGGCGCTGCTCGAAAGGCTGCGCCGCAATCGCAAGCTCGCCGACACCGAGATGACCGACATAAACGGCATCACCATGGGCGGCGTGGTGCGCGTGGCCGAAAGGCTCGATCTGGGCCGCGCGAGCGTGGAGAATTTCGCGATCCTGTTCGCCGATTCCCGCCCGTTCCACACGCTGGGCCTGGCCGAAAAGCCGGCGCTGATCCTTGGCATGGCGGAGCTGAAGTTGTTCCGACGGGTCGCGATCGACTTCAAGACGCGGCGCGTACTGTTCGACCTTCCGCGCGACGTGAACCCGTTCGACAGCATGTATGGGCGCCGCATGGGCGTCTGATTTCGCGACCGGTCGTTGCCCGCGGAACCCGCCAGCCCCACATGGGGCCTTCGATGACGGACGATCTGATCCAACTGCGTGCTTCGCATGACCCCTCCGGCTGGCACACGGTCCGCCGCTTTCTCCCCTATCTATGGCCTGAGGGTCGGCCCGAGCTACGCCGCAGGATCGCGGGCGCGGTGGTATTTGTCGTGCTCGCCAAGGTGGTCGTCCTGGCCCTTCCTTTTGCCTACGCCGGGGCTGTCGATGCGATGTCCGAAGGCGGGGATCAGGCGCTGTGGGTCGCGCTTGCGCTGGTGATCGCCTACGCGGCCGGACGTTTCGCCACGGTCGTGTTCGACAATGTGCGCAACATGATCTTCGAGCGCGTCGGGCAGGACGCGGTGCGCAGCCTCACTGAAGACGTGTTCGCGCGCCTCCATCGACTGTCGCTGCGGTTCCACCTCTCGCGTCGCACCGGCGAGGTCACCAAGGTCGTCGAGCGTGGGACGAAGTCGATCAATTCGATGATCTACTTCCTGCTGTTCAACATCCTTCCCACCGCAGCCGAGCTGCTGATCGTGGCCGGCATCTTCTATTTCAAGTTCGGCTGGGAGATCGTCGCGGCGACTGCAGCGACGGTGGTCGCCTACATTTGGGTCACACGCACCATTACCGAATGGCGCACCAAGCTTCGCGCGCAAATGAACGATCTCGATGGGCTCGCGCTCGCCCGCGCGGTTGATTCGCTGCTCAACTACGAGACGGTGAAGTATTTCGGCGCGGAAAAGCGCGAGCGTGAGCGCTACGGCTCCGCGGCCCGCGCCTATGCCGAAGCCGCGATCAAGAGCGAGAACTCGCTCGGCCTGCTCAACATCGCGCAGGCGACCATCATGAACCTGCTGATGGGCGGCGCGATGGCTTTCACCGTTTACGGCTGGAGCCAGGGCCGGCTCTCGGTCGGAGACCTCGTGCTGATCAATACTTACCTGATGCAGCTCTTCCGCCCGCTCGATATGCTCGGCTGGGTCTATCGCACGATCCGCCAGGGGCTGATCGACATGGCGCAGATGTTCCGGCTGATCGACACCGAGATCGAGGTGAAGGACGCGCCGGGCGCGCCAGCGCTGACCATCCGGCGGCCGACCGTCGTGTTCGACAATGTCGTGTTCGGATATGACCGCGACCGCGAAATCCTCCATGGCCTCAGCCTTGAAGTGCCAGCCGGGGCGCACGTCGCGATCGTCGGCCCCTCCGGCGCGGGCAAGTCGACCATCGGCCGCTTGCTGTTCCGCTTCTACGATCCGTGGGAAGGCCGCATCCTGATCGATGGTCAGGACATCAAGGAGGTGACGCAGGAAAGCCTGCGCGCTCTGATCGGCATCGTGCCCCAGGATTCGGTCCTGTTCAACGACACGATCGGTTACAACATCGCCTACGGGCGCGACGGTGCCACCCAGGACGAAGTCGTCACGGCGGCGCGCGACGCTGCGATCCTCCCGTTCATCGAACGCTTGCCGAAGAGCTTTGAAACCGAGGTGGGCGAACGCGGCCTCAAGCTCTCGGGCGGAGAGAAACAACGGGTGGCCATCGCGCGAACCCTGCTCAAGAATCCGCCGATCCTGCTGCTGGACGAAGCCACCAGTGCGCTCGACACACGCACCGAGCAGGACATCCTGACGACGCTGCATCGCGTCTCTGAGCATCGCACCACCCTTGCCATCGCACACCGGCTTTCGACTATCGCCGACGCCGACACGATCTTCGTCCTCGATCATGGGCGGCTGGCCGAGAGCGGGTCGCACACCGCCCTGCTCAAACGCGACGGGCTCTATGCCGAAATGTGGAATCGCCAGCTCGCCGAGCGCGACGACGTGTTGGAAGAGGCGGCCGAGTGACCCGATCGGGTTGACCTCGCTCAACCAACGCGAGACGCATACCGGCTAGATCGGCAATCGACACAGCGGAGGTTCAATGAAGCAGGCCAGTTTTCTCGCTCTCAGCGGTGCGGTCGCCTTCGTGGCCGCCTGCGCGACGACGGCTGCAACGCCCTCGGGCGCTCTCGACGTTCGGGCCGAGATGCAGCAGCAGGTCAACCCGGCCATGCTGAGTATCTGGGAAATCACCAACAACGCGATGAACGACCAGGGCGGTCTCGACGCCGGGCAGATGGACGCGGCCAAGTGGCAGCAGATCGCGGCCGGTGCCGACAAGCTCGCGGCCTCGGGCAAAGCGATGGCGGAGGCCACGGCCTACGTGGCCGCCGCTTCGGACAATGCCGAAGTCGGCGAAGGCGAGGTGTCGATGGCGGACGTCCAGCGCCACCTCGACAGCGATCCACGGCTGGTCGGCAAGATGGCGGCCGCGTTCGCGGCGCACTCGGAGAGACTGGCGCAAGCTGCCCGCAACAGCGACGCGGCCGCGGTGAGCGAACTCGTGGCACGGATGGACGGCGTCTGCGAAAGTTGCCACGCGCGCTTCTGGTATCCGGAGCAATAGCCTGACCGGCTGACTCGCTCGCCCAACCTCCCCATGCTAATCGGGCTGGCGGGGGATCGATGGACGTTCTGCGCTGGATCGAGGGGACCCAGCTTTCCGCTTTCGTGCGGGAAGACCTCTACGCCTATTTCGTGCTCCTCATCTTCCACGCGCTCGGCATGGCCTTCTTGGTTGGCGGCGGGGTCGCGATCTCGCTGCGCGTGATCGGCGTCGCGTCGGGCGCGCGGCTCGATCGCTTCGCCGTGTTCCTTCCGGTCATGTGGATCGGCGCCGCGATGGCGGTGGTGTCCGGGGTCGGGCTGCTGCTCGGCTACCCAGCCAAGGCGCTCACCAACTGGGTCTTCGCGCTCAAGTTCGCCTGCGTGATCGGCGCTGCGCTGCTCGTGGGGCGGATGGCGCGAGACCTCTTTCCGGCGGCCGAGCGGGGAGAAGCGCTGGCGGTGCGGGGCCGCTGGATGGCTGCTGCGGCGCTCGCGTTGTGGCTCGGCAGCGTCGCCTGCGGCAAGCTGCTGCTATACACAAACACCATGCTGCTAACGACGGACCTAGTTCCGTGACAGCCGGGCTGACACACGATCCGCTATTCGACCCGGTTGGCATCGTTGTCTGGGCGATCGACACGGGCCTCTATGATCTGATGTATTCGGCGTGGGGCTGGCCTATCGCTGAGATCGTCCATTTCACCGGCATCTGCCTGTTGATCGGAACGGTCGGGATGTTCGACCTCAGGATGATGGGTTTCGTGCGGGGACTGCCGCTCGCGGCGCTCCACCGGCTGGTGCCGTTCGGCGTGCTGGGCTTCTTGCTCAGCGCAGGAAGCGGCTTCCTGTTCGTGGTCACGGCGCCCGACCAGTATCTCTACAATCCGGCCTGGCAGGTGAAGATAGTGCTGCTGGCGCTAGCCGGCCTCAACATGGTGCTGTTCTATGGACTCGCCGCGAAGCGCGCCTACGCGGTCGGCCCACACGAAGTCCCGCCTCTGGCAATTCGCGTGTTCGCTGCGGTATCGCTGCTCAGCTGGATCGGCGTGATCACGGCGGGTCGCGTTATCACCGCGTTCAGGCCGCCGAGCTGGTTCTGGTGCGCGTGGTGCGGTTGATCAGGCCTCGTAGCCCGGCCAGACCACGGCTTGCGCGACGATCACCTGCCCCCTCACCGAATCAACGTCAGCGAAGGCGAGCCGTGCAGACGCCATCCCTCGGCCAAAGCCTGCGAGACGCGGCTGCAGAAGGCGTCGTCATCGGGGCCGGTAAGGCAACGGTAGATCGGCCGACCTCCGGGAGGAGCGTCGGCGTAGAGCGTGGTCGCGGTCATGCCCGTCCCTCCTACAGCACGTACTTGCTGAGATCGGCGTCCTGCGCGAGGTCCGAGAGACGCTCACGAACGTAAGCGGCGTCGATCGTGACGGTCTCGCCCTGGCGGTCCTCGGCCTCGAAGCTCAAGTCCTCGAGCAGCTTCTCCATCACCGTCTGCAGCCGGCGGGCGCCGATGTTCTCGACGCTTTCGTTCACTTGCGCTGCGATCCTCGCGATCTCGCGGATCGCCTCGGGCGTGATGTCGAGCGTGACCTTCTCGGTGCCGATCAAAGCCTTGTACTGCTCGACGAGGTTAGCGCGCGTGTCCGACAGGATCGCGACAAAGTCCTCCTCGGTGAGTGCCTTCAGCTCGACGCGAATCGGCAGGCGGCCCTGCAGCTCGGGCAACATGTCGCTTGGCTTGGCGAGGTGGAAGGCCCCGCTGCCGATGAACAGCACGTGGTCTGTCTTCATCGGACCGTACTTGGTGGCGACCGTAGTACCTTCGATGAGCGGCAGAAGATCGCGCTGAACGCCCTCGCGGCTCACCGAGCCGCCGCGCACGTCGCTGACCGCGATCTTGTCTATCTCGTCGAGGAACACGATCCCGTTCGCTTCGGCATTGGCGAGCGCCACGCGGGCCACATCGTCCTGGTCCATGCGCTTTTCGGCTTCTTCGTCGACCAGCTTGTCCCAGGCGTCGGGAACCTTGAGTTTGCGACGCTTCAGGTTCTGGCGACCCATCGCTTTGCCAAGCATCTCCGACAAGTTGATCATCTGCGCCCCGCCGCCCGGGATGTCGAACGGCATCTGCGGATGATCCTCCACCTCGATCTCGACTTCGACCTCGTTCATCGCGTTCTCGACGATGCGCTGGCGGAAGCTCTCGCGCGTGGCCTCGCTGGCGTTCTCGCCGACCAGCGCCTTCAAGAGCCGGTCCATCGCCGCCTTGCTCGCCGCCTCGCGCACCGCCTCGCGGCGCCGCTCCTTCTCGAGCCGGATCGCTTCCTCGGCAAGATCGCGGGCGATCTGCTCGACGTCGCGGCCCACATAGCCGACCTCGGTGAACTTGGTCGCCTCGACCTTCACGAACGGGGCATCGGCTAGCTTGGCGAGCCGCCGGCTGATCTCGGTCTTGCCGCAGCCCGTCGGGCCAATCATCAGGATGTTCTTGGGCGTGACCTCGTCGCGCAGCTCGGAACTGAGCTGCTGCCGCCGCCAGCGATTGCGCAGCGCTACCGCGACCGCGCGCTTGGCTTCGGCCTGGCCGATGATGTGCTCGTCCAATGCGGCGACGATCGCCTTGGGGGTCAGTTGGTCGTTCATTTCAATCCAGGGATCAGATGGTTTCGACCGTCACGCGGTCGTTGGTGAAGACGCAGACCTCGGCCGCGACTTCCATCGCGCGGCGAGCGATCTTCTCGGGATCGTCTTCGTAGTCGTTTAGAGCGCGCGCGGCGGCGAGTGCATAGTTGCCGCCAGATCCGATCGCGGCGATGCCACCTTCCGGCTCGAGCACGTCGCCGTTGCCGGTCAGCACCAGAAGGGTGTCCTTGTCTGCGACGATCATCAGCGCTTCGAGGTTGCGCAGGTACTTGTCGGTCCGCCAGTCTTTGGCGAGTTCGACCGCCGCGCGGAGGAGCTGGCCCGAATATTGCTCGAGCTTCTTCTCGAGCCGCTCGAACAGCGTGAAGGCATCGGCGGTAGCGCCGGCGAACCCGGCAATCACCTTGCCGCCCTCACCGATGCGCCGCACCTTGCGCGCGTTGGGCTTCATCACGGTGTTGCCCATCGACACCTGGCCGTCGCCGGCGATGACCGTCTTGCCGCCCTTGCTCACGCCGATGATGGTGGTGCCGTGCCATTGAACTAAGCCCCAAGAATGGCTGGGGCTGGCCTGTCGATCGTCCATGGCCGGGATATGGGCGAGCCGCGGCTTGGCTTCAATGCTTGGCCGCGCTTAGCTCCCCGCTCCGCCGCCCACGCCCGCTGCTCCGACCTGGCCGATGTTGCCGAACAGATCCTGCAGGAAGCTGCGCTCCTTGCCGAGTGTCGGAGTCTGGTCGTTCTCGGGATTGATCCGCGCGACCTGCTCGAGGCCCGTGCGGTCGGCAGCGACGACGTTGCCGGCCTGGTCGAAGCGCACCGCAAGAACGGTGTGGCCCGTGATCCGCGGCGTGGTGAACGGCCGCTGGCTGGTGGTGCTCGAGACGTAATACCACACCGGCTCGCCGAACTGGCTGGTGAAGCTCGGCTGGCCGAGCGCTCGTTCCACCGACTGGCGGTTGTCGATGCCAGGCTGCACCGATTGCAGGATCACTTCGTCGGCGAGGTAGCCCTTGTGGCCCGTGATCGAGCTGCAACCCGCCATCAGCATCGCCAGCCCCAGCACCGCACCGATGCGCGTCAGTCCCGTCATTCCTCGACTTCTCCGCCTTCGCGCCTATATCGCGGGCGAGCCTTACGGGCTGGCGCGCCGCCGTGCAATGGCGGGTGCCGCCGCCGCATTGAATACCCGCTGAATGGAAAGCCGCGCCGCCGTGTCCTTGCTCCAACGCCTGTTCAAGTCAGAGCCCGATCCGCGCGAGGCGTTGCGGCCGCTGTGGCATCGCGTGGTCGAGCTCTCGCGTGAGCCCGCGTTCTACCGCGACGACGGCGTGGCCGACACCGTCGCCGGGCGCTTCGACATGATCGCCGCGATTCTCGCGCTGGTCATGCTGCGGCTCGAGCAAGACGACCTCGCCCGCGATACCGCGCTGCTAACCGAGTTGTTCGTCGCCGACATGGACTCGCAGCTTCGCGAGACGGGCGTGGGGGACATGGTCGTCGGCAAGCACATGGGCAAGCTGATGGCCGTGCTCGGCGGCCGCATCGGCGCGTTCCGCGAAACCCTCGCCAACCCCGCCCCCGCCGCGTTCGAAGCCGCGCTCGAGCGCAACGTCACGATGCGCGACGGCCACGTCGCCGCATCCTTGGCTCGCCGCCTGCGCGCCTTCGCGGACAAGCTGGCGCGGCTCGACGACAAGGCCGTCCTCGCAGGGGCCATCGAGCTGTGAGCGCCCCCGAATTCTCTCGCCCGGTCGACGAGCGCCAGGTCACGACCGCGTCGGTCTCGATCGAGGCGAACGCTAGCGAACGCGACGCGCTCGCGCGGCGCTTCGGGATCGTCGCCGTCCAGCAGCTACAGGCAACCGTCCGGTTCGAGCGCAAGGACGAGGCGCTCGCGGCCAGCGGCCGGCTTACCGCCGCGATCGTGCAAAGCTGCGCGGTCTCGGGCGAAGACCTCCCGGTCCGCATCGACGAACCGCTCGCCTTTCGCTTCGTGCCCGCGCGCACCATCGACGAGGAAGAGCTCGAGCTCGAAGAAGACGACCTCGACGAGATCCCCTTCGAAGGCCACACCATCGATCTCGGCGAAGCCGTCGCCCAGAGCCTGGCGCTGGCGATCGATCCTTACGCGACCGGCCCGCAAGCCGACCGCGTCCGCAAGGAAGTCGGCCTCAGCGACGAAACGGCCAACGGGCCTTTCGCGGCCCTGGCGGCACTGAAGAAAGTCTGACCGGGCCGGCGCGTCGCACCAACTCCGATCGTCTCGAGAGCTCCGGCGCTCAGAACGGAATATCGTCGTCGAGATCGTCGCCGAAGTTCGAGCCGCCGCCTTGCGAACCGCCGCCCTGGTTCCAGTTCGACCCGCCGCCGGACCCGCCCGATGAACCTCCGCCCTGGTTCCAGTCGCCACCGCCGCCGCGCTGGCCCCCGCCACCACCGCCGCCCGGCGCACCGTCGAGCATGGTCATCACCCCGCCGATCCCGCCGACCGAGACTTCCGTCGTATAGCGGTCGTTGCCCGACGCGTCCTGCCACTTGCGGGTGCGGAGCTGGCCTTCGATGTAAACCTTGCTGCCCTTGCGCAGATAGCGCTCCGCCACGCCAACTAGCCCTTCGGACTGCAGCACGACGGTGTGCCACTCGGTCCGCTCCTTACGCTCGCCGGTCTGGCGGTCCTTCCAGGATTCGGACGTGGCGATGCGCAGGTTGGCGATGCGGCCGCCGTTCTGGAAGCTCTTCACTTCCGGGTCCTGGCCGAGGTTGCCGATCAGGATGACCTTGTTGACGCTGCCTGCCATGTGTTCCCGCCATCCTCGCTAGAGACCGAGCGCGACCGCGCTCCAATATGTGATTCCCGCGAAGATGTAGGCGAGCGCGAAGAGGTAGGCCAACATGAAAAGCGGCCATTTCCACCCATTCGTCTCGCGGCGCGTGACGGCAATGGTCGAGAGGCATTGCGGAGCGAAGACGAACCACGCGAGGAACGCAAGCGCGGTCGGAAGCGTCCAGCTCGCCTGGAGCTTGGGAATGAGCCCTTGCGCAGCCACTTCCTCGTCATCGGCATTGATCGCATATGTCGTGGCGAGCGAGGACACCGCCACCTCGCGCGCCGCCATGGCGGGAACGAGGGCGAGCGCGATCTCGTGATTGAACCCGATCGGCTCTACCACGACTTCGATGCCGCTCGCGATATGGCCGGCGATGCTCGCTTCGGACTGGCTTTCCCCCGGGCCGGCCTTCGGAAAACTCAGCAGCAGCCACAGCACGACGGTGACGGTGAAGATGATCGTTCCGGCGCGCCGCAGGAATACCCAGGCACGCTGCCACAGCCCGATGCCGAGATCGCGCAGCGTCGGTAGCTGATACTTCGGCATCTCCATGATGAAACCGCCCGCCGATCCCCTCGTCACCGTGCGGCGAAGCACCAGCGCGGCCGCCATCGCGCCGAGAATACCGGCGATATAGAGCGCGAACAGCACCAGGCCCTGCAATCCGACGCCCCAGCCCACCGTGGTCGCCGGGATGAACGCGCCGATGATCACGGCATAGACCGGCAGGCGCGCGGAGCAGGTCATCAGCGGCGCGATCAAGATCGTGGTCAGTCGGTCTTTCGGGTCAGCAATGGCGCGCGTCGCCATGATGCCGGGGATCGCGCATGCAAAGCTCGACAGCAGCGGGATGAAGCTTCGGCCGGAAAGCCCCACGGCGGCCATCATGCGGTCCATGATGAAGGCCGCCCGCGCCATGTAGCCCGATTGCTCCATGAACAGGATGAAGGCGAACAGGATCACGATCTGGGGCAGGAACACGATCACCGAGCCGACGCCGGCGAGGATGCCCTGCGTCAGCAAGTCGGTGGCGAATCCCGCCGGCATGTTGGCGTTGGCGAGCTCGATCAGGCCGGTGACGCCCGCGTCGAGCGCATCGGCGAAGGGCGTGGCCCAGGCGAACACGGCCTGAAACATCACGAAAAGCAGCGCGAACAGGATCGGCGGCCCCATCCACGGGTGGAGCAGAATCTTGTCGAGCCGCGCGTGCAGCCGATGCCGCGAGGTTTCGCTCACGATCGCCCCGTCGGCCATGTGGCGCGCGGCGAGCCTCCGCTCGGGCAGCGTCAGATGCTGGTGGGGGCGCGAGCGCATGTCCTCGCCGATATGCGTGCCCGCCTCCGAGATCGCAGCCGTCAGCGCATCGAGGCCGCGTTTGCGCACGGCGACGGTGGGAACGACCGGCACGCCGAGCGAGCGCGACAGCGCCGCCGGATCGAGCGCCAGGCCGTCGCGCTCCGCGAGATCGACCATATTGAGCGCGACCACGACGGGACGGCCGAGCTCGATCAGCTCCTGCGCGAAGACCAGGTGCTGCTCGAGGTTGGCGGCGTCGAGCACGACAATGAGAACGTCGGGAATCGCTTCGCCCGCGAATTCGCCGAGAATCACGCGCCGGGTCACTTCTTCATCGGGGCTCGAGGCGTCGAGGGCATAGCTGCCCGGCAGGTCCACCAGTTCGACCGGCTCGCCGGAAGGCAGGATCATCCTCCCGGCTTTCCGTTCGACCGTCACCCCAGGGTAGTTGGCAATCTTCTGCCGCGCGCCGGTCAGGGCGTTGAAAAGTGCACTCTTGCCGGAATTCGGATTGCCGACGAGCGCGGCGGTCCGCAGCCGGGTCATAACTCTCTGACCCGCATCGCCCGTGCATGCGAGCGCCGGATTGCCACGGTCATACGTCCGATCTCGATCGCAATCGGATCTCTGCCTGCGAAGATGCCGCGATGCGCGACAGCAACTCGCGCACCCTCGTCGATGCCAAGGGCGCGCAAGCGTTTCGCCTCATCGGGGGCAAGCGATTCCCAATCGATCGAAACGATTTCCGCGCGGCGCAACGGGGCCAGCGAGTCGAGTGTCATCTCGGAAGTCACAGGTGAAAGCACCCGACGGCCGTGCCAGAGCCCGGCACTAATTGCAACTGGTTCGCATTAAACAAATCGTCTGCGGACCTTCGGCGGATCAGCGTGCTGGATAGCGCAGCCGCCCGAGAAAGCGTGCGACGTCGAAACCCTCCCGGTTGCTCAGGAATTGCGCCTTGCTCTTCTCGAATTGCATCACGTTTTCGATCCGCCGGTCGAGGAAAGCGCGAGTCTCGGCCTTGTCTTCGCTGGAATCGTCCAGGAACACCGCCAGCGTCCCCGTGTATATCCCCGCCAGGAGCGCGCGCTTGGTATAGTGGTTGTAGTCGGTCGCTGTATCCCCGGCGAGCCGCCACATCAGGTCGGCGCTGTTCCAGCCGATCCGCAGCGTGCGCGGCAGATTCTGCGGCATGGCCTGGATCGCCAGCGCCCGGCGCAACGCTTCTTCCATGCCCGCGATCGCGTCGAGCCGGAACAGCAGCAGCGTCCGGATGCGGTCGCGTACCTTGAGGCTCGCCAGGTGCCCGTCGGCAAAGGCGGCCTTCATCCGCGCATCGGTCGAGTCGATCCAGGCGCAGATCATGTCCATCGCCCCGCCCGGAAAGGCGAGACGAGCGATCGAGGTGTCCACCCCGGCGAGCGCCGCCGCCTGACACAGTGCCTGGTCAGTCCAACCGTCGAACACCGCCGCGCGGGCAATCTCCGGCGCGAGGACGATCCTCAACTCATCGAGCGTGCGGTCGTCATGCATCAGAAGCTCGGCCCGTAAACGGGGCCGTCCGCCTCGCCCCGGTTACCCTCGGCGTCGCTGCGCGTAATCTCCGCCATGACCAAGCTGTCCTTGCCTTCGAGGGCAGCATAGTCGCGCGCGGATCGGCCCGAATTGTCGGTGCGGTCGGGATTCGCGCCGGCCTTCAGCAGAACCCGCATCATGGCCGTGTCGCGACGGTGCACCGCCAGGATCAGCGGCGTCTCACCGGTGGAGTTCGCGATGTCCACCCGCGCGCCGGCCGTAACGAGGTGCTGGAGGCCTTCATAGAAGCCGAGCTGGCTGGCGCGCATTAGCGGCGTCACCCCCCGGCGGTCGGCTATGTTCGGATTGGCGCCACGGTTGAGCAGGTATACCAGCCACACCACGTCGCGTCGCTCCGCCGCGATATGCAGGCCGCTCTTGCCGGTGGTGAGATCGCGCGAGTTGATCAGGGTGGAGCCGGGCTTGCCGAGCAGCTCGTCGGCCTTCTGAACGTCCTTGTCCTGGATGGCCTTGAGGAACAGGTAGCCGTCAGAATAAGTCTGCGCCGCAGCGGGTGCTCCAAGCGACAATCCGGCCGCCATAGCGGTGGCCAGAGCGATCCTGCGAGCCGTACCCCCGAACACTACCGTCTCTCCTCGTCGAAAACCTGCGGACAGGAGCCCGTCGGCCGGACTCCGGCCTTGCCGCCTGGCCGTTAGCAGAGCATGAACCGGGACGCCATGTCCACGGTTCGTAACCATTTTCTCGCCGCCCTGCTCCCTCTCACTTTGATCAGCGCGGGATGCAGCGGCGCCCCGGCCGAAGAACCGCCGCTTGCCGGTGCCGCCATCGGCGGCCCGTTCGAGCTGGTGAACAGCAGCCGAGAGACGGTGCGGTGGGGTGATTTCGACGGCAAGTACCGCATGGTCTATTTCGGCTACGCCTATTGCCCCGACGTCTGCCCGCTGGACGTCCAGCGGATGATGCGCGGCTACGACCAGTTCAAGCAGGCGGAGCCGGACCTCGCCGCCGAGTTGCAGCCGATTTTCATCACCATCGATCCGGCCCGGGACACGCCCGAGGTGGTCGGTGAGTTCACCTCGGCCTTCTCGGACGATCTTGTCGGACTCACCGGAACGCCCGAGCAGATCGACAAGGCTGCCAAGGCCTTCGCGGTCTATTACGGCAAGGGCGAAGTGTCCGAAGCCGGCGGCTACCTGATGGACCACAGCCGCGCCGCCTACCTGATGGACCGCGATGGCAAGCCGCTCGCGCTGCTGCCGGTCGAAAAGAGCGCCGAAGATGTCGCTGCGGAACTCGAGAAATGGGTGAGTTGAGAGAGCGCTTCTGGGAGCTTCCGATCGAGGCCCTCAGCCGCGCCGAATGGGAAGCTCTTTGCGACGGCTGCGGCCGCTGCTGTCTGCACAAGCTGGAGGACGAGGAAACCGGCGCGGTGGTCGAGACCAATGTCGCCTGCCGTCTGCTCGATCCGGCGACGGCGCGCTGCACTGATTACAGGCACCGCAAGGCGTTCGTTCCCGATTGCCTGAGGCTGACGCCGCGGCTCGTGGCCGAGGTATCCTGGCTGCCCGAAACCTGCGCCTACCGTCGCCGCGCCGACGGCAACCCGCTCCCTCCCTGGCATTATCTGCTGACGGGCAGCCGCGAGTCGATGGTCGTCGCCGGCGCGTGCGTTGCCGGACGCGTGGTAAGCGAGGACGGCGCGGGTCCGCTCGAGCATCACATCGTCGAATGGGAGCTCGGATGATCGACTGGCTGCGGAATCCCCACCCAAGCGTCACGATCGCAGGGCGCGAGGTACCGTTGTCGATCCGCCGCCATCCCCGCGCAACGCGCCTCACGATGCGCCTGGCGCCCGACGGCCGCGAGGTGCGGATCACGCTGCCCCGTTGGGGCCGCACCAGCGATGCGATGGTCTTTGCCCGCAAGCGGGTGGACTGGCTCGAGCAGCAGCTCGCCGCGGTGCCAAGCGCGTCGCCCCCCGAACCGGGAGGAACCGTCCGGCATCGCGGGCGGACGCTGCTCGTCGTGTGGGACCCGGCAGGCCGGCGCAAGCCGACGGTGTCGGAAGATCGTTTGCACCTCGGCGGCCCTTCGGAGACGGTGCCCGGGCGTGTGCGCCGCTGGCTCGAGAGCGAGGCCTTGCACCTTCTTTCCCGAGACCTCGCCGATTATTGCTCCCGCGCCGGGGTATCGGAGCCGAAGCTACGCTTGTCGCGGGCAACGCGGCGCTGGGGGAGTTGCTCGGACGACAGCAAGGACGGTGCCTGCATCCGCATCAACTGGCGCCTGATCCAGGCCCCCGACGAGGTCCGCCGTTCGGTGGTCGCGCACGAGGTCGCGCATCTCGTGCATTTCGACCATTCGCCGGCCTTTCGCGCGTTGCTTGGCGAGTTGTTCGAAGGCGATCTTGTCGCGGCCGATGGGTGGCTGAAGCGCGAGGGCCGAAGCCTCTACGCGGCCTTCGGGTAGCATCTAACCAGGTATTAACCCTGATCGTGCGACAAGCTGGGCATGGCCCGCAATGGAACCGTCCTTGTCGCGGCGATCGCCTTCCTGTCCGCTGTCCCGGTTTGGGCGGAGCCGCCCGATTGCCTGCTGTGCGAGCAATCGCGTGCCTCGAAGAGCGAGCAACCGCTTCGGATCGAGCTGCAGAGCGGCTTGCAGTTCAGCCGTCTCGGGCTGATCGGGCACGTCGACGGACGGGCAGAGATCGATCCGCAGACCGGCCACAAGCGCGTCGATGGCAACATGATCGATCTCGGCGGCCTCTCGTACCAAGGGCGCGCACGTGTCACCGGCGAACCGCTCCGGCCGGTGCGCGTCGAGCTGCCGACGCGTGTCCAATTGCGCAGCCCCGACGGCGCAGAGGCGGAGCTCGGCGATTTCGTGACCGACCTGCCGCCGGTCGCCATGCTCGACGAGAACGGGGTGCTCGAATTCTCGTTCGGCGCGCGGCTTTCGACGCAGGGTGCGCGCGGCGGGAATTTCCGCGGGCGCATCCTGATCCGGGTCGACTACTACTAAGCCGCCACTGGCGGTCCGCTACGCGAACGCCTATCTTCGCCCGATGCGGTTTTGGAAAGTCTCGCCCGTCGGTGCGCTTGAGGATCTGCTCGCCTATTGGCGGCAGCCGACCCCGTACCGCTGGCAGATCCTCGGCGTGTCCGTGGCGATGACCTTCACGCTGATGGTGCTCTTCATTCCCGAGAGCCAGCGGGTCGAGCCACGCCGGCCCGACGTGACTTATATCTCCACTTTCGCAGCGGACCGCAGCGACGACGAGATAACCGCCTCGAACATCGCGAACCAGAAGCGGCAGGACGCGCTCCGCGCCGAGGCCGAGGCCCGCGCCGAGCGGAAACGGGAAGCTTACAAGGCACTCGGCCGAGCGTCGGGTTTCGATGTCGAGGCGATGGAGCGGCAGATCGAGCGCGACCGCATCGCCGAGGAAGCGGCCGCCGCTACCCGCGCCCGTCGCGAGCAAGCCCGCGCCGCGCAGCAGGCTCCTGCAACGAGTGAGGATTGACGAAGATTCACGCTGGCTGGCCGCCGCGGCTTGTCTGGCGGAACGCGCACGACCGCTGAGCCGGCCAAATCCCGCCGTTGGCGCGATTGTCGTTCGAGACGGAGTGGTAATCGGACGCGGTTGGACCCAACCCGGTGGCCGGCCTCATGCCGAAGCGATGGCATTGGCCCAGGCTGGAGAGGCCGCCCGCGGTTCCTTCCTCTACGTCACGCTTGAGCCCTGCGCGCATCGCAGCGAGCGCGGGCTCGCCTGCGCGGACCTGGCAGCGCAAGCCGGGTTGGCACGTGTCGTAGCCGGGATCGAGGACCCTGACTCCCGAACCGCAGGCGAGGGTTTGAAGCGGCTACGGCAGGCTGGAGTCGAAACCGTGCTTGCGCGCGACGAGCGTTGCGCCGCCAGTCTTGCCGGCTACGTCCGCGCCAAGATTACCGGCTTTCCCGAGATCACGCTCAAGCTCGCCGTCACTGCTGACGGGTTCGTCGCGCGTGCGGACGGGAGCAGCAAGTGGATCACCGGCGAAGCGGCCCGTGCGCACGTTCACCGCGAACGCGCCCGCGCCGACGCAATCCTTGTTGGCGGCGAAACATTCCGCGCCGATAGCCCTCGCCTCGACGTGCGCCTGCCCGGTCTGGAAAACCGCAGCCCCCAACGCCTACTGTTCACGCGCGGCACCGCACCGCCTGGTTGGACCGCCATATCGGACCCTCGCGAGGTGGCCGATCGCGCGCTGCAGTACCTGTTCGTCGAAGGGGGCGCCGCAACCGCAGAGGCGTTTCTCGCTGCCGGGCTGGTGCATCGCATCCTGCTCTACCGCTCGCCCACCGAGTTCGGCGCGGGCATTGCCGCCTTCCGACATCCCAGTCCGTCGGGCCTTCCCGCAGGCTGGCGCAGGGTCGACCGCCGCCAGCTTGGCAGCGACACGCTCGAAGTCTACTACCCCGATAGCAATCAAGGGGCCTGAATGTTCACCGGCATCGTTACCGCGATCGGCACGATCGAAAAAGTCGAGCAGCGCGGTGATCTCCACGTGACGATCGCCTGCCCGTTCGATCCAGCCGGGATGACCATCGGCGCATCCATCGCCTGTTCGGGCGTGTGCCTAACCGTGGTCGACCGTGGCGGAGAACCCGGAGCGGCCTGGTTTACCGTCGACGTCTCTGATGAGACGGTCTCGCGCACGGCCAAAGACATGTGGCACCAGGGCCGCCGGATCAATCTCGAACCTTCGCTCCGGCTTGGCGACGAGATGGGCGGCCACATCGTCTCCGGCCACGTCGACGCGGTCGGCCGGATCGCCGACTGGGAGCCGGTCGGTGACTCTACGCGGCTGACCGTCCGCGCCCCCGCCGAACTCGCGCCGTTCATCGCCCCCAAGGGCTCGATCACCGTCGACGGCGTCTCGCTGACGGTCAACGAAGTGGCCGACCGCGACGATGGCTCGGTTGATTTCGGCCTCAACGTGATCCCCCATACCAGCGACGTGACCACGCTCGGCGAGCTTGCCCAGGGCGCCGAGGTCAACCTCGAGATCGACACGGTCGCGCGCTATCTCAAGCGGTTGGAGAGCTTGCGAGCGGATTGAATGCCCTCTCCGTTAGCAGGCTAGAAGTGCAGCGGGCGAGGGATGGACTAACGCGCCAGCGGGCCTGTGGCGAAACTTTCGCGCGTGATCTCGTAAACGACATGCGGCACCGGTCGCCCGGCCCGCTCCTCGACGAACGTCTCGCCTGTCAGCCGCCCGCCGATCCGGGCCATAGCCTTGCGCGAGATAGTGTTCTCGGCGCCGACGCGGAACACCACGCGGTCGACGGATTGAAAGGCGTGCTCGAGCATCAGCCGCTTGAACTCGACGTTGTAACCCTGGCCCCAATATGCGCGCGATAGGAAGCTCCAGCCGATCTCCAACGCGCCCTCCTCGGCGAGCCGGTCGCTGTACTGGAAGCGCGACGAGCCGATAACCTCGCCGCTCTCCTTGTGGACGATCGCCAGCGCGCCACCCCGGGCGAGCGCGTCGTCGAAGAATGCCCGGAAAACCGTTTCCTGCCAGCGGTCGTGCGAGGGATGCACCGCCCACAATTCTCGATCAGACGCCACCGCGAAGAGCGCGTCCCAGTCGCTTTCCCGGAGCGGCCTCAGTAGCAGCCGCTCCCCCTCAAGGACCGGCTGGCGGTCCATGTTACGCTGCGACGCCTTCGGTCACGTCCGCCAGCGCAGCAACGAACTTGGGCAGGCTACCCATCGTCAGCCCGGCGATGTTGATACGGCCCGAGCCGGCCATGTAGACGCCGTGATCGCTGCGCAGCCGCTCGATCTGCTCTTTCGACAGCGGCAACGTCGCGAACATGCCCCGTCCCCGCGCCACCGGCAGAAGGTCGAGCGAGCCGGCCTTGCCCGCCTCGCCGAGCGCCGCGCGCACCTGACCGATGCGAGCCCGCATCTGATCGAGCTCGTCGAGCCACTGCGTGGTGGTCGCTTCGTTCTCGAGGACCAGCCGAACCGCAGCGGCGCCGTGATCGGGCGGCATCGACCAGGCGGCGCGCGCCAGCGCGTGGCCGTTCGACAGCACCCGGCCGAGTTGCTCGGCATCCTGAGCATAGACGTAGAGCGCCCCGACGCGGTCGCGGTAGAGGCCGAAATTCTTGTCACAAGAATAGGCGATCAGTGCCTCGGGCACCGCTGCGATCAGTGTGCGCGTGCCGTAAGCGTCTTCGTCAAGCCCGTCGCCCAGGCCCTGATAGGCGAGATCGATGATCGGCAGCACCGGTTTGTTCGCCAGCAACGTCGCGATCTCGTCCCACTGCGTCGGGGTGTAGTCGATCCCACTCGGGTTGTGGCAGCAGCCGTGCAGCAGCACCGCGTCGCCTTCGCCGGCACCGCCGAGCGCTGTCTTGAGCGCGTCGAGATCGGCCAGGCCATCGGGCGTCGCGTGGGTGAATGGAACGAGCTCCAAGGCCAAGTCGGCGATGATCTGCGCATGGTTGGGCCAGCTCGGCGTGCCCATCAGCACGCGCGTCACGCCGGCTTTTCTTGCCAGCGCGAGTGCGAGGCGCACCGCGCCAGTGCCGCCCGGTGTCTGCATACCTTCGATCCGGCCGCCGCAGGTGGGGTCCTCGCCGAACACGAAGGGCATCAGCGCATGGACGAAGCCCATGTCGCCCTCGGGGCCCAGGTAGGATTTGGATTCCTGCTCGTTGATCAGCTTCTGTTCGGCCGCCTTGATCGCGCCAAACACGGGCGTCTCGCCCTGGCCGGTGCGATAGACACCGACCCCAAGATCAATCTTGTCCGGGCGCGTGTCGGCGTCGTGAAGCTTGATGAGCGCGAGGAGCGCGTCGGGCGGCTGCTGGTTGAGTCTTTCGAGCATGGCGCCGCTCCATGCCGCCCCGCCCGCGCGCGGGCAAGCGGCAATCGGGCGTGCGTGGGCGGGATTTTCTTGAAACCCTAGAAGGGCAGCCAGCGCTGCTTTTCGGAGAACTTCATGTAGCCGGCGTTGACCCCGAGCCGCAGGCCTGCGCCAACCCGGATCGGGATCAGCACCACGTCGCCTTTGCGCAAATAACTCGCGTTGAAGCCGCCCACCAGGTAGGCCGTGCCCTCGCCCGCCGGATAGCGCTCGTAGAGCTCTTCGGTGTCGTAGAGGTTGTACACCAGCACGAAAGTGCTGCCCGCGTTGGCGCCGAAATCGAAGCCGACCGACGGCCCGGTCCAATAGACCGGGCGCTGGCCTTCGACCTTGTGATAGAGCGTTCCGGAACCATAGCGCGCGCCGAGCACGAAAGCGCCGCCCGCCTCGCGCCCGACAATGTAGGCATTGGGCTCGCCCTGTTTGGCCAGTACGTCCTCGATGAGACCCGCCAAGCCCTCGGCGCCCTTGCCGAACACGCCTTCGGCCGCGCCGATCAGGTCGTCTTCCTTCCAGGTTGTCCCTTGCGCCGACGCCGACACGGGATCAGCCGCGGCACTGGCCGCCGGCTCCGGGGCGGTCGCGGCCGGGTAGGTGTAGGTGTACGGCTCCGGCGAGGAAGGCGCGGCGGGGGCGGGGTCCGTCGGAATGCCATCGTAAACCGCCGGCGCGGATGATTGCGGCTGCGCCAGGTCACCGTCGATCGCGCTGTTGGGATCGATGGTCTGCATGCCTTGCGCGCCGAGCGGCGCGGCAGCGCAGGCGGCGGCAAGCGTGAGGGCCGCACCAAGGGCACGGCGGCGGAAACGGGCGGCAAGTGACAACATCATTTCGTGGGTCCCCTCCAGTCGGACCTGTCCATCGCAAGAAGAATCCCCCGCGCCTGAAGCAGCAATGAATGCGCGGCAAGCCGAGTCCCAATTGCGCCGAGTCGAGTCACAAAAAGGGCGTCGTCCGGGCCTTGCCGCCGCACGGGCCCCTCGTTATAGCGCGCCGGCGCTGAACGCTGCCAGCCGGAGACGTGGGTGAGTGGCTGAAACCAGCGGTTTGCTAAACCGCCATACTGGTAAATCCGGTATCGAGGGTTCGAATCCCTCCGTCTCCGCCAGCTTCCCGAAGCTCCTCTACACCCGGTCAGGATAGATCGGCAGGATGTCTACCGGGATGGCATCCATCGCCCCGATCGCCGCGCGAGCGTGATCGTCTAGCTGGGCCCAGCGGGCGAAGAAGGCCTTGGTGCCCTCGTAATCGCCGGTGGCCTGCAGCATCAGCTGCTCGTGCAGAAGCTCGCGCAAGGCGGCCTCCATACGCGCATAATCGACCGTATAGCGCCCCGCTGCGGCGTCCCAGGAGAACGCTCCTTTATTCTTCAGATAGCCGTACTGCATTGCCGCGCCGTGCCCGTGAGCTGACTCCGTCCCAAAGCGCATCGCGCGGAAGATGCCGGCGAAATAGGTCGCGAACAGCTGCGGCTTTTCCGCGGCCGGAATCTCGCCCTTCTCCATCATCAGCAGGATGTTCCACACCCCCATAACGTCCGCTTTCGATTCCTCGAGCGCGGTGTGCTGCTCCCGGAGTGCCTCATCCACCGTGGTCCGGTTGCCGTTGACGGTGATCGTGCCCGGGCCGAGGCTGTGCGAGAGTTCGTGGAACAACGTTTCGAGCTGCATGTACTTGCGCGCTACCTGGCCCGCTTGTTCGGGCTTCAGGATGAGGTCGCCGATCGGATCGAGGATCCGCTCGTACTTGGCGCCCAGCACGTTCGCCAGGATCACCTTTTTCGCGCCCTTGGCTTCGCGCACCCGCTCGTCGTTGGGCAGGTTGAAGGCGATCGTCTGGGTGCCAGGAACGTTGTCGCCGCCGCCCTGGACCTGATCGGCAACGACGATCGGGCTTTCGAAGCCGCGCTGGAAATTCTTGTGGCGATCCTCGATTGGCAGGTTCGCTTCCATGTCGCGCAAGTAGCCCTTGTACTTGTCGAGCGCGGCGGACTCGTCCGGGTCCTTCAACGTGACGAAGCTTTCGAACGCTGTCTTTCGGCCGTAGAGCCGGTCGGTATAGACCTCGTAGGGCCCGATCGCGATCTCGATCGGCGTGCCCTCCAGATCCATCCAGGCGAGCTCGCTCTCGAAGTAGTCGTCCGTGCGGAACGATTGCGCCCGCAGCGTCAGGAACCGCTTGAGGCTGGCGTTGCTCGTGCGCGCCGCTGCCCGCCCGAGCAGCTGCGCGGCCGGTTCGAGCCACTCGCGATACGCGACCGAGTAAGGCACAGCGACGAGCCGCTCGCCTTCGCGCCGTACCACCGTATAGGGACTGGTGAGCGCCTCGCGCTCGTCAGGATTTGCGGCGAGGTACGCGTCGAATTCCTCGCGCGTCATGTCCGCAGGATAGAACCCCGCGCCTTCGGGCATCGGCTCGCTCCCCCAGAACGGCCGCAGCTCGGCGAGCTCGTCCCACGGCCCAAAGTTGCGGTCGAACATCTCGAGCAGCAGATCGCGGTCGGCGCGGCGCGAGCGTTCGATGGCGGAACGTACCCGCTCGTACTCGGGGATTCGCTGGCGTTGGTAGATCTCGCTCATCAGGGCCGAGGCCTCGATCAGCAGGTTCACCACCTCGCGCTCTTCGGCCGAGAGGAACGAGGTGTCGGGCGCGATCCGCACTTCGGCGAGCTTGGCCCGCTGCGCGGCGAGATCGTAGCCGTCCGACGCCTGCGTCGCGGCCACGGGTTGCTGTGCGGTGGTCTGAGTGCAGGCCGCCAGCGCGAGGAAGGCGGGAAGGACAAGGGTTCGCATGGGTTCTCTCCTGCACCGGTAGTCCGCTTTCCAAAAGTTCTTTCCGACCCGTCCAGGTTCCCGTCGCCGTCATTAATGCGTCACATCGGGTCGCCACAACCGGGCGGAAAGAGGCCTGGGAACGATGCACCGGATCACCATTCTCACCACTCATCCAAACGGCGGCGAGTTCCAGCCGTTCGTCCACGGCGAGGTCACGTTCGCATTCGAACGTCTGACTTCCGCCGCCCCCCGAACTCTGATCGACGGCGACGGCTGGGCGTTTGTCGACTGGATCATCCCGGAGCTGTCGGGGCTCGAGATGTGCCGGCGCCTCCGCACCGACAGCCGCACCGCCAACATGCATGTCACGATGGTCCTCGAGCGGGACGATCCCGACGATCGCCGCCGCGCGATCCGCGCGGGCGCCGACGACTACATGATCGGTCCTGCCACTCGCCAGTCGATCCTCGACCGGGTGCTCGTGCTCCATTCGGACGGCACCGCCCGCGATCCGTTGCGAATCATCGAGTTCGGCGCTCTCAGCCTCGATCTCGGCGCCGTGCAGGCCCGCTGGGGGCGGCGGCTGATCCCGCTCAGCGAGAAAGGCTTCCGCCTGCTGCGCTACCTCGTCGAGAACCCCAACCGCGTGATCGGTCGCCGCGAGATCGTCGAGGCCCTCGGGAAGGGGGGCGACCCGGATTACCTGCGCACCGTCGATGTTTGGATCAAACGCCTGCGCACCGGCCTCAAGCAGGCGGGCGCCGCCCACCTGCTGCGGACGGTGAAGGGCAAGGGCTATGTCCTCGACGAGCCATAGCCCCCACGCCACCGAACGCTCCACCAAAAAGAGGCCGCTCCACCGGAACCGGGGTGGAGCGGCCTTGCAAGGTTCGGCCGCCGGCTCTGAGGCGGCCTAGAACTTCACCGATAGCGACAGCGCGACCGTCGGATCGATGTCGTAAGTATTGATCTCGATTCGATTGGCGTCGTTCGCCTGGTATTCGTAATGGCCGCGGCCGAAGATGTTGCGCGCCTCTGCCTTGAGCTCCGCGTCCTGCCCGAACAGGTCGAATCCCTGGCGCGCCACGATGTCGACCGTGAAGCCGGGATCTTCGACCACGTCGGGCCGACCGTTGGCTCCGCGTATCGAGACGCGCTCGCTAGCATAGTTCACCATCACCGTGAGCTGCTGAAGCACGTCGAGGTTCTGCAGGCTGACCTGGACGTTGCCGACATGGTCCGACTGCCCGACCAGCGGCGAACCATCGACGAAGAACAGCGCGGCGGGCCGTTCGATGCCGAAGCGATCGATCGTCGTGTCGTCCGCGCCGACGGAGATATCGGACTTCGTGAAGGTATAGTTGCCGACGGCGACCAATTCCTTGTTCGAGAACCAGCCGCCCAGATCGGCGAGGTCATGGGTGTACTGCACTTCCGCCTCGGCGCCGTAGAGCGTGGCCTTGGGCGCGTTGGCGAATCCGGTCACCAGCGAGCCCTGCTCGGGCGCGATATAGGCTTCGATCGGGCGCTCGATGTCCTTGTAGAACCCGGCGAGCGACGCGCGGCTGCCGCCGCCGAGGTAGTACTCGGCCCGCGCCTCGAAGTTGGTCAGCTCGCTATCGGTCAGGAACGGGTTGCCTCGGTAAGAGCGGTTCGCTTCGGGATCGAAGTAGCGCTGCTGCACGAGCTCGCGGAACTGCGGCCGGGCGATCGTCCGCGACCCGCTCACGCGCAGTTGCAGGTCGTCGGTCGCTTCCCAGGTGATCGTGGCGCCGGGCAGCCAATACTCGTTGGCCTTGCTCACCGCCGTTGCCGTGTTGAGCGCGCCCAGCGGCGTGACGCTCTGCACCGCGTCTTCGTAGCGCACACCCGCCTGGATCGACAGCGTGTCGAGCGGCCGCCACTGAAGCTGGCCGTAGCCCGCATGAATCCGCAGCGCGGCATCGAATGCCGGATCGCCTTCCGCGGTGTCGATCAGCGAGACCCTGAAGCCGTTGTAGGTCGCCGCGTTCAGCACTTGCCCCGGCTGGCGCAGCCCGATCGCCTGCAGAACCTCGAACGGCAGCAGGATCGGCGGCCCCTCGGGGTCGGGATTGATGTTTTCCTGCGAGACATCGAACAGGAATTCGCGGCGCTGCGAATGCCTGTCGGTGTCGCTGAAGGCGTAGCCGACGGTCGCGAGCAGGTCCGGCATCACCTCGTAACCAAGGTCGATCCCGCCGAACCAGAGCTGCTCCTTCAGGTTCGAGAAGGAAACGCTGATGCCGTCGCCCACCTGCTCGTCGCGGTCCAACGACAGGCGATAATAGGTGCCGAACGGATCGGTCTCGAGATTGGTCTTCGCGTAGGAGTACGACAGGTTGTAGGGCGCTTCGCGATTGGTTTGCGCATAGCCGCCTCGCACGTCGACGCTCACCGGGCCGAACTCGAACTCGCCGACCAGCTGCGTGTCGATCAGCTCGCGTTCGTACCAGGCGGTGTTCTGGTTGGCGAATTCGAAGGTCGGCTTCTCTGTGTCGGTCCCGGTCGAAAGCCGCGCCTGCTTGACGGTGTCGCGAATGTAGAGGTTCGTCCAGCGGACCGTGTGGTCGCCGAACTCGTAGCCGACCGCGAGCATTCCGTTCACGAGAATGTTGTTGTCGGTCACGAAGTCGGTGAAGTCCTCCGCCACGACGGACAGGTCGACGTTGGCGAATTGCGACTTGATCGAGCGGTTGCGCCACTTGTTGCTGATGCCGCCGGTCACAAGCACGCCGAGCCGGCCGTCGCCGACATCGGCCGCGGTGCCCGCCGTCAGGTTGACCGAGAAATTGACCGGCAGTTCGCCGATGCGCTGCAGGACCGGGAACTGGCCCGGCGTCAGCGTCTTGGCGAGTGCTTCGACGTCGAAGCCCTGGTCGTCCAGCCGCACGCCGCTGCCGAGCGAGTCCCGCAGGTAGGCTTCCAGCTCGGGCGAATAGTCGCGCACGCCGCTGTCGAAACCGGTCCAGTCCCAGCTCGAACCGTAGTAGGAAAGGCCGTCGGCCCCGGTGGTCTTGGCGTCGCCGCTGATCCCGCCGCTGATCTTCACGAAGGTCTCGTCGGGCACCGACATCGTCGTCAGGTTGATGACGCCGCCGCCGAACTCCCCCGGGAAGTTCGCCGAATAGGTCTTCTGCACCAGGCTGGAGGCGATCACGTCGGTAGGAAAGATGTCGAGCGGAACGACGCGGCTCAGCGGCTCGGGGCTCGGCAGCGGCAAGCCGTTGAGCATCGCCAGCGAATAGCGATCGCCCAGGCCACGAACATAGACGAGGCCGTTGCCCACGACCGAGAGGCCGGTCACCCGGCCGAGCGCGCCGGCGATGTCGCCCTCGCCGGTCCGGGCAATTTCCTCGCTCGACAACACCGAGATGACCTGGCCCGAGCTGCGCGTGGGATCACGATTGATCCGGCCGGTGACGATGATTTCGCCGCCGGGCACCGAGATGTCAGGCGCCTGGTCCTCGCCGCCGGCATCGGGCTGCTCGTCCGCGACATCGGCAGTCGCTGCGTCGCTGGCGGCACTGGTCTGGGCAAGCGCGGCGCCGGGAAAAGTCAGCGCCGTGGAGAGCAAGAGCAGCCCCGCCAGCTGCTTGCTAGTGGACATGGTAAGTGACCCCCTCATGCTAAAGGTCTGAAAAACGTTGGTCCGGGCGCGCGCCCGATGACGAAAAGGGAGGAGCCCGCCGGGCGAGCCCCTCCCATTCGCGGTGCTGCTCAGTTGTAGACCGGCAGGGACAGGCAGGTGCCCGTGGTGCTGGCGAAGCTGGCCGTCGCGGAATCGCAGGCCCAGCCCTTGAACCAGCTATCCGTGCTCGTTGCCGCGCCCACCACGTTGCGATTGGTGAACAGCGTGGACATCGCGGTCGGATCGAACGCGACCGCGCCCGACTCGTTGGACCCGTTCACGAACAGCGTGACCAGCGTGTTGGTGAAGCTGGTGTTGTTGTTCGTGCCCGCGGCGACATAGCCCACCACGTCCGAGCCGCCGGCGATCGCGCACTGGAACAGCGTCGAATCGAACTTCGGCGCCTCCGCCGGAGTCTCCTCGTCGATCCGCGCGCAGTTCTTGCCTTCACCAACGATGACGGCATTGGCCAGCCAGTAGTTGGCCCGTCCGCGCACGCGGATCGCCTGCGCCGCGCCCGAGCTTTGCAGCCGGCCGACGAAGTTGGTCACCTTCACGTTGGTCTGCGGCGCTGCCGTGAAGTCGTAATCGGCATCGGGCGAGTCGATCTCAAACAGGTTATCGCCCGCCGAGGCGCGCTGGATGGCGATCGCGTTCTGCAGCGTGAACTGCGCGCCGCTGTCCACGTCGAACGAATCGTCTTCGGCGCCGACCACGATGAAGTTGCTCATGTGCGCCGAGCCGCCGAACACTTCGACGCCGTCGTCGGAGCTGTTGTACGACATGACGTTGCTGATCTTGGTCCCGCTCCCGATGCCGCCGGTGGTCAGCGACTGCAGCTCCTTGCCCTCCGAGAGCACGAAGCCCGAATAGCGGATCTGCACGTAGGACAGTTCGCCCGAGCTATCGGCCGCGTTCGGGCCGCCGAACTGGGCCGGGCTCAGGGCGCCCTCGACTCCCATTTCACACTGGGTCTTGTCGGCGGTCGGCGTGCCGGTGTCGCAGTCCGAAACCGGAGCGCGGCCCATCAGCACGACGCCGCCCCACTGGCCCGATGAATTGACGGTGTTCAGCCCCTGCACGTTGTCGCGGCTCGTGAATACGATCGGCTTGTCGGCGGTCCCCTTGGCGACCAGTTTGCTGCCGCGGGTCACGGCCAGCCAGGACCGGCCAGTAGCGGCGAAGATCGTCACGCCCGGCTGGATCGTGAGCGTCACCGGAGTCCCCGTCACCCCATCGGTCGCGTCGGGGAGCGGGCCATCGTCAACACCCACGTCGACGCGGCCGGGCAGCGAGTAGAGCAGGCCGGCAACCTGCGGCAGCGTGGCGTCGTCGGTGAAGACCTGCGGCAGCGCGCAGACGCGCCATGTTCCGGTCGGTCCGGTGATCGTCCCATTGTCGGTCAGTGCGTCCACGCCAACGGTCGGGCAGCCCGAGGCCGGCGTGACACCGCCGGCTCCGTTGCCGCCGTCGCCGCCACCGGTCGGTGGCGGGTTGTTGATGTCGACGTCGATGTTGCCGCCCGTTCCGGGTGAGGCGATGTCGTCGGGTCCGCAGGCCGCCAGTGCGACGACACTGCAACCAAGGACGAGTGAGCGGGTTAGGTTAATCACGGCTGACGGCCCCTCATGAAGGAAAACGATAAGCGATTTCGATGATCGCGAATCGCCAGTAGGACGGTCAGGTGACACTTTTTTTGCAGCATTCACTTAGCGCGCGCGTTACTGCAATGTGTCTGGCGTATGACAATTATGTCATTGCCGGTAACTCGACTTTATTTCATCTTGATGACATCTCCTGATTTTTGTTGTTTCGACGGCGGTGTATAGTCATCTTGTCTTATACAAAGCTTTTGCTGGGAGAGTGCCGTGTCCGCTTGCATGATCATTTCCGCCATCATCCTTGCTCAGACGGTGCCGACGGCGCCCACCGACGGCCTCTTCGAGCAACGCGAAGCCGCTTTCGAGCAGCTCACCACCGGCGAGACCGAGACCGCGATTGCTCAGCTCGAAGCCGCGCTCGAGCAGACCCCGGATGACCCGGCCCTGCTGATCAACCTCGGCACCGCCTATTCGCGCGAAGGTCGCTTCGATGAAGCGCGCGACGCATTCCGCAAAGCGGCAGCCTCGGAAGATCGCTACCGCGTCCAGCTTGCCGACGGCTCGTGGGAAGATTCGCGCCGCGTTGCTCGCCTCGCGCTCGATTCGCTCGATCGGACGGCGTTCGCGTCACGGTAAGATACATCGGCCGCCAGGCCGTATCCGCGAGCCGTTTCATCGGGAGAGTGGCTGCGGATTGAATAAGCGCGGTCGCTGTCATCGAAGTGTCATGTCCCTGCCGCATCTGCGTCGGCGGAGGCATGATGATTCTTTCGACTTTCCGGATCTGCGCCGTAGGTGCCCTGCTTTGCGGCCTCGCTGCACCGGCTGCCGCGGCTGAAGGTAGCGTTCCGGCTGTTGCAGCACCATCGCAAGAGGTCGAGCCACGCGCTCACTCGCGCTGCGTCGAGCTCCCTTTCCTTCTCGATTTCCGCCCCACCCGGGCGGAACCCCGCCGGCCTGCTGCGCGCAGGCGGGCAGCGCCTTACCCCTACCGTGAGCTCGAGCTGGAGCAACCGCTTCGCGCCGCTCTCGATGCGGGGAGAACTGGCGGTGCTCGTCTGTCGCCTTCGCTCGATTTCGGCTAGCCTTCATGCAGGGACTCGGGGAGGGCCGCATGATTCTGCGCAGAGCCAGGGCCGTTGCATTGGTGGCCGTGGTTTCGGCCGTTTCGGTGCCGGCGCACGCCGACGTGCTGGAGATTGCCTCCGACGGCCAGGCGCGCTGGGTGGCAGGTCCTGTCATTGACCAAAGCTCCTTGGCCCAGTCCGCTCTGGAAGTGCCAGCCGACACACCGGTGGTCGGTGAAAGCCGGATCGGGCTGTCAGCCCAAGCTATTCCCGCCGCCTATGCCGCCAAGGTTCATGAGCTGTCGGCCCGTTTCGACCTCAGCCCCGCGCTGATCGAGGCTCTGGTCTGGCGGGAGAGCCGCTGGCGCGCTCGTGCCGTGTCTCCCGCCGGGGCGCGCGGCCTCGCCCAGCTCATGCCTGGCACCGCGCGCGAGCTTGGCGTGACCCCCGACGACCCGTTCGCCAATCTCGAAGGCGGCGCACGCTACCTGCGCGAGCAGCTCGATCGCTTCGACGGCGACGTCGAAAAGGCGCTCGCCGCTTACAACGCAGGGCCCGGCCGGGTCATGGCGGCGAACGGCATCCCGGCCATTCGCGAAACCCAGAACTACGTCGTCGCCATCATGGGGCGGCTGTCCGATCACTCCCGGAGTCCCGAGTAAATGCGTTTGCTGTCCGGTCTCGCCGCGCTTGCGGCTGTCATGCTTCCCGCTTCCGCCCAGGCTCAGGGCGCCGACCCGGCGGGCTCCGGCCCTATCGTCGCCGCGCTCGGCTGGCTGCAGGGAACGCTGCTTGGCAACGTCGCGACTGCCGTGGCTGTCATGGCGGTCGCGGCGGTGGGCTTCGGCATGCTGACCGGACGCATGAACTGGCGCTTCGGTGCCACCGTGATCATCGGCGTGTTCATCCTGTTCGGCGCGGCCTCGATCGTCGCCGGCATCCAGTCGGCCGCAGGCGGGGCCTGATG
>JAEZCZ010000082.1 GCA_023433305.1 Pseudomonadota bacterium | reverse complement strand
CGACCGTGGCGAGTGGGCCGGGAACGCGGCTGGCGGAAGGGGTCGGCCGTGACGGCGCAGGCGCTGCGCCCGGCGCTCGCGCGTCGAGCTCGGCTGCGGCGAGAGCCTGGGAGCGCGCGGCATCGGCCTGGTTGCGCAATTCGATCGCGAGCGCCGCCGCCTGCTGGCGCTGCTCGAGCGGAACATGCGAGTCCATCTCGGCGAGCGCGGGAGTGGCCTGCGCCAGGCCCGCCGCGCTGGCGAGCGTGAGAAGGGCATAGGCCCTGGTCCAGTCCTTCTCGACGAGGTCGCCGTTGAAGTGCGCGATGCCGAGAAGGTACTGCGAACGTGGATCGCCGCGCCGCGCGGCGTCCTGGAGATAGGGTAGTGCGGCCTCGCGGCGTCCGTCCTGAAACAGCATCAGCCCATAAGTGTCGGCTGCCTGGAGATGCCCGGCGGCGGCGGCGCGGGCATAGAGCGCCTCGGCGCGGGACAGGGCCATGACGATCCCGCGCCCGAGGCGATAGGCCTGGCCGAGATTGAACATGGCGTCAGGGTCGCCCTCGGCGGCGGGCCCTTCCCATTCGCGCACGGCGCCGGCGTAGTCGCCCCGGCTCCAGGCATCGACGCCCGCCTTGACGTCCGCCAGCGCGGGCGCGGCGACGAGTGCCGCCAACAGGCCCGCTGCGCCGAGCGCCCGCTTGTTCCAAACCGGCCCCATTTTCGATCCCGCCCCCTCTCACCGCGTGAGGTCACGAAAGGTGCCATAGTAAATGGCCCGTTAGCAAAAGCTTTATGCAGAACGGTTTTTCGCTTTTTCGGTCTTGCGCAGGCCGGGAAAGAAACCCTGCCCGACCCGGTGCCATCGGCGGCGCCCAGTTAACCTAAAATTTAGGGTGATCTGCGATCCCGCTCGCTGGAAAGGCCGGAAAGACGGTGTGCCGGTCGGGAATCAAGGGGGAACAGCCTTGCGCGTTCTAGCATTGGCTTCGCAAAAGGGCGGGTCCGGAAAGACCACGCTTTCGGGACACCTGGCGGTGCAGGCGCAACGCGCCGGAGCCGGTCCGGTGGTGCTGATCGACATCGACCCGCAGGGTTCGCTGGCCGACTGGTGGAACGAACGCGAAGCGGAATATCCGGCCTTCGCGCAGACGACCGTCGCGCGCCTCGCCAACGACCTCGCGATCCTGCGCCAGCAGGGCTTCAAGCTGGCCGTTATCGACACGCCGCCGGCGATCACCATGGCGATCCAGTCGGTCATCTCGGTCGCCGAGCTGATCGTCGTGCCGACTCGCCCCTCTCCGCACGATCTGCGCGCCGTCGGCGCTACCGTCGATCTGTGCGAGCGCGCCGGCAAGCCGTTGATCTTCGTCGTCAACGCCGCCACGCCCAAGGCAAAGATCACCTCGGAAGCCGCCGTCGCGCTGTCGCAGCACGGCACCGTCGCTCCGATCACGCTGCATCACCGCACCGATTACGCCGCCTCGATGATCGACGGCCGCACCGTCATGGAAGTCGAGCCCGAGGGCCGCAGCTCGCAGGAAGTCATCGCCCTGTGGCACTATGTTGCCGACCGTCTCGAGAAGAACTTCCGGCGGACGATCTTCGCCGCTCCGGGGTCCATTTCGCAACTGCCCGGCACCCACCGCCCGCAAGGCGGCTTCGGCCGCCGCGTCGCCCAGTAAGGGAGTGACGCTAGATGAGCGAACCCAAGACTTTCGCTTCGCTCGGACCGACGCTTCTTGCCCGCAAGGGCGGCGCCAGGCCGGCCATGCGGCCGCAACTCGCCCCGCTGACCGGAATGGGCGGCCAGGCCGCCCAGGCCCTCGCGCCGGATCCCGAAGAGCTCGAGGATCTCGGCTGGAACGACATGGGCGATGACGAGGACGTTCGTCCCAACGCGTTGCACGAGGCCCAGGTCTATTCGCTGACGCCGTCTCCGGCGAACCCCGAGGCCGCGGCCGAAATGCGCGCCGTCGACTCCGAGGCCCGTGCCGAAATGACCGCCTCCGCGCAGGAGCCTGAGGTGCGCCGCCAGCAACGGCAGGCCGCCGCCGCGGTTGCTCCGGTATCGGTAACCCCGGTTGCTTCGAAGGAGCGCGAGCCGGTGCGCCGCAAGGCAAGCGATGCCAGCCGGCGCGCCGCCTTCACGCTTCGCCTCGACGCCAAGCGTCACCTCAAGCTGCGGCTCGCCAGCACGGTCAAGAACCGCAGCGCGCAGCAGCTCGTCACGGCGGCGCTCGACAAGTTCCTCGCCGACATCCCCGAGATCGAGGCGATCGCCGCGCAAGTAAAGCGCGACTGAAAACAGACCAGAAAAGGGTCGGAAACGTCATGAAAAACGCCGCAACCAGCAAACGCGTGATCGGTCTCGCCGTCACCAGCGCGATGGCCGGAGTGCTCCTGACGGGCTGCACCACCAACGCAGCTCCGCCCGCTACGCTTTCCGCCGCCAAGGCGGAGCAGGCACTCGCCACCGGCAAGCACGAAAAGGCGATCGCGCACGCAGAAGCGGCGGTGCTCGCCGAACCGCACAACGCCGCCTACCGCGCCATGCTGGCGTCGGCCTATCTCGACGCGGGCCGTTTTGCCTCGGCGGAAACGACCTTTGGCGACGCGATGCAGCTCGGCGACGAATCGGCGCGCAACGCGCTGAGCCTGGCGCTCGCACAGGCAGCGCAGGGCAAGTACCAGCAAGCCCAAGCGGTGCTCAACGAGTGGGAAGGCTCGATCGCGACGGCCGATCTCGGGCTGGCGCTGGCGCTCGCCGGGCAGCCGGAACGCGGCATCCACCTGATGGGTAACGCGATCCGCAACGGCGAGAACACCGCCAAGATGCGGCAGAACCTCGCCTATTCCTATGCCCTCGCGGGCCGGTGGCGCGAAGCGCGCCTGATGGCCGCGCAGGACGTCCCCGCCAACATGATCGACGACCGCATCGAGCAATGGGCGCGCATGGCCAGCCCGCAGGCGTGGCAGGTCCGCGTCGCCGCGCTGCTTGACGTGCCGGCCGGAAGCGCCGACGCTGGCCAGCCGATCCAGCTTGCGTTGGGCAATAATCCGAGCATCGAGCAGCTCGCCGCCGAGGCCGTCGCCGCGCCGGCGCCCGAGTTCGCGGCCGCGACGGCCGAGCTTCCCGCCCTCGCCGCGGGCCAGCCTTCGGCGCCGATCGCACGCGACGAACAGCCGCAGCCGGCCGCCAACCGCTTCGAGAGCGCCTTCGCCGCCGCGCCGGCAAGCGCCGTGACGCAGGACGCCAGCCGCTTCGTGCGCGAGCCGGTGGTCCAGGCCGCTCCGGCCCGAAGCCAAGCTCCGCGTGAAGGCCAGGTCGCCCGCGCCAACCCGGGCTCTGGCGGCACGCATCTCATCCAGCTCGGGAGTTTCTCGAGCGAGCAGGGCGCGCACCGCGCCTGGAGCATCTACGTCAAGAAGTATCCCGAGCTGTCAGGCCACCAGATGGTCGTGACCGAGGCGGTGGTGCGCGGCAAGCGGTACTGGCGTGTCTCGGCCGCCGGGTTCGGCAAGGCGACGGCCTCCTCGATGTGCAGCCAGGTCAAGGCCGCGGGCGCCGGATGCTTCGCCTACGCCCAGGGTCGCCCGCTGCCGGGCGCGGTCGATACCGGCGTGCGCCTCGCGCGCCGCTGATCGAAGTCGATTCCGACAGCGAAGCGGCCTTGTTACCGACGGAGCGACGCTTCGCGCGGCCGATTCTTGCCGGCGTTAACGATTCCTAAACCTTGTTCGTTCAGGTTTGCGTAGTCTTGGCGAACTGCCGAGGAGTTCGGCAGCTTGGGCAATACGACGATGGAATCGGACATGGACATGTCAATTTCGTTCCCGGACGAGGAACACGAACGGCGGCGCAGCGTCATCGACGAGTTCTGCACGCTGACCCATGAGACGGCGGAACTGAAGACGCGCCATTTCCGCGGCATCGTGGTCACCCTGAGTTTCGTGTGCTTGCTCCTGGTCGTCACCCTGGGCATTTTCGCATGGCGCGCGAACGCGATGGAGCAGGAGCAGCAGACTCTGATCGA
>JAEZCZ010000060.1 GCA_023433305.1 Pseudomonadota bacterium | reverse complement strand
GCGCTCGCCTGCCCGATCGGCGGCGAGCGCCGGCTCAGCGAAGGAGAGGTCGCCCTCGCCCGGAGCGTCTTCGGCGATGCGATCGATTACGCCAAGGTGACGATCCGTCGCCGCAAGTTCTTTCCGTTCCAGCCCCGCCGCATCACGATGGCGCCGCGCGGGCACCTTCATTTTCACCCGCTTGGCGACGCTTATTGCGACGATTTCTCGGCTATGCGCCCGCATCGCCAGGGCTTGTTCATCCATGAAATGACGCACGTCTGGCAGACTCAGGCTCGAGGCGACTGGTACCTGATCCTGCACCGCCATCCCTGGTGCCGCTACGATTACAGCCTCAAGCCGGGCTGGAAGCTCGAACAGTACGGGATCGAGCAGCAGGCGGAGATCGTCCGCCACGCCTTCCTGCTCAGGAGCGGGCTGCGCCTGCCCGGAATCGCCGACCCGGCGGCATACGATCTGCTGGTCGATTTTCCCGGAGCAGGATAAGCTCCCAGGCGGGAGGAATTGCGATGAACCAAGTGCGCGACAGCTTCCGGCCTTCGACCGCCGGCTGGCTCAGGGGCACCGCCGCCGGCATCGGCACGGTCGTGATGGGCCTGGCCGGCTTCGCGCTCGTGATCGCGGCGGCGGGCGACTGGGGCGCCTGGCCGCTCGTGCTGACGGGTCTCGCCGTGCTGATCGTCCTCTGGAAATGGTTCCAGAACATGTCCGCGAAGTACGAGATCACGCCCGAGCGGCTCGTCGTCCGCCGCGGCATCATCTTCAAGTCGATCGACGAGATCGAGCTGTACCGCATCAAGGACGTGCGGATGGATTTCAGCCTGCTCAACCAGTGGGCCGGGATCGGCAACATCTGCGTGTCGTCGAGCGACGAGACCACCCGCGTCGGCGACCTCGTGATGCGCCACATCGAGAACGCGCAACCGCGCCGCGAGGAGCTTCGCCGCCTTGTCGACGCCGCGCGGCAACGGCGCGGTGTCCGCGAGATCGACATGGTCCACGAGGATTTCGGCCACTCGGGCGGGTCGCTCCGGTAACTTTGTTGCGGAGTCGCGCAGCAATCTGAAATTGAGCCTGAAACCCCGCGTTGGTATCCTCTGAAATCATATCGGGCGGCCAAACCCGCGCCCGACAGCGGAATTTCCCATGCGGCTTTCCGACTACGGCATGTCACGCGAGCGCGGCTTTCTCTCGCACTACGAGATCGACGAGGTCTTTCTCCCCACCCGCTTCGAGGAAGCGATCGACACCGCCGAGCGGCTGAGCGATCTGCTGACGAGCGGCCGGGTCCGCCACTGGCTCGATCGTCTGCCCGAACCCGACATCGAAGACTGGGTGAAAGAGGCTCCGGAGGAGCAGGTGCGCACGATGATGGTGCACTACAGCTTCCTCGTGCAGGCCTACGTCTGGGGCGAGCCCGATCCGCCAGCCTTCCTTCCCGCAGACCTCGCTCGCCCGATAGTCGCTCTCGCCGACCGGCTCGGCCAGGCCCCGCTGCTGCCCTATTCCGCCTACGTGCTCGACAATTGGGCGCGGATCGACAAGCAGGGCCCGGTCGCGCTCGAGAACATCCGCATGGTCCAGAATTTCCTCGGCGGCGCCGACGAGAACTGGTTCGTGATGATCCATGTCGCGATCGAGGCCGAAGCAGGCGTGCTGGTGGACAATGCCACGCAGCTCGTGGCCGCAGCGCGCGACCAGGACGCCGGGCTGTGCGAAGCGCTGCTGACCGGGATGCATGCCGCGTGGGAGCGGATCTACGCGGTGTTCAGTCGGATGACCGAGCGCTGCGATCCTTACGTCTATTTCCACCGCGTGCGCCCCTACATCCACGGCTGGGCGAACAACCCGGCGCTCGGCGAAGGCCTGATCTACGAGGGCGTCGAGAAGTTCGGCGGCAAGCCGCAGGCTTTCCGCGGCCAGACCGGATCGCAGAGCTCGATCGTTCCGGCGATGGACGCGCTGTTCGGGGTCGGACACAGCGACGATCCGCTCAAGCGCTTCCTCGACGAGCTCCATCACTACCGCCCGGTCGCGCATCGCCGCTTCATCGAGGATCTCGCGGCGCAGTCGACGCTGCGCGAGTTCGTCGAGCGCGCCAACGCACCCAGCCTGCGCGACGCCTTCAACGCCTGCCTCGAGCAGGCCGCCCGCTTCCGCACACGCCACCTCGAGTACGCCGCCAGCTACATCAACAAGCAGGCCGGCTCGATCGCCGGCAACGACCCCGACGTCGGCACCGGCGGCACCCCGTTCATGAAGTACCTCAAGAAGCACCGCGACGAGAACCGCGCGCAACTGGTGTGATCGCTTAACGCTTCGTCGCTATGCGGGCCTGATGCTTGAATGCCAGCCCATCGAAGCTGAACTCGGTGCTGCTCGATTTCGCGGCGAGTTTCTGCAGTTATGTGCTCTCATTGAAGACCATCTCTGCACTGCACTCGATCGCTTGGTCGTGCTCGGTGAAATAAAGCGACCGCCATACTTGTTTGGCCAGAAGTTCGAACGGGTACGGAAAAGCGTCGCCATACCGGGACTCTGGAAACACAGAGAGCATGTCGAACCGGTTCTTCGAGAGCTGCAAGCATTCGTCGACTTGCGGGGCACCATCGGGCACGCGGTGATGAGCCCCGCTACCATCGACGGCAAAGCGGCGGTGAGCTGGCAGACGCCCGGCAATCGGAACTGGTCGAACCGAAAGACGATGACAACTGCCGAGATGGATCAAATGCTCGCCGAGCTTCAACGCTTGACGGAAAAATTCCGCAAACAGCCGTTGATTAGCCCGGCTTCTTCGCCACCCCGACCATCGCGGGCCGCAGCAGGCGGTCCTTGATCATGTAGCCGGCCTGCATTTCCTGCACGATCGTGCCCGGCTCGGCTTCGTCGGTCGGGATTTCAAGCATTGCCTGGTGCTGGTTGGGGTCGAGCGGCAGGCCCTTCGACGCCACGCGCGTGATGCCGTGAAGGCCGAATACCTTGTCGAGCTCGCGTTGGGTCGCTTCGATCCCGGCGAGGAAACCTTTCAGCTTCTCGTCCTCGCGCATTTCCGGCGGAACGTGGTCGAGCGCGCGCGCGAGGTTGTCCGCCACCGAGAGGATGTCGCGCGCGAAACCCGTCGCCGCATAAGTGCGCGCGTCCTGGATGTCCTTCTCCAGGCGCCGGCGCACGTTCTGCACCTCGGCCTTGGCGTAGAGCATTTCCTGCTGCGCCTTCTCGAGGTCGCCGCGCAGCGAGTTGAGCGCGTCGTCGAGCGAGCCTTCGTCGGCTTCGAGGCCGTCCTTGTCGAGCATCTCCTCGGGCACGCCGGCAAGCTCCTTCTCGACCGCTTCGTCGCCCAAATTCTCTCTGGGATTTTCGGTATCGTTCATCGTGTTCCTGGAAGTTTCAGCCAATCAACTTGCCCAGCGATCGGGCCGTGAAATCCACCATGGGCACGACCCGCGCGTAATTCAACCGCGTCGGCCCGATCACGCCGAGCACGCCGACGACCTTGCCCTCGCGGTCGCGATAGGGCGATGCGATCACCGAGGATCCCGACAAGGCGAACAGGCGGTTTTCGCTGCCGATGAAGATCCGCGTCGCCTCCGCGTCCCGCGCGCTGTCGAGCAGTTCGGCAACCGACTGCTTGTCCTCGAGGTCGTCGATCAGCGATCGGACGCGTTCGATGTCGCTCAAAGCCGCCTCGTCGAGCAGCTTGGCCTGGCCGCGCACGATCAGCACCGGCCGGCGCGCCGCATCCTCGCTCCACACCGCCAGCCCACGTTCGACGAGATCGCGGCTCGCGGCGTCGAGCGCGGAACGGCCGGAGGCGATTTCGGCCTGCATCGCCCTTCCCGCTTCCGCCAGGGTCCGCCCGGCGAGGTGCGCGCTGATATAGTTCGAGGCTTCCTGCAGCGCGGACAGCGCGGTGCCCGGCGCCAGGTCGAGCAGCCGATTCTCGATCGAGCCGTCCTGTCCGACGAGCACCGCGAGCGCGCGTCCGCCGTCGAGCGGAACGATGTTCATCTGGGCGAGGCGCGGTTCGCGGCGCGGGACCATCACCATGCCGGCGGCGCCCGAGATGTCCGACAGCACCGCGCTCGTCGCTTCGAGCGCGGCTTCGATCGGGCCGGGCTGCGCCAGTCGTCGCTCGATCGCGGCGCGCTCCTGCGCGGTCGGCTCGGCGACCTGCATCATTCCGTCCACGAACAGCCGCAGGCCCATCTCGGTCGGCATGCGGCCCGCGCTGGTATGCGGCGCGGCGAGCAGGCCCAGCGCTTCGAGCTCGCTCAGCACCGAGCGGATCGAGGCGGGCGAGAGGTTGATCCCGCCTTCGGCCGCGAGCGTCTTCGAGCCGACGGGCATCCCGCCCGCGAGATATCCTTCCACCACAAGGCGGAAAATCGCGCGGGCGCGCTCGGTCAGTTCGGATACCGGGGGAGAGGCCATGACAGCCGTGTCTCTAGTCGCTAGGGCGTTAGCAGGAAAGTTTATCCCATTACGGAGCCCCCATGCGACCATCCGGCCGTGCGCCCGACGAAATGCGCGCCATCGACATCCAGACCGGTTTCACCAAGCACGCGGAAGGGTCGGTGCTCGTGTCATTCGGCGATACGCGCGTGCTGGTCACCGCCAGCGTCGAGGAGCGGGTTCCGCCGTTCTTGCGCGGCAAAGGCCAGGGTTGGGTGACCGCCGAGTACTCGATGCTGCCGCGCGCCACCCACACGCGCGGGAGCCGCGAGGCGGCGAAGGGAAAGCAGAGCGGTCGCACACAGGAAATTCAGCGACTTATCGGCCGCTCCTTACGCGCGGTGACCGATCTTCAGAAGCTCGGCGAGCGGCAGATCGTGCTCGACTGCGACGTCATCCAGGCCGACGGCGGCACGCGCACCGCGGCGATCTCGGGCGCATGGGTCGCGCTGCGGCTCGCCGTGGACAAGCTGATGGCCGGCGGCGCTCTCACCGAAGATCCCATCCTGCATAAAGTTGCCGCGATAAGTTGCGGGATTCACCAGGGAACTCCGGTGCTCGACCTCGACTACATCGAGGACAGCGCGGCCGACGCCGACGCCAATTTCGTGCTCATCGAAGGCGGCAAAATCGCCGAGGCGCAGGCCACGGCCGAAGGCGCCTGCTACGACGAGGAGAGCCTGCTGCGCCTGCTCCGACTCGCCCGCATCGGGTGTGAGCGCATCTTCGCCGCGCAAGGCGAGGCGGTCGGCCGGTGACCAAAATGGGTGTCAATGAAGCGCTTCATCGGGTGCGTAGTGCGCTCGATCCAGCGTTCAATGTGTTGGCTCGAAACGTCGACATGGCACGGACGCGAGTGCGATGAGCCGGAAGCTCGGCTCCGGCAAGCTGGTCATCGCCACGCACAACGCGGGCAAGCTCAAGGAAATCGCCGCGCTTCTCGCACCCTACGGCATCGAGTGCATTTCGGCCGGCTCGCTCGGCCTCCCCGAGCCCGCGGAAACCGGGCGGACCTTCGTCGAGAACGCGCTGATCACGGCGCGCGCCGCCGCGGAGAGCTCGGGCCTCCCGGCCCTGGCCGATGACAGCGGGCTGTCGGTCGCCGCGCTCGACGGGCGACCGGGGGTTTGGACGGCGGACTGGGCCGAGCGCCAGTGGTGCGATGGCGATCCGGGCCGGGACTGGTACATGGCGATGGGCAAGGTAGAGGGAATGCTTGCCGGCCGCGGGCCGGATACGCCGCGAGAGGCCTGGTTCTCCTGCGTCCTCGCCCTCGCCTGGCCCGATGGCGAGCAGGCGGTCTACGAAGGGAGGGCCGACGGCGCGCTGGTCTGGCCGCCGCGCGGCGATCGCGGCTTCGGCTACGACCCGATCTTCGTACCCAAAGGCCACAGCGAAACTTTCGGCGAGTTGGACCCGGAGGAAAAGCATCGCATCAGCCACCGAGCCGATGCTTTCGCCAAGTTCGCCGCGGACCAGTTCGGTTGAGTTGACGCATCGGCAGGAGGGAAAGCGATGATCCGTCCCATCCTCCTGGCCACCCTTCTTGCCGGCACGCTCGATATCCTTTCCGCGTTCGTTTTCGCCGGCGCGGTCGTGCCGGTCCTTCAAACCGTCGCCAGCGGGCCCTTCGGCGACGAGATCGGGCAGGGCCCCGCTGGTCCGCTGCTCGGCCTGCTGGTGCACTTCGCGATCATGGCGGCGATGGTCACGGCGTACGTCTGGGCTGCCCGCCGAACTCCCGCCCTCGACCGCTATTGGTGGATCGCGGGCCCGCTCTACGGCGTGGCGCTGTGGGTTGTGATGTACTGGATCGTCATGCCTTTGCGCTGGGAGAGCTACCAGACGCCGCGCGAGCTAGGGGCGATCGCCCGGCAACTCTTTTCGCATTGCATCCTGACCGGCCTGCCGATCGCCTTCGTCAGTTGGCGGGCCCGCGCGACTAGACCGAGTTACGAGTGAAATCGGCGGACAACTTGCGCGCCCGCTGCACGGGGCCGTCAAACCGGTGTAACAACCACCGCACCTGACGCCCTCGGCGCCGCAGGGGGAGCGCGACATGGCGACCACTTCACCCGAGCGTATCCTATCACTCGACGTGATCCGCGGCATCGCGGTGATGGGCATCTTCTCGGTCAACGTCGTCGGGATGGCGATGTTCGAAGGCGCCTACTTCTACCCGCCCGACTACGGCTTCGAGTCGGTCGGCGACAAAGCCATGTGGACGCTCAACTCGATCTTCGTCGACGGGCGCTTCCGCAGCCTGTTCTCGATCCTGTTCGGCGCCTCGCTCACCGTCGTGGTCGAGCGCGCGGTGGCGGCCGGCAAGCAGGGCTGGCAGGTGCACTACCCCCGCATGATCGTGCTGCTGCTGTTCGGCATGGCGCACTATTACCTGCTGTGGTGGGGCGACATCCTGGTGAACTACGCGCTGGTCGGCTCGGTCGCCTACCTCTTCTGGCGCCTGCGGCCGGCATGGCTGCTCGGAATCGCGGTCCTGGCGCTGGCGCTGTTCTACACGCCGCAATTCGTCGAAACCGCGGGCATGGTCGCGAAAGTCGAAGCAAGCCGGGCTCCCGATGCTCCGCCGGACTTGCAGGCCAAGGTCGCCGAGATGCTGAACCCGCCGGCGACGCTCGCCGACGATATCGCGCGCGACAAGGCGGAGCACGCCAGCATCGCTGCCCACTTCCGGGCCAAGACCAGCGGCCAGGCCGCGCTGCGCCCGTGGATGTCGGTGCCCGGCTACGGCCTCGAAACGTTCGGGCTGATGCTGATCGGCATCGCGGGCTTCAAGTCGGGTTTCCTGACCGGTGCGTGGAGCCGGCGCCGCTACACCGCGATCGCGGCGGCTTGCCTGGGCATCGACCTCGCCGTCCACGCGTGGGCGGCTTATCTCACGCTCGCCTCCGACTTCGCGCCCGAGGTCTATTTCCCGTGGACGCGCATCTACGTCAGCCCGCTCCATCCGGTCGGCGCGCTGGGCTACGCGGCGCTGATCATGCTGATCTTCACGCATCGCGGAGCCATCGCCGATCGCTTCGCCGCCGTGGGGCGCGCTGCCTTTACCAATTACCTCGGCGCGACCGTGATCGGGACGCTGTTGTTCTTCGGCACCTTCGGCGGGCTCTACGGCGAACTGTCGCGGGGCGAGGCCTGGCTGGTCGTGCCCCCGGTATGGGCCTTCATGCTGCTATGGTCGAAGTGGTGGCTCGATCGCTATCGCTACGGCCCGTTCGAATGGGCCTGGCGCAGCCTGGCGCGGTGGAAGTGGGAGCCGATGCGGCTCAATGCGCCGCGGCCGCTCCCGGCCTAGCGAACCTGCCAGTCGTGCTCGGGGATCTCGAGCAGCTTGAGGATCGAGGTCAGGTCGCCGCGGTCGATCCAGCCGTTCGCGGCCTCGCGCGCCTTGGGCTTGGCGCGATAGGCGACGCCCCAGGTAGCCGCCTGCAGTATCGGGATGTCGTTGGCGCCGTCCCCCGCCGCAAGGCTGGCGGCGTTGTCGCCGAGCCGATCCATCTCCTCGCGCAGGACCTGCGCCTTGACCGACGAATCGGTAACTCCGCCCACCAGCTCGCCCGACAGCCGGCCCTCGGACACCGCAAGACGGTTACCGACCACGCGGTCGAAGCCGAGGTCCTCGGCGACGGGATCGGCGAAGTGATGGAACCCGCCGGTTACCAGGACCGTGCGGCAGCCGTGGTGCTTGAGCGTCGCGACCAGGGTGCGCGCGCCTGGCGCGGGCGCGATCCGCTCGGTCAGGCATGTCCCGATGACGGCTTCCTCGAGGTCAGCGAGCAAGCCCACTCGCTCGCGCAGTGCGGATTCGAAATCGAGCTCGCCCTGCATCGCCCGCTCGGTAATCGCGGCGATGCGGTCCTTGAGGCCCGCGAAATCGGCCAGCTCGTCGATGCACTCCTGCCCGATCATCGTCGAATCCATGTCGGAGACGAACACGTCCGGAACGCGGAAGTCCCGATCGCTGACGATCGCATCGCAAGGACCGAAATGCGCATCGATCACGCGCCGGAGCACGGCGCCGTCGCCGTGCGGCAGCATGAGCTGAAGGACTTCGCTCCAGTGGTCGAGCATCACCGCCTCGGCGATCGGCATCCCTTCCGCCGCCAATGCAGCCGTGGCGGCATCGAGGCGTGGTTCGAGCGTGTCGAGGTCTGCTATCAGCCGCGCGATGAGCAACGGGGAATCTCCGGAGAAGAAGGCGGTCGCGCTCATTGCAGGGCCGACCGCGAGCGGCAAGAGCGATCTCGCCGTCGAGCTGGCGCTGGCGATCGAGGCGCGCGGCGGCTCCGCAGTCGTGATCAATGCCGACAGCGCGCAAGTCTACAGCGACTTGCGCATTCTCAGCGCCCGACCGTCCGAAGCGGAGATGCGCGGCGTCGAGCACCGCCTGTTCGGCGCGTGGGACGGAGCCGACCCCTGCTCCGCCGCCGATTGGGCCGCCGCGGCAAAGCGCGAGATCGAGAATGCCCATCTCGCCGGACGCATTCCGATTCTCGTCGGTGGAACCGGACTCTATATCCGCACGCTGCTCGACGGCATCGCTCCCGTCCCCCCGATCGACCCGGCAATCCGCGAGGCCGTCCGCGCCCTACCCACCGCGCAAGCCCATGCCGCGCTCCAAGCCGAAGACCCCGAACGGGCCGCAGCGCTCAACCCGGCGGACTCGACCCGCATCGCCCGCGCGCTCGAAGTCGTCCGTTCGACCGGCCGGCCGCTCGCGGAATGGCAGGCCGAGCGAGCGGGAGGAATTGGCGATACGATCGCGCTCCATCCCGCGATCCTCCTGCCCGACCGCGAGGCGCTCTACCGGCGTTGCGATCTCCGGTTCGAGCGGATGATCGACGACGGCGCCATAGGCGAAGTGGAAGCCCTGCTCGGCCGGCGGCTGCCTGGTCTCAGCCCCGTCATGCGCGCCATCGGTGTCGCGGAGCTAACGGGCTTCCTGGATAAGCGCTGGTCCCTGGAGGAAGCCGTGCAGCGCGGCCAGGCCGCCACGCGGCAGTACGCCAAGCGCCAGTACACCTGGTTCCGCCATCAGCCGCCGAGCCACTGGCGACGGGTTGAGACGGATGATTACTCGCCTGAAGCGCTATTTGAAATAATGCTTCAACATTAGCCCTTGACATGACATATCCTGTCGCCTAGCAGCGGGCTCACCGAGCTTGCGGGCTTGGCGAGTTTTTGGGAGAGGGCGGCCCGGCGCGAGGCAATCGCGCCGGGTCCGTCTTTTTCAGGAGGAATGAACGTGTCCGAGGAACGCAGCGGCGCTGCGATATTGGTCGAAACCCTGGTTCGCCAGGGTGTGGAATTCGTCTTCGGTTATCCGGGCGGCGCGGTGCTGCCCATCTACGACGAGCTGTTCGCCGACCATCGCCTCCGCCACATCCTCGTGCGGCACGAAGCTGGCGCCGCGCACGCCGCGGAAGGCTATGCCCGCTCGACCGGCAAGCCCGGCGTCGTGCTCGTCACCTCGGGCCCCGGCGCGACGAACGCGATCACCGGCATCGCCGACGCCTTCATGGATTCGATCCCGCTGGTCGTCATCACCGGCCAGGTCGCGACGAACCTGATCGGCACCGACGCGTTCCAGGAAGCCGATACGATCGGCCTCACGCGCCATTGCACCAAGCACAATTACCTCGTGCGCGATCCGTCCGAGCTGGCTGCGACGATCGACGAGGCGTTCGAGATTGCGACCACCGGCAGGCCCGGGCCCGTCGTCGTGGACATTCCCAAGAACGTCCAGGTCGCGACCGCCACCTTGTCCGACGCGGCACCGCAGCGCCCGAAGCGGTACATCCCGCGGATGGTGGCCTCGGCCGACGAGATCGACGAAGCCATCGCGCTGATCGCCCGATCCGAGCGCCCGATCTTCTATACCGGCGGCGGCGTGATCAATTCCGGCCCTCGCGCCACCGAGCTGCTGCGCGAGTTCCAGCAACTCACCGGCGCCCCGCTCACTTCGACATTGATGGGCCTGGGGGCTTTCCCCGCCGATCATCCGGATTGGCTGGGCATGCTGGGCATGCACGGGACCTACGAAGCCAACATGGCGATGAACCAGTGCGACGTGATGGTGAACATCGGCGCGCGGTTCGACGACCGTGTGACCGGCCGTCTCGACGCCTTTTCGCCGGGTTCCAAGAAGATCCACATCGATATCGATCGCGCCTCGATCAACAAGGTCATCCCGGTCGATCTCGGCATCGTCGGCGATTGCGCGACGGTGCTCGAGCAGCTGATCAGCGCCTGGGGCAGCCGCAACGCTGCCAACTTGACCGAGTGGAAGAACCGCATCGCCGGATGGAAGGCGCGGGACAGCCTCGCCTACCCGCGGCGGTCCGGTTCGATCATGCCGCAGTACGCGGTCCAGCGCCTGTTCGACCTGACCCGCGAGCAGGATCCGATCATCACCACCGAAGTCGGCCAGCACCAGATGTGGGCCGCGCAGTACTTCGGCTTCGACAAGCCCAACCGCTGGCTGACCAGCGGCGGGCTCGGCACGATGGGCTATGGCCTACCGGCCGCGATCGGCGCGCAGCTCGGCAATCCGGGCAAGCTGGTGATCGACATCGCGGGCGAAGCCTCGATCCAGATGAACATCCAGGAACTCGGCACTGCCAGCCAGTTCCGCCTCCCGGTCAAGGTGTTCATCCTCAACAACGAGTACATGGGCATGGTCCGCCAGTGGCAGGAGCTGACCTATGAGAGCCGCTATTCGAACAGCTATTCGGACAGCCTGCCCGATTTCGTCCGGCTTTCCGAAGCCTATGGGTGGAAGGGTATCCGCATCGAGAGCGAGGACCAACTCGACGAGGGCATCCGCGCGATGATGGCGCACGACGGACCGGTCATGGTCGATTGCCAGGTTTCGAAGGAGGCTAACTGCTTCCCGATGATCCCGAGCGGGGCGGCGCATACCGAGATGCTGCTCTATGGCGACCAGCACGCCGGCACGATGGACGACGAAGCGAAGGCCCTGGTGTGATGAAGATCCAGCATCGCGACACCGAGCGCCATGTGCTCACGGTCACCGTCGACAACGAGGCGGGCATTCTCGCCAAGATCGCCGGGCTGTTCACCGCGCGCGGCTACAACATCGACAGCCTGACGGTGGCCGACATCAGCGAGAACCACTCGGTCAGCCGCATCACCATCGTCACCAACGGCTCGCCGCAGGTGATCGACCAGATCGAGGCGCAGCTCGAGCGGCTGGTGCCGGTGCATCGCGTCGTCGACCTCACCCAGGCCGGCCCGCACGTGGAGCGCGAGCTGGCGCTGATCAAGGTGGCCGGCAAGGGCGAGAACCGCGTCGAAGCGCTGCGCCTGGCCGACGTGTTCCGCGCCAAGGTGGTCGACACCACGACCTCGAGCTTCATCTTCGAGCTGACCGGGTCGCCCGACAAGATCGACACGTTCGTCGGCCTGATGCGCGAGCTGGGGCTGGTCGAGGTCGGCCGGACCGGCATCGTCGGCATGATGCGCGGCGCCGAAGGGGCTTAGTCTTTCACGCCCCTCCTGCCCTTCACCGTCGCCCCGAACTTGTTTCAGGGTCCATGGTGCCCCAAGGCAAGGAGCGGGATATGTTGCACGATGGATGCTGAACCGCGTTCAGCATGACGAGTTTTGAATAGGACGAGACATGAAGGTTTATTACGACGCCGACGCCGACCTGAACCTGGTCACGGACAAGAAGATCGCCGTGCTCGGCTACGGCAGCCAGGGCCACGCCCACGCGCAGAACCTGCGCGACAGCGGCGTGAAGGACGTTGCGATCGCGCTGCGGCCCGGCTCGGCTTCGGCCAAGAAGGCGGAGGGCGCCGGCTTCAAGGTACTGAGCAACAAGGAAGCGGCCGGATGGGCCGACATCCTGATGATCCTCGCGCCCGACGAGCACCAGGCTGCGATCTGGGAGAACGACCTCAAGGGCAACATGAAGCCCGGGGCCGCCCTCGCCTTCGCGCACGGCCTCAACATCCACTTCGGGCTGATCGAGGCGCCGGAGGACATCGACGTGATCATGATCGCGCCGAAGGGCCCCGGCCATACGGTGCGCGGTGAGTACCTCAAGGGCGGCGGCGTGCCGTGCCTGATCGCGGTGCACCAGGACGCCAGCGGCAACGCGCACGACATCGCGCTCGCCTATGCGAGCGGAGTCGGCGGCGGCCGTTCGGGCATCATCGAGACCAACTTCAAGGAAGAGTGCGAGACCGACCTGTTCGGCGAGCAGGCCGTGCTGTGCGGCGGCATCACGCACCTGATCCAGGCCGGTTTCGAGACGCTGGTCGAGGCCGGGTATGCGCCGGAGATGGCCTATTTCGAGTGCCTCCACGAGACCAAGCTGATCGTCGACCTGCTCTACGAGGGCGGGATCGCCAACATGCGCTACTCGATCTCGAACACCGCGGAATACGGCGACATCACCACCGGCCCGCGCATCATCACCGATGAGACCAAGGCCGAGATGAAGCGCGTGCTGGCCGACATCCAGTCGGGGCGGTTCGTGAAGAACTTCGTGCTCGACAACCGCGCCGGCCAGCCCGAGCTCAAGGCTGCCCGCAAGGCCGCCGAGGCGCACCCGATCGAGCGGACCGGCTCGCAACTGCGCGCGATGATGCCGTGGATCGGCAAGAACAAGCTGGTCGACCAGGAAAAGAACTGAGCCAAGCGCGCCGGAACGTCGCCACGCGGGCGGCGTTCCGGTCGCATGCCAATGCGATTCATCCTGCCGCTGCTGGCCGCGAGCGCGCTTTGCGCGTGCGAGGCCGATAGCACGAGCCCACCGGCTCCCGAGGAGGCCGCGGCAACCCCCACGGAGGTGGCCGCCGTGCCCGAGAATGCTCCCACCCCGCCCGAGGAACCGGCCGTCACCACCAGCGGCGAGGCGGACGACAGCCAGTGCGGTGCCGACAAGCTCGATCGCTGGCTCAACGTCCTGCCCACTCAGACCGTGAAGGACGAAATCGCCGCCGCCGTCGGAGATCGCGCGATCCGCTACTATACCCAGGGCGACCCGATCACGATGGACTTCAGCCCCTCGCGGCTCAACGTCGAGCTCGGCGTGGACGGCCGGATCAAGCTGTTCCGCTGCGGCTGAAGCCCGCTCTTACCGCGACCGACCTCGAGGCAACGGCCCCTGCGCGTCGACAGGGCGCGCGCGTTCGCAGTGGACATTGTCAAACGCCCGCGCCAGATTGCGCCGGAATATAACCTGGGAGACCCCTCATGCGCAAATTGACCCTCACTCTCGCCGCGGCGAGCCTCGCGGCGCTGACCTTCGGCACGCTTCACGCCCAACAGGGCGGTGCACCGCAGATTCCGGGCCAGGCCGACGTCAGCCGCGTCGAAGCCGGTACGTACACGGTCGACGCCGCGCACTCCATGGTGGGCTGGAAGCTCAACCACTTCGGGTTCAATGACTACTTCGGCATCTTCGGTGACGTCTCCGGCACCATCACCGCCGATCCGGCGAACCCGACCGCGTCCAAGGTCGACGTGACGATCCCGATCGCTTCGGTCGTCGTGCCGAGCGCAGGTCTCAGGGATCACCTGCTGCGCGCAGGCGCCGACGGCAAGGCTCCGGACTTCTTCGGCGCCGATCCGGCTCCGGCGCGCTTCGTTTCGACCCGGATCGAATCGACCGGCGGAACGACGGCGAACATCATCGGCGACCTGACCATGAACGGGGTCACCAAGCCGGTCACCGTCGCGGCCGAGTTCGCCGGCGCGGGCAACAACCCGATGAGCCAGGTGAAGACGATCGGCTTCCACGGCCGCGCCACGATCAAGCGGTCCGACTGGAATGTCAGCTTCGGAATTCCGTTCGGCCTGTCCGACGAAGTCGAGCTCGATATCACCGTCGCCGCCGAGAAGAAGTAACGGATAGCGGGGCGTCCTTCGGGGCGCCCCCTGCCCCGTCCGGCACGATGGTGCTGGACTCTGTTTACCATTTGCGCCTATTCGAAGCCCATGAACCGCCGCGAGCTTCTGTCGCTGCTTCGACTTACGCGCCCTTAGGCGCGTCACTTGGCCTGCGCGCTGCGCGGGCGCCCGCCTAAGGGCTCTTCAACCCACAAGTCGAAACGTCGCCCCGCTCTTGCCGCGCGGCGACCAGGCGTTAAGGCACGAACATGACGATGCTCTCGGATCCGGGCCGCAAGTACAGGCACTTCCCTCCGGTAAACCTGCCCGACCGGCAGTGGCCCAACCGGACGATCACCAAGCCCCCGCGCTGGCTCTCCACCGACTTGCGCGACGGCAACCAGGCCATCGTCGACCCGATGGATGCGGTGAAGAAGAACCGCTTCTTCGACCTGCTCGTCGAGATCGGCGTGAAGGAGATCGAAATCGGCTTTCCCGCCGCAGGTCAGACCGAGTTCGACTTCATCCAGGGACTGGTGCGCTCAGGCAAGATACCCGACGACGTGACCGTCCAGGTCCTGACCCAGGCTCGCAAGGACCTGATCCAGCGCTCGTTCGAGAGCCTCGAAGGGGCCCGCGCCGCGATCGTCCACGTCTACAACGCCGTCAGCCCGGCCTGGCGCGAGATCGTGTTCCGGATGACGCGCGACGAGGTGAAGCAGATCGCCATCAACGCCGCCAAGATGCTGCGCGACGAGGCGGCCAAGCGGCCCGACACCGACTGGCATTTCGAGTATTCGCCCGAGACCTTCTCCACAGCGGAGATCGATTTCAGCCTCGAGGTCTGCGAGGCCGTGATGGACGTGCTCCGACCCACCCGGGAACGGCCGCTCATCCTCAACCTGCCCGCTACTGTCGAAGCGGCGACCCCCAACGTCTATGCCGACCAGATCGAGTATTTCTGCCGCAACCTGCCGAACCGCGAAGCGGCGGCCGTCAGCCTGCACACCCATAACGACCGCGGCACCGGCGTCGCCGCGGCGGAGCTGGGCATCATGGCGGGCGCCGACCGGGTCGAAGGCTGCCTGTTCGGCAACGGCGAACGCACCGGCAACTGCTGCCTCGTGACGGTGGCGCTCAACATGTACACCCAGGGCATCGATCCTGGCCTCGATTTCTCGGAGATCGACCGGATCATCGAGACGGTCGAATACTGCAACCAGATCCCCGTCCATCCGCGCCACCCTTATGGCGGCGAGCTGGTGTTCACGGCCTTCTCGGGCAGCCACCAGGACGCGATCAAAAAGGGCTTCGAAGCGCACGACGTGCAGAACGACGAGTTCTGGCGCGTCCCCTATCTGCCGATCGACCCGGCCGACCTCGGCCGCAACTACGAGGCGGTGATCCGCGTCAACTCGCAGTCTGGCAAGGGCGGCTTCGCCTGGGTGCTGGAGCAGGGCCAGGGTCTCAAGCTGCCGAAGAAGCTCCAGGTCCACTTCTCCCGCCACGTCCAGCATCTGGCCGACGAGCTGGGTCGCGAGCTCAATTCCGAGGACATCTGGCACGCCTTCCAGAACGCCTACTACCTCGAGCCCGCGGGTGCGACGTTCGAGCTGGTCGACTACGAGGAAAGTCGCGCCAGCGACGGCACCCGGCTCTTCGCCGGAACGCTCACCGTGGGCGGCACGCGCCAGAACGTGAGCGGGCGCGGCAAAGGCCTCGTTTCCTCGGTGCTCGCCACGCTCAAGCAGACCTTCGGCCTCGACATCGAAGTGCTCGACTATACCGAACACGCGCTCGGCAAGGGCACCGATGCGCGTGCCGCGACCTATCTCGAGTGCGCCCTCCCCAACGGCGAGACCGTCTGGGGCGTTGGCATCGACGAGGATGTCGCCACCGCGAGCGTGCGCGCCATCCTCAGCGCGGCCAATGCGGCGGCCGAGACCGAGAGCTGACGTCCCCGGGCAGGACAAGAAGCGGCCTTCGATTGATTGCGCGGAGCGAGCCGGCTAGGTAATCTCCCTGAAGGGGGATACCGTGGACCGCGTTCGTCGCACGTATGGCATTCGCGCAGCGGCACGGCCGTTGGCCGTCGGCTTGCTCGTTTTCGCGTGGTTCGCGCCTGCCTCTTTCGAAGTTCGTCCGGTCGTCGCGGTGCCGCGCGACGAACTCGTCGTGCCGTCGCTTGCGGCACAGGCCCCGATCATTCCGGTCATGCCGGCCGGCCCAGCATCCGCCGTTTCGGAACTGCTCGAACCTTCACCCGATCGCGAAGTCCCGACCGTTCTGACGGTGGCCGGCGAATCTCGGCCGCTTCCTTTCGTCACACCTCCGCCACTCGCCGAGATTGGACTGCAATCCGGTTCTTCTGATGGCTCGATGGCTATCGGCCCCGCTACCGCGGAGCATGCGCCACCGGGCGTGGCCGTTGCGGCGGCCCCGTTTTCATCGAATCCGTTAGCTCCGGCCGCCCCTCTGATCGTCCAACAAGCCCCGGAAGCCATCCGCGCGGTCGACATCGCGCAGATCGACGCGGGCCGTGCTCCCAGTGTCCGCGTGCCGCAGCTCCATGAGCCCGGCCTCACGCCCGGCGGCCCCAGTCTCGCCGACAAGACCGCTGCCATGCAGGTGGTCCTTCCGCCGCCCGCCCGTCTGAGCCAGCAAGAACTGGCGCTGCTACAATCCGACACGCCTTCGAGGATGACGATCAGGCTCGGGGAAGAAGCGGTCGGACAGGTGGCGTTCCGAATGAACCAGAACCGCACCATCGACGTGCAGCTCTCGGGAATCCTCGACGTGCTCTCGGATCGCTTTGGCTCCGAGGATTTCGCCCGCCTGCGCGAATCAGCGGCGGCCGACAGCTATGTGCCACTCGATACGCTCCGCTCGGTCGGCCTCGGCCTGCGTTACGATCCCGTCTACGACGAGCTGCGCGTCTCGGCCTGAAGCCGCTAGACCGGTTCGAGCGGATAACGCTCGGCCGACAGCGAAACCTCGATCGGATCGCCCGCCCGGACCTCGCCGCCCGCAAGCACCAAGGCCATCACGCCTGCCTTGCGGACGAGCGAGCCGTCCTCGCCGCGATCCAGCACCGCAGACATCGCTCCAGGGGCGATGTTGCTGTCGATCTGCCAGCATGGATTGCGCAAGCCGGTCACTTCCAGCAGCGCCGCGCCGCCGAGGCGTAACCGTGCACCGCGCGGCAGGGCCAGCAGGTCGAGGCCGCGCGTCGTCACGTTCTCGCCCAAGCTCCCTGGACCGACCGCGAATCCGGCCTTTGCGAGCTCCTCGAACAGCTCGGCGTGAATCAGGTGGACCTGCCGCAGGTTCGGCGCGCCGGGGGTGCGCGCCAGGCGCGACCGGTGCTGCACCGTGGCACCACTGTGCGCGTCGCCAGCCACGCCGATTCCCGCGACCAGCGTGATCGCCTCGCGCACGGGCTTTGCGAAGTTGTGCGCGGCATCGCCCGCAACGGCCAGAACGATCCCCCTCATCGCGCCAGTCTAACATGTCTGTCGAAGATGAAAGGCCTCGATCTTTCGCGGCGATGCCCACTCGGCTAGCAACGCAGTCATGACGACCCGCTCCGCAGTCCTCGGCGTCGAACGCTCGCTGACCGGCAAGGCCTGGCGCTGGCGCGGCGGCAACATGGATCTTGTCAGCGAAGCAGGCGGAATCACTGACGATATCGTCACCCAGTTGCTGCTCGCCCGCGGCGTCGACCGCGAGGACCTGGCGCGCCATCGCAGTCCCAGCTTGCGTGCGTTCCTGCCCGATCCGTCCGAGTTCAACGACATGGACCTGGCGGCCGAGCGGATTTCCGAGGCCGTCCTGGCTGGCGAGACCGTCACCGTCTTCGGCGATTACGATGTCGACGGAGCGACCAGCGCTGCCCTGCTCATTCGGCTGTTCCGCATGCTCGGGCACCAGGCCCGGCACTACATTCCCGATCGCCTTCTCGAGGGATACGGACCCAGCGGCGAAGCGCTGGTCAGGCTTGGCTCGGAAGGTTCCAGCCTGGTCGTCACCGTCGATTGCGGAGCCATGGCGCACGACGCGCTAGCGGCGGCGCACGACGCCGGCATCGACGTGATCGTCGTCGACCATCACAAGTGCTCGTCGGACCTGCCGCGCGCCTTCGCCTTGGTGAACCCCAACCGCCTCGACGAGAACGAGACCGCCGCGGCGCACGGCCATCTGGCGGCGGTCGGCGTCGCCTTCGTCCTCGCCGTGGCCGTGGTGCGCACCTTGCGCCGGCGCGGCTTCTTCGAAGCGCGGTCAGAGCCCGACCTGATGTCGCTGCTCGATCTCGTCGCGCTCGGCACGGTGGCCGACGTCGCCGCGATCCGCGGTCTCAACCGCGCCTTCGTCTCGCAAGGGCTCAAGGTGATGGCGCGGCGCGGCAACGTGGGGCTCGCGGCGCTGATCGACGCAAGCCGCCTGAACCGCGCGCCGAGCTGCAGCGACTGCGGCTTCGCGCTCGGCCCACGGATCAATGCCGGCGGCCGCGTGGGCGAAGCCACTCTCGGCGTTCGCCTCCTGACCACCGAGGACCCCGACGAGGCCCGCGCGATCGCCGCGCAACTTTCCCAGCTCAACGAAGAGCGGCGCGCGATCGAGTTTGCGGTGCAGGAAGCCGCCGAGGCGCTGTTGGACGCCCAGCACAATCGCGCCGTCATCACGCTTGCCGGCCGCGGGTGGCATCCCGGCGTGATCGGCATCGTGGCGGGCCGGATCAAGGAGAAGGCCGGCAAGCCCGCAATCGTCATCGCGCTCGACGACGAGACGGGCCAGGGCAAGGGCTCGGGCCGCTCGATCGCGGGCGTCGACCTCGGCGCCGCGATCATCGGCGCGCGCGATAGCGGTTTCCTGGTGGCGGGCGGCGGGCACGCGATGGCCGCCGGCCTCACCGTGGCGGCGGACAAGGTCGAGGCGCTCGGGGAATGGCTCGACGAACGCCTCGCCGGCGCCGTCGCCCGCGCCTCAGCGGAGCAGACCACGCTGCTCGATGTTTCGCTCGCGCCCGGCGGACTCACTCCCGAGCTCGTCGCCACGCTCGACAGCGCGGGCCCATTCGGCGTAGGCTGGCCTGGGCCGCGCATCGCCGTTGGCCCGGTGCACCTGATCAAGGCGGATATCGTCGGCAACGATCACCTGCGGCTCATCGCCGGCGGGCAGGACGGCGCCTCGTTCAAGGCCATCGCCTTCCGCATGGCGTCGAGCGAGCTCGGCCAGGCCTTGCTGCACGGCGCCAAAGGTCGGCGCCTGTGGCTGGCGGGCCGCGCCAAGCTCGACGACTGGGGCAGCCGTCCCCAGGCCGAGCTGCACCTCGAGGACGCCGCCTGGGCCGACTGAAGAATGCGCGCGTCCGGGGGCTTGACCGCTTCCCTCCCCCCAACTAAGTGCGCCGCTCGCCTTCCGGCGTGGCCCCTTCGTCTAGCGGTTAGGACGCGGCCCTTTCACGGCTGAAACACGGGTTCGATTCCCGTAGGGGTCACCAGCGAAGGCAATATTGCTGGTTACCAAGGCCCCTTCGTCTAGCGGTCAGGACGCGGCCCTCTCACGGCTGAAACACGGGTTCGATTCCCGTAGGGGTCACCAAAACGCCAGAAACTGGCAGAAAACCGGAAAACTTCCGGAAGTGTGGCCCTTATGCGCGGTCAGGTGGTCCATTTAGGTGGTCCATATGAGCACTCGTCTGGTCTCCCCCTGGAAGCGTTCCAACTCTTCCTTCTATTGGTTCCGCATGGTCGTTCCGACGCGCTATCGTCGCGTGGTCGGCAAAGGCGAAATCAAGCAATCCCTCAACACCGCCGATCTCGGAGAAGCACGCAGGTTGTGCGCGATCCGTCAGGGCGAGTGGCTGGAGCGGTTTGACGCGATTGAGGCTGAGCTTCAGGCGCAGGCCGAGCGGGCTGGGGTTGAGGTGATCGACCGCCATTTCGAAGCCGAGAGCGGGCGCTACGGCGGGCTCGATCGTGTGATTGCCTACGAACTGGAATGTGCTGCCGAAGCCGAGCAGGCTTCCATCCCCGTCTTCGCCGCAGAAGACTTCGGCCTCGCGCCCGAAGCGGATCATCCGCTACTCACAGCATCCTATCCGGGCTATACCGACAAAGCGCAGCGGCAAGCGATCTCGCTCCGGCGATCGATGCTGCGAGATCGTGCCGCAATCCTGTCTGGGGCGGAGGCGGTACACCGTATCCACTCAATCCGAGCATGGGGCGTCGCAATTGATTTCCTCAAGGAGGCATTCGAAGCCGCTGGCGTCGAGCTGGACATGGATGAGCGCATGTTTGCCGTCGCTGCTGAGCATTATCTCCGGCGTCTAGCACACTACCCCCTGCCAGCCCTGGGGCCCTTGAAAGCTGCGTTCCCCCTGCCTCCGGAAATAGCCGCCGCCACGACAGAGCACTCCCATGGATCCAAGCCTGCCCCTGCAGTGGCTAACGCGCCGGCTGTGGATGCGGCCTCGACGTCCCCTTTGCGCGAGCGAATCCTCGGACAGCCCGGACGCGCTCGGACGATTTCGCAAGTGTTCGAAGCATGGGCAGGTGGGCAGCCGCTCGAATCCAAGAAGCTGTGCGACGAGTGGCGTGTGGCTGTCCGGCGATTTGTCGAGCTCTTCGGCGACCAGCACGTGACTGCGATTACCAGCGACATGGTCCTCGATTTTCGCGAGGCGATGCGCCGGCTGCCGAGCCGCCCGAAACGCACCGTTGCCGCTCTTCCGCTGCTCGAGCAAATCGAGGTCGCCCGGAGCAACGGCCTTCGTTGCTTGTCAGGCCCAACGGTGGGCAAGCTTGTATCAGGCATCCGGGTCACGCTGGGCTATGCCTGCGATCCCCTTCGCCTGATCAAGACCAACCCCGCTGCCGCGGTCTCGGTCGCCGACGCAACTAGCGAACCTGACGCCCGCCTTGCTTTCGAACCCCATGAGCTGGCGAAGATCTTCGGGTCCGATCTGATGACAGATCCGGACAGCAAACTCACGCTCACCGAGTTTTGGTTGCTCTTTATGGCGCCCCTGACGGGCTTTCGCATCGAGGAGATGGCCAAGTTCCGCCCGCAGAACATCAAGCGCGAGCGCGGTATCTGGTATATCCGGGTTGAGCGGGATTCACGGCGCAAGCGCCGGGAGCAAGCGGAAGCGGGACAGATGAGCAAGCGATCGAAGACCCGCGCTGCCTATCGGGACGTGCCGCTGCACTGGATTCTTATCGAGGCTGGGTTCCTGGAGTTTGTCGAACACCAGCGGGCGCGCGGTTGCGATTGGCTGTTCGACGAACTCGAAGCCGATCGGTACGGCAACCGCAGCAAGGCCGTCTCACGTCGTCTCATCCGCCGGATCCGCAAGCTCGGCGTCGATGATGAGGAGAAAGTCTTCCATTCGTTTCGCCACGCCATGAAGCGTGCCTGCCGACAGACGCTGATGAAAGAAGAGATCGCCGATCTGCTCGCGGGCCATGCCCCCGCCAGCGTGGGGCGCAAATATGGCGCGCGCGCCGCGCTCGACGTTCTCCAGGAGGCAGTCAATATGGTTGAATACGAGACGATTGCCTGGGATCCTGTGATCTCCGCTGCAAAGCGTCGGCTGGAGCTCGGCTGCGACAGTGTGGCTTATTGGGCCGTCTGCAGAATGGCCGGTTCTGACTAGGAGAGAGTCATAGCCGCGCGTCGCCTTTCAGGCTGGGTCCGCTGGAGGCAGCGCGGCTCGACGGGGTGGAATGATCCTATTGTGAGTTCGAGCGAGACGTCAAAGTGCTACAGATGACACCTCCAGCGGCCGGCCTGCATTCAAATTGCCACGCGGCAGGCCTGCAATTCCTCATGTCAGCCATGGAAGTAGCTCCGTTTCTCATCGGGTAGGCGCCTGCCCTAGATTTACCAGATGCTCCGCCGCGTTTGCTGCAACGGCGGCTTGGCGTGAACCGAGATCGGCGATTCACATCGCTGCCGGGGAACGTGGAGGGTGTCGCGCATGGCTCGGTCACCATCCTTGCTCCACCTGCTCGTGCGTGTCGGGCTGGCTCGCCTCCCGTTCCTTGGATTGCGCCCAAGAAGCCCGCTTTTGCATGCGATGATCATTCAGTCGAACGGGAGGACTGGGATTATCCAGTGATATTGTGAAGTATGCGAGCAGGTACTGATGAACACACGTCTTCTGAAGGATTCGACCTTGTTGGTGGCAAATCCTCTACCTCGAGGAAGTAGGGCCAGCCTGACGTCCGTCTCATTGGTCGGCGTACAGCGGGAGCTGTTGGGCGCGCATTTCCTGTTGCTGGCGGGCCTGCTGCGCAAGAGCGCGCGCGTGGATTACGCCCATCTGGCTCCGCAGGACTTGATGGAACGTCGCATCGTTCTGACTCTCTTTCGGCTCGAGGAGGCGCGCGTGTCCCATCTCGCCGCCGTCCTGGGCAACGACATCGGACAGGTCAGTCGCGCGCTCGGCTCGCTTCGCAAGGCGGTCCTTGTAAGCCGGGACCGCCAGCGCGACCCTTATCGACTGACGGCCCGGGGCCAGGAGTTGGCGAAATCGATGCAGGACGTGGCCCTGCGACGCGAACGAGACTTGACGTGGGGGTTCGAGCCGCTGGAGTTGTTCGAGCTCGGCGGCCTCTTGGCCAACCTGCTGCAAAGGGCGTCTTCTCTCCTGGCTGAGGAATCCTCCAGGGCCGAGAGAGAAGAACACGCGGGCGACCAAGCCGCGGAGGGTGGCCCGGCGGAAATTCACAGCCGCGTCCATCCAGCAGTCGTGAGCGTAGCAACCACGATCGGACGTAGCGCAAGCCTCGCGTTCAAGCGCCTCGCAGGGCTGTCGAGCTACGAATGGCGCATCCTCGCGAACATTGCGTACAGGCCCTGCGTGTCCTTCACCGAGCTGGTGGGACACATCTACAGCGACAAGGCCCAGGTGAGCCGCGCGCTCGATGGGATGGTCCAACGCGAGTTGGTAAGCAGAAGCGGCGCGCAACCCGGGGAGCGAGTAGGCTTTAGTCTTACCGCCGAAGGGCAGCGTCTCCACGACGTCATGGAAACCGACTCGCTTCGCCGCAACGCGATTCTTGTCGCTGACATGAAACCAGCCCAGCGAGATCGGCTGCAAACCTATCTCGAGCGATTGATCAGGAACGCCAACGCGATGGTGGCGGATGCGCAATGACCGCGGTCAGCGGCTGGGCAATTGCTGCAACTTGGCTCCCCCGGGCAAGGTGACCGTGACGTTGAATCCGCCGTTCCGATTGTCGCGCAGCGGGTAATAGGTGAGGTCGACCTCGTCGCCGGGTTTGAGCGAACGCTTCGACCAGCCCGCGCGGACGAGGTGGTTAGGACTCATCCCCTCGAATGCCCAGCGGACCCGCTGCCCTTTTTCGTCGGTGGCCGAGACGTAAAGAAAGGTGTGGGGGTTGGTCCACTCCCACCGATCGACCCGGACATTCTTGAGCGAGGCCTCGTTGCCCCATTCGAACATCGCGGTCGAATGGTGCGCGGAGGAGATCATCGGAACGATGGCCAACAAGGCAACAGCGCCCAGTCCTGCAATTGCGCGTCTCATGCTGCATACTCCTTGATGCTCAAGCAGGCCGGCTAGCCGGGCGTCGGGCCTGTCCGACACCGAGCCAACTTCGTTCGCCGCCGCGGCGACGCCTCCCGCAGGTTCAAATCCTTGAAGCGCGCCCGGACAAAACTGATGACCGGTCACGAATCTCATCCAAACCCTAACTGATCGAGTTGATTATGTCAAACTCGTGATTGGCCCGTCCCTAGGCTTTCACAAGAACCGGCGGGGCGCGGGCAGCCCAAATTTTTTGCCTTTGGCTGACCGGCACTAGCCAGGCGAAGTAAAGTTCACCCCCGTCTTGACTTTGATAACCTCAAGGGCACACAAAGACTCGAAACCGAGCGTGAAGATCCGTCGTATTGGCGCGGCTTGGGTCAGTCCCATGCCACCCGTCCCGTCGAGATCTTCAGAGACGTCGGGAACATGGGGAGAGATCATGCGCCGCATCGTGTCGTCCGCAATCCGTCCGTACCTGCTTGCTGCCAGCACCTTGTACGGCCTCGCCACCGTTCCCGCGCAAGCTCAAGAACAAGTCCCCGCTGCGGCGGTCAGCGCCCCGGACGACAGTCAAGGCGATCGAACCGGCGACTCGATCATCGTCACCGGATCGCGGTTGAGCCGCTCTACTTTCGACAGCCCTTCACCGGTGACCACGCTTGACGGTGACGACCTTGCGCGGCGGGGGGTCACGAATATTGCCGAAGCGATTACCGAGCTGCCATCGTTCCGGGATAGCACTGGCCCCCAGACGCAAGGCTTCGGCAGCTTCAATGTGGGAGCCCGCATCGTCAACTTGCGCGGGCTCGGCGTCACCCGCAACCTGGTGCTCGTGAACGGTCGGCGGTTCGCCCCGACCACGCGCGAGGGTTCGGTCGACCTGAACTTCATTCCGTCGATCCTCGTCGAGCGGACCGAAATCGTCACCGGCGGCGCGTCCGCCGCGTACGGTTCGGACGCGATCACCGGCGTGATCAACGTCATTCTCGACGACGACCTCGAGGGCCTCAAGGCCGAGGCCGATTTCGGCATTTCGGAGGAAGGCGATGGCGAACGATACCACGCCGCGCTCGCCTGGGGTGCTCCAGTGGGGGATCGCGGCCATTTCGTGATCGGCGGCGAGTACGCGGACCAGAAAGGCATCGGCAACTGCTTCACACGCGATTGGTGTACCCCAGGCGCGGTCGTCACGAACCTGTTCTACGCCCGCGACAACGGCCTTCCCAACTACGTGCGCAGCAACGACAATGCCGGCCTGCGCTTCAATAGCGGCGGTGTCGTCTACGGCGGGGCGACCAACCTGTTCGGAACAGGAGGCATCACCTTCGACGAGAACGGCCAGGCCCAGCCCTTCGACGTCGGCAGTCCGGCGTTCGCCCTGTTCCAGGTCGGCGGCGACATCGTGCCAGCCTACATCCACGCAAACATCACCGTTCCGGTCGAACGATATTCGGTGAACGCCCATTTCAACTACGACCTCACCGACGACATCACCGCCTTTGTCGAAGGCACCTACGGCCACGTCAGCGGCGAACTGCTGCAGACCGCATTCTTCAGCACCGGCATCCCGATCTACGGCGACAATCCGTTCATTCCCGCTAGCGTGCGGGCGGTGCTCCCTGCAGGACAGCAGGCGCAACCGACCGCGCCGTCCTCGCTGCAGCGCCCGGCGGCGCCTGCCTTCGCGATGGCGCGACTGTTGGACGACCTGGCGCGCGGCTTCAGCACCTCGGAGGCCGATACCTGGCGTGCGGCGGCGGGGATTTCAGGATCGCTCGGCAGCGCCTGGGACTGGGACGGCTACTATCAGTACAGCCGCACCGATCGGCTGCAGCAGGTGGAGAGCAACCTGGTCGTTGGCGACCCGGCAACTCCGATCGGCAACCCGGCGTTGATCGCGCAGAGCAATGCGCTGTTTTACTTCGCCGCGGATGCGGTCGTCGATCCCGCGACCGGTGCGCCGACTTGCCGGGCGCTGCTGAGCCCGGACCCGGCGCTTCGCCAGGCGGCGGCCGGCTGCGTTCCCCTCAACCTGTTCGGTGCCGGCAACTACGATCCCGCGGCTCGCGACTATGTCTACGGCACGCTGATCGAGGACATCACGCTCGATCAGCATGTGATCGCCGCCAACTTGCGCGGCAGCCTCTTCGAGCTTCCCGCGGGCAACATCGGGCTTGCCGTGGGGGCCGAATACAGGGTCGACACGATCGATGTCGTGCACGATCCGCTGTCCAACCTCTACGCCTATTTCCAGAACTTCGGCGCCGATTACGACGGCAAGACCGAGGTGATCGAAGGCTACGCCGAGCTCGAGGTGCCCCTGCTCGCGGACCAGCCTTTCGCAAAGGCGCTGTCGGTGAACGCCGCGCTCCGCCACACGCATTACGACATCTCCGGATTCGGAAGCTATCTCCGCACGGAGGTTGAAAACTCTTTCGACGCTACGGCGTGGAAGGTGAGCGCCAATTGGGAACCCGCGGATTGGCTGAGATTCCGCGCCAGCCGTTCACGCGATATCCGCGCACCGAACTTCGCGGAGTTGTTCCTTTCCTCCGCGAGCTCGTTCACCACCATCGTCAACCCCTTCAATCCGACGCAATCGGTCAATCCCTCGCTGCTCAACGGAGGCAGCCCATTCGTCGAGCCGGAAAAGGCAGACACCTGGGGCGTCGGTGCCATTTTCACTCCGGCTGGTGCGCTCGACGGATTCCGTGTCTCCGTCGACTACTTCCACATCACGGTAAAGGACTACATCGGCTCGCCGCCCGGCGGCTTCCAGAATATCATCAACGAATGCTTCAACGGGCGCGAGGCAGCTTGTTCGCTGCTCAACGACGGCAGCGTGGCGATGGGCGAGAACATCACCGAGATCCGCAACGTCTCCCTCAACCTCGAGGAACTCCGCACCAGCGGCATCGACATCGAGGCCGACTACCGGATGGATTTGCAGGGTGAGAACCAATTGCTCCTGCGCGCTTTGGCGACTTATACCGACGAACTGACCACGGTCGCTTTCGGGCAGGAGATCGACAGGGCCGGGCAAACGGGTGTCGCGGGCAGCATCTCGGCCCCGAAATGGAGCGCCAATGCCTTCGTCACCTTCCTCAACCCGCGCTTCAGCGCAACGCTCCAGGGTCGCTACATCGACAGCGGCGTGCTCAATGCCGAGTACATCGATCCGAGCGATCCGGACTATTCGCCCACTCTGCAAAACAGCATCACCGACAATAGCGTGCCGAGCCGCTTCTATGTGAACCTGTTCGGTACCGCGAAGCTGGGTCCGGGTTGGGAAGATGGTCGTGGCTTCGAACTGTTTTTCCGGATCAACAATCTCCTGAACCAGGATCCTCCGATCGTCCCGGAATTCCAGTTTCCCACCAACCCCGTCTATTTTGACACGATCGGGCGCTATTACACTTTAGGCGCACGAGCGCGCTTCTGAGTACATCCGTTAGCCGCCCAAGAGCGGGACCAGAAGTACGTGATTAGCGACCCACGCGGGCGGAAATGACGCCATTTGGGCCGGGAGCGGCCAGGCCGCTCTGCGATCAGAAGTCTGCCAAAGCGGACATTCAAACCGGCGCCTCTCCCGGTGTGAATGGGATGCTCTACCTCGGACCTTGATCCCGCACCGTCAGTTTCATCACTTGGCAACAGCGCGGATTGGCGGCTGAACCCGCGCGAAAACTTCGTCGTACAAGGCCACCTCACCGGGCATCGCGAGCGTAACGGCTAGGCCAAAGGTGACGGGGTCATCGACGGTTACGCCTTGATCGGGATCGCGCTGCACTACGAGCGGCACGGTCATATCTGCCGTCACGATCGGGGCGTCACTCCCCTCCCAGCACCGTGAAAAAATCGTTCCGCGATTGGTCTGGTTCTCATCCGGCTGCCAGCCATGGCCAGCCACGCCCAAATCGCCAATTGCGGTAGGCTTCAGGATCTTTAACCGGGATGTGCGATAGCTTTTACGACCCGGCGATACGGGCGTGAACCATGCGAGGGTTGCTGACAGGCTATGCGGCCTGGCCTTGCCGCCCATCGCCAGCGGTACGGGGACAGCGACAGTGAGATTACGATCGCGTGGCAGGGTGCCCGTCGCGAAGAACGTAGCGCGATCCGCTGCACATGCGACCGCCTCGTCGGCATCAACACAGCCGAATCCTATGAACCGACGAATATTGTCCTTTTGCTTGCTTGCCTGACCGCGTCCCCAAGGGCCGACTGTCGCCTTGATCAGGTCGGCCACGCCGCGCGGCCAGCGCGCTGGATGGACGAGTAGCGCTTTTAGCAGCGCGGCACGTTCGAGCGACGGCAGCGCGAGGAAAGCTTCACCATATGCAAGCTCCAACGAGTCATGGATACGGTGGCAGCTCCGCGACGCAAGCGCGGCAGCCGCGCTTGTCCCATTGGTATAACCTTCCTGATTCTCGCGGCCGCCCGCCGGAGGGGCCGCGACCTTGAGACCGGCACCACGCGAAGCTCGGCCGGGTCGCACTTCGATATGATCGTGATTTCGCACAACCCGCACATGCTCGCGCGCACCGGGCAATAGGATGTCGGGTTTCACAGATCGCGCAAACCCAGGCCCCAGGGCACTCGACGGGTTGGCCGCATCGTGGGCGGGATAGGGATCGACCAAGACGCGTGCCAAGGCTCGATCCGCATCGGATACCGCGTCCTTGTTCCAAGCACCAACCGTCACGCCGTTAATCGTTTCAGCGGGCGAGAACATCCGCCGGTCACCAATAACGGCCTGTAGCGCGCTGATCATCGAGGTTGCTCGGTGATCACCGTCGGCCTGCTCATACGCCAGTCCGGTCGGATAGGCGGGTACCGCAATGTCGCTCGTAGCGTTGCCGGCGCTGACAATGAATAAAATCCCAAAGCGCGCGGACAATCGATCGAGCAGCCGCGCCCATGGCGAGAGCTGACCGTGAAACGGTCGAACCGGATTCCCAAGCGAGAGATTGACGATCAGGACATTGGGCCGATTTTCGTGCAAGCGCATGATAGCCAGATATATGAGATCGACCACCAGCCGGTCGGTGGGGAAGCCATCATTGTTGCCCATTACCGGAAGCATGTGAATTTGACGCGGCAGCGACGCTGCAGTCTCGTTTCGATCACCATGAACGATCAAGGAGGCCATGGCGGTGCCGTGCGATCGATTTGCGACTAAGGCACCGGGTTCAAGATCGAATGGGTCGTCGAGATCGATATGGCGTGCGAGCAACCGATGGGCCGCAACTGGTACGCCGTCCAGCAACGCCAGAATGGGTTCGCCAAGTGCCCGATCGTCAGGCGCGGAAGTTGGCGCTTCGCCGGTATCCGCAATTTCAATTTCAGTGGATGCGCTTTGCGGGCGGATGTGAAGTACCGGCTCGAGACCGGCGACACCGTCCAAGTGCCGGGCGACGATTTGCCTTACGACGGCAGCTGGCAGATCAACGAGCAGCGCATGATAACCGATGTCCGCGATGCGTGCTTGAGAGATGACCAAGCCACCACGCCCGACGATCGCCGCGCGAACATTGGCCTCTTGCTCTGCCGCGATCGCATCGCGCTCACGGAATACGAGTTCCACTTCCAGCCGGACCAATGCAGCATCGTCGAGACCGTCGACCGCCGCCTCGAGAAACGAGGCATCACTCGCGTTCACGCGATCGAGCGGACCCCACGGCCGCAGGTCGCGAAGCAAATCGAACACAGCGGCCCAAAGCGTCTCGCCGCGAACCAACTGCCCGGTCTGCCAGCGGCGCCACAGGGACTCCAGATTGCGAAGCGCAACCATGTCGGGGACAAGGAGATAGGCGTAAGGCTGCTTGTCACCCTCGTCGCCCTCGAGCTCCTCTTCGTCGATCAACTCTAGGCCGGCGACATTGCGCACAGCATTGGCAAAGGGGTTGATCGAGCCACGAACCTCAAAGACCAGAAGGCGCTCGGGCGCGAGACCCCGCTGGATCAGCGCGAAGTTCCAAGGCATTCGCGCCCCGCGCAAGCACTTCGGCCAAGCGCGTGAACTTCGGTCCGAACGTGCCAGTCTGACGGGCTCTTGGAAGCGCTGTCAATTCGTGCTTCAGCGACCATCAATCTTTAAGCTGCCGCGAGGGGAGTTCCACGGAGCCGGAAACACCGTCGGCCAACGCGTTTTGCGCAAGCACGAACTCGTACTCACCAGCCTCAACCCGCCAAGCCCCTTCGGTCCACTCGGCGATCGTGCGCCACTCGAGTGGGATCTCGATCTGTTTTGCCTCGCCCGCTGCAAGCTCGACCTTCGCAAAGCCAGCAAGTCGTCGGAGTTCTTTGCCCGCAGCGCTGGCGAGGTAAACCTGCGCCACATCAGCGCCGGCACGCTCGCCTGTGTTGCGGACGGTGAACCGCGCGGTCAGGCGATCCCCGTCGAGCGCGATCACCAGCCCCTCGTGCGCGAAGCTCGTGTAGCTGAGTCCGTGGCCGAACGGGAACAGCGGCTCAAGCCCCTCGCGCGCATACCAGCGGTAGCCAATGTCGGAGCCTTCGATGTCGTAGTTCACATCGAGTGCCTGCCCTGGCGCCCCGACCCCGACGAAGTTCGGCTCGACCGCGTCCTCCCCGTCGAGCTGCGGCCGCGGCAACTGCTCGAGCGACCGGGGAAAGCTGATCGGCAGCCGCCCCGAAGGATTCACCTTGCCGAACAGCACCTCCGCGATCGCCTCGCCGCCGCGCGCGCCGGGATACCAGGCCTCGATGATGGCCCTCACCTCGTCCTTCCACGGCATCGTCACCGGTCCACCGGTCTGGAGCACGACGACCGTGTTGGGATTGGCCTTTGCCACCGCTGAAATCAGTGCATCCTGAAAATTAGGCAACGAGAGGTCGGGCAGATCGAAGCCTTCGGTCTGATACTGATTGGCGAAGACGATCGCCACGTCCGCTTGGCCTGCGATCCGCGCTGCTTCGCTTGCATGGCGGCCGGCGCTGAACCGTACGGCTGCGTCGGGCGCCGTCGCGCGAATCGCGGCGAGCGGTGCCGAGCGGTTGAACACTTGGTCGATCAGCATGGCGAAAGGCGCGGTGCCGTCGCTCAGATAGGGCATCGTGAACGCGGGTCCCTCGTCGCCCAGGACTTTTGATGAGCCGCCGCCGACCGGCGTGCCGGCATCGGCGTGGCCGCCGATCACCGCAATGCGCTTCACCTCCGCACCGAGGGGCAGGATGCCGCCCTCATTGGTCAAGAGCACGATGCCCTCTCGCGCGACCTGGAGCGCCACTTCGGAATTCGCTGCCGTATCGACCGATCCGATCGCGGCAGGATGTGCATCGAGCCCGTTGTCGTAGATCGCATAGAGGATACGGCGGACCATCTCCGCCAGCCTCTCGCGATAAACTGGATCGCTCTGCGCCGCCTGCTTGAGCGGCTGGCCGAAGAACGGCTGGGGATCGATCCCCGCGCCCGATTGCTGGTCGAGCCCCGCAAGCGCATAGTCGAGCGCGTCGACCGCCCCCCAGTCGCTCATCACTAAGCCCTCGTAACCCCAATCCTCGCGTAGCACTTCGGTGAGCAGGAACCGGTTTCCGCAGCTCTGAGCGCCCATGGTGGCGTTGTAGGCGCACATGATCGCGCCGGGATTTCCCTCCTCGATCGCGATCTCGAACGCGAGCAGGTCGCTCTCGCGCAACGCGTCCTCGGCGATCACGGTGTTCATGAACGCGCGGCCCGTCTCCTGCGGGTTGATCACGAAGTGCTTGAGTGTCGAGATCACGTGGTTCGACTGGATACCGCGCACGGCAGCGCCGCCGAGCAGGCCGGCATGCAGCGGGTCCTCCCCGAAGTATTCGAACGTCCGGCCGCTGCGCGGTTCGCGCATCAGGTTGATCCCGCCGGCCAGCATCACGTTAAACCCTTTGGCGCGCGCTTCGGAGCCGATCATCCGCCCGCCGCGCTCGACCAGTTCGACGTTCCAGGTGGCGCCTTGTGCGACCCCCGACGGCAACTGCGTTCCCCCGCTGCCGCGTGCGCCGCCGATCCAGCTCACGCCGAGGCTGGCGTCGGTCTCGTATAGCGCCGGCACCCCGAGGCGCGGAACCCCCGCGATATATCCCGCACCCGGTCGCGCTTCCGGTGGCGGCGCAGGGCGCCCCGGCATCGAAGACGTGAGGTGGCCGAGCGTCAGCGCGATCCGCTCATCATCGGTCATCTGCGCCTCTGTCGCCGCAGCGCGCGCTTCGGGATCGGTTTGCGCCGCGATCGGCACGGGCGCGAGCACGCAAAGCGCGCCCAACATGAGCCGGCCGTGCCTGACGAGCCGTTTCGCCACTGACGTCATCCGTATCCCCCTTGCCCTTTGTCGATATTGCGGACAACGTTGTCTCCAGGTGAGCTAGGGGCGAAGGACGGCGCTTGTCAAATCCGGGGCGCGAGGGTGGGAGCGAAAGCACCAGACGGCCGACGATCAAGGACGTCGCGCGCGCAGCCGGCGTCTCGTTCAAGACCGTCTCGCGCGTGATGAACTGCGACGGCCGGGTAAACGCCGCCATGCGCGAAGCCGTCGAAGCGGCGATGGAATCGCTTGGCTACCGCCCGCATCGCGCGGCCCGCGCCTTGCGATCCAGTCGCACGTTTTCGATCGCGCTGCTCGCCGGCAGCCGCGAAGAACCCTCGAGCCACGAACGGACTCTATTTCCAGAATACCTCGGCGAGGTGATCGCCGGTTGCACCCAGGCCTGCCGCCCGGCCGGCTTCCACCTCGTGCTGGAACGCCTCGCTTACGGCGACCGGCGCAAGGCAACGGCCGTCGCCGGCGCGCTGCTCGACGATCTGGTGCCTGACGGCGTGATCCTCACACCTCCCCTGTGCGACCTCGCCTGGCTACTGGATATCCTCGAGCAGCGCGCCATCCGCTACGTCCGGCTCATGCCAGGCGCGTTGCCTGGCCGCGGCGCTTGCCTCGCGGTCGACGATTTTGCCGCCGCGCGCACGCTGACCGAGCGTCTGCTCGCCATGGGTCATCGCCGCGTTGCTTTCATATCCGGGCCGCCCGACCACCTCGCCGCCCGCGCCCGTAGAGAGGGATTCGACGCCGCCGTCGCAGCCTGCCACGGCGCCCGCGCGCGGATCGGCGAAGGCGACTTCTTCCTCGCTTCGGGAGAGCGCGAGGGTCTCCGCCTGCTGTCCGCCTCCGACCGTCCAACCGCGTTGTTCGCCGCGAACGACGCGATGGCTGCGGGAGCGCTCAGAGCCGCCGCCGCACTCGGTCTCGCCGTGCCTCAAGATCTCGCCATCGCCGGCTTCGACGATTCCTCAATCGCCAGCCTCACCACGCCGGCACTCACGTCGGTCCGCCAGCCCACCGTCGAGCTCGCTCACAACGCGGCAGCAGCGCTGATCGCCTCAGCGAGCTCGGGCGAGCCCACCCTAACCGAAACCGTCCGCCTCGCCTGCACGATCATCGAGCGGGCGAGCACCGAAATGTCGACCAGCCCGTTTCAGAGGGAACGATTGCCATGAAAACCTTTGCCGGCTTCACCGTTATGCTCACTGCGCTGTCCGCTGTACCGGCGCTCGCCCAGTCCGGGCCCGCGGCCCCCATGGACTGCCGTCCGCAAGGCATGTTCACCGCGCCGGCCCCCTGGAAGTCGGTTGAGCAGCTCGCCGACGGCCGAGTCACGTTCCGCATCTGCGCGCCGGAAGCGCGCGAGGTGCGGGTGGTCAGCAACGACATCGACGAAGCGATCCCGACGGGCTTTCAGCCCGGCAGTGCGCGCGGTTTGACGATGGCGAAGGACGCGATGGGCCTATGGACCGCGACGACCGTCGTCCCGGTCCCGCCGGACACTTATCGCTTCGCGTTCCAGGTGGACGGCGTCAAAGTCCCCGATCCCCAAGGCACGACCTTCAGCCACGAGCGGGTGGGCACCAACTCGACGTTCGAGACGACCGGCCCGGCGGGCGAGTTCCAAACCTGGAGGAAGGACGTGCCGCACGGCGCGGTCAGCCGCATCGACTACTGGTCGGACGCGCTCGGGGAGCAACGCACCGCCATGGTCTATACCCCGCCCGGCTACATGAGCGGCGTCGGGCGCTACCCCGTGCTCTACCTCGTCCACGGCGCAGGCGACAGCTACGACTCCTGGACCTCGGTTGGCCGCGCGCATGTGATCCTCGACAACCTGATCGCCGCCGGGACAGCGAAGCCGATGATCGTCGTTATGCCGTTCGGCCACACTCCCGACCGGCCGGGCGGTAACATGCTCGCCAATACCGACTTCGGCGACGATCTGATCGGCAGTCTGATCCCATACGTGGACGCAAGCTTCCGGACCCTCGCCGACCAGCCCAACCGCGCGATGGCCGGCCTTTCGATGGGCGGTGCGCACACTCTGCGCTTCGGCCTCACCCATCCCGAACTGTTCGACCACATCGGCATTTTCTCTATGGGCCTCGGGATGCAGGGACCAACTGAAGGAGCGGCGTACGAAACGGCCAATGACGCCGCGTTGAAGAAGGCCGCCCAGGACCTCGACCTCGTCTACTATGCGATGGGCAAGGACGATTTCCTCTACGGAACTGTCGCTCCCACCCGCGCGATGCTGGACAAGTACGGCATCGACCATGTTTACAACGAGACCGGCGGCGGCCACACCTGGATCAACTGGCGCCGGTACCTCGCGGATTTCGCGCCTAGGCTGTTCGACTGAATGACCGGCAGTGGGCCGTCTGCTGAAGGGCAGGTCCGCAGCTGGTAAATGCAGATAGCTGTCGTTTGAGAGCGGACAATTGCGTAGATCAATTTCGCCGCGAACGCCCGGTTAGTTGAGCGAAACGGCCCAAGACAAGGAACTCCGCACCATACTGGGAGAACCGGAGGGCAGGTTGGCAGTGCAGATAGCTTCTGCTGTCACCCCCTCGAACGTGTGTATGCTTCGGCGCTGTTGACGATCGCTCGCGCCCTAGAGAGCAAGGTCAGCGGCAAGCAGCGCCACCGTGGATACGAAGCCAACCACTGGCACCCATACCGGGCAAACGAAAACGTTGTCAGGCGCGCTCGCTTCCGATCTCTTAATCTTGAATAGCGCCAGATTGATGATCGCGAAGATCACAAGCGTACCTCGTGCCGCGAGGTCAGCCAGGCCGCCAAGCGACAGCGCGACGGCGAGCGCCAGGATCGCCGCCACTCCGACGGCGGTGGCGACGAGCGGGGTGCCCGTCACGGAGTTGACGGTGCCGAGCCGCGACGGCAGGAAGCCCTGCCGCGCCATTCCGAAGAGGACGCGCGCGATCATGATCATATGCACCACCACGCCGTTGAGGGTGGCGACGATGGCGATGGCGCTCATCGTTACCAACGGAAATCCGGTCAGGCGCTCGAATACGAGCGCCAGGGGCGCCTCGGAGGCGCCTAACTCAATCGGCGGAATCGCGACCACCGCGATCCAGACCACCAGGAAGTAGAGCACCGCCGTTATTCCCAGCGTCAGGAACAGCGCGCGCGGCAAGGTTCGTGTCGGCTCCTTCAACTCCTCCGAGATGTTGACCAGATGCTCGAAGCCGAGAAACGCGAACACCGCCACCAGGCTTGATCCGAGCACCGAAACCCAGGCGGTCGCGTCGCCGGCACCAGGCGCGAGTTCAGGTAGCCGCTCGATGGGTTCCGCGCCCATGGTGGCCCCGGCCGCGACGATCATGGCGAGCCCGCCGATCTCGACCACGGTCATTATCCCGGCGAAGGTGACCGACTGGGTCGTGGCGAGGCACGACACCGCTCCCATGAACAGGACCACCCCAGCGATAATCCAGAAATCGGACCAATCGAGAAACGACGCGATATATCCAGCGCTGCCGCTCGCGATCGTGGCGGCGGAGATGGTAGCGGTGCCGACCACCAGGAGGCCGACCGCGAGACTGAGCCACTTGCGATTGAATGCTGCCTGGACGTAGGCCGCTTCGCTCGCACTCACCGGCATGCGCGTGCCGAGTTCGGCGAACGAAACAGCACTCAACCCCATCGGTATGGCGGCAACGAGGAACGCCAGCGGAGCGTGCATCCCGCTGCGGTCTGCCATCACACCGACTAGCACATATATCCCGGCCCCGATCGTAACGCCCAGGCCGTAGAGGACCGCGTGCGTCAGCGATAACGAGCGAACCAGACCGCGCTGCGGACGCGCCGGGGAGCTGATCACGATGCCGTCATCTGCGAGCTGTCACGGATGACCGTCGGGAATCGTAACGAATTCGACGCCACGTTCCCGCGCCATTTCCTCCAGTACCGATACGTCCGGAAAGACCCGGCCCCGGGTTTTCTGGACTTCGTGTTGGGGCAGTACGTTAGCCAGCGAGAAGGCGAATTGGAACCAGAGAAGCTCCCCGGGCCTTTGGAGCTCAAGGCGGCCCTCCCGTAGGGACCACCCAGCAACGCGCAAGCGGTATCGCCCTCCCAAGAGGGTCCTCACCAAAGGGTCCACTTACCGCCAGTCATCCCGGCCAGGAGAATGTCAGGCGGGTCTGACCGTTCGGCTCGCCGGCTTTGTCGTGGCGCCGCTCCACGATTGTCCCCTTCCCCTGGTCGTCGATCGCCACGACCGTGCTCGACCTCGTCCCGTAGACCGGGTTGCGGATGAAGATTGGCGAACGCATCGGCTCTTCCGGCACGTCGGACGATGTCGTCGGGCCTATCCCAGCCTCGTGCATCGTGTCGTCCCGAAGCGCCTCCAGCAAGACTTCTGGGCGTTCGCCCCCCTTGACGATCCAGTCGAGCAGCCGCGCCTTGAGCTGGAGGGTCTTCGGCCAGGGCTCGTCGAGGGCTCCGTTGGACAAGCCGTAGATGCCGGGTGCAAGGCGACTGCGCACGGGTGCGCGCCGGTTCGACAGGAACCATGCCGCTTCGCGGTCCGCGGCGATCAGGTTGAAGGGATTGAACTGGCCGAACTCGACCTCATCGATGGCGTCGAGCGGCTCCTCGCCCGCGAGCACGCTGGTAACCAGTGCCCCGCGCGAAGCGCGCTGCGGCTCGGGCGGGCCGAAGCCCCTGAGGTTTGTCACCACCGCGAACCGCCCTCGCTCCGAAACACCCAGCCAGGTTCCACCTGATTGCAGGTCTCGGCCCGCGATCAGGTAATCGGCCTCCTCCCAGCGTGCCAGTGGCGCGGTGGGGCGATCATGAAGTTCGTCGCGATTGCCGGCGACGACCAGCGGCCACCGGGGATGGGCTTGCCACGCAAATGCCAGAACGCACATCGCCGAATTATCGCCGCGCGCGCAGTGCGTTGGCAACAGCTTGATCGTGCGAACGGGCTCCATCGCCGTTCGACGGGAGCAGGCTGAGCGGGTCTCGCGATCTTCCAGGGGCGGTTTTGCGACACTATCTCAGGCTTAACGACGGTCGGACCTCGTCCGGCGCCCCGGAGACGAACCATGACCAAGAAGATTCTCGGCCGCTATGGAAACAACCGTGGCCACTGGGTGGGCGATGGATTCCCCGTCCGCTCGCTCTTTTCCTATAACCAGCTCGGCGCGCAGATCAGCCCGTTCCTGTTGCTCGACTATGCCGGCCCGCATTTCTTCGAGCCGACCACCGGCCGACGCGGCGTGGGCGAGCATCCGCATCGGGGCTTCGAGACCGTCACCATCGTTTACGACGGCGAAGTCGAGCACCGCGATTCCGCTGGGAACGGCGGCATCATCGGGCCCGGCGACGTCCAGTGGATGACGGCGGCGGGCGGCATCGTCCACGAGGAGTACCATTCCCCGGCCTTCGCCAAGACTGGCGGGCCGTTTCGTATGGTCCAGCTCTGGGTGAATCTGCCCGCCAGCGACAAGATGGCGCCGGGTGGCTACCAAGGCATCCTCGCGGCAGACATCCCGATCGTCGATCTTCCGCACGGCGCCGGCACGGCCCGCATCATTGCCGGCGAGCTCGGCGAAGCCAAGGGGCCCGCCAAGACCTTCACGCCCGTCAACGTCTGGGACGTCGCGTTGGCGCGCGATGCCGACGTGACGCTCGATCTGCCCGAGGGGCACACCGCGATGCTCGTGGTGCTGACAGGCCACGTCACCGTCAACGGTGCGCAGGAAGCGGGCGAGGCGGAGATGGTGCTGCTCGATCGCGAAGACAGCGAGGTCGCCATCCATGCCGAGGGCGATGCCAAGCTGCTGGTCCTGACCGGCGAGCCGATCGACGAGCCCATCGTCGGTTACGGTCCGTTCGTCATGAATACCGAGGCGGAAATCCGGCAGGCCATCGAGGACTACAACAGCGGCCGCTTCACCCGGGCCGCGGCATAAGGGCCCGGCCTTTTGCAGGCGGAAAGCTGGGCCGTCTCTCACCCTTTCGATTGCGGTGCTTCGACGGGCACTGGTGTTCGTCAATTGGGCGTGCGGTCAAGACACCCCCCGCCCAGCCCGCTCAGCCGCAAGCGGCGGTGACGATGATCTCGACTCGATACTCCGGCGCGGCAAGCCTGGATTCGCCGGTCGCGCGCGCGGGCGGATTGGCGGGGTCGACCCAATCGTCCCATACCGAGTTCATCTCCGCGAAATCCGCGATGTCGGCCAGCCAGATGGTCGCCGTCAGGATGCGCGACTTGTCGGAGCCGGCCTCTGCCAGCAGGCGGTCGATCTGCGCGAGCACCGCGCGGGTCTGCGCCGCCACGCTCTCGCCCGGCGCCCCGACCTGCCCCGCCAAATAGACAGTATCACCGTGGACGACGGCTTGGCTCATCCGGCGGCCCGGTTCGATGCGGCGAATGGTCATGCTTCGAACAACCTCGTCAGCAGATAGAAGCCGGCGCCGACCGCGGCACTGGCGGGAATCGTGATGAACCATGCCATCACCACGCGGCTCGCCATGGTCCACCGCACCGCGCTGGCGCGGCGGGCGGCACCCGTGCCGATCACGCTGCCGGTGATCGCGTGCGTCGTCGAGACCGGGATGCCCATGGCGCTCGCCCCGAACACCACGACCGATCCCGCGGTCGAGGCGCAGAACCCCGTGTGGTGATTGAGCCGCGTCAGCCGTGTGCCCATCGTCCGGATGATCCGCCACCCACCCGAAAGCGTCCCCAGCGAGATCGCGGCGTAGCAGCTCAACACGACCCATTCGGGAACGTGGAACTCGCCGCCGAGATAGCCGGTCGAATAGAGCAGCACGGTGATGATCCCCATGGTCTTCTGCGCGTCGTTGCCGCCGTGGCTGATCGAATAGGCCGCCGATGAGACGAGGTGCATCGCCTTGAACACCCCTTCCGCACGCTTCGGCTGGGTGCCGCGGAACAGCCAGCTCGTCACCAGCACGAGGACCATCGCGATCGCGAACCCGATCATCGGCGAGAGGAAGATGGCGACGATCGTCTTGGTGGTGCCGGACGACTCGACTGCACTGAAACCACTGTGCGCGATGCCCGCGCCGAGAAGCCCGCCGATCAGCGCGTGGCTCGACGATGAGGGTATGCCCTTGAGCCAGGTGATCACGTTCCAGGCCATCGCGCCGATCAGCGCGCCGAACACGACCGCGGGGCTCACCACGTCCTTGTCGATGATCCCGCTTCCGACCGTTTCGGCGACGTGGAGCCCGACGATCCAGTAGGCCGCGAAGTTGCCCGCCGCGGCGAAGATCACCGCCATCAGCGGAGAGAGAAGCTGCGTCGACACGACCGTCGCGATCGAGTTGGCCGCGTCGTGCAGCCCGTTGAGAAAGTCGAACGCCAGCGCGAGGGCGATGAGCGCCACCAGCAGCGGAAAGGCGAGCTCGTGCATCTGCCCCCGCTCCGCCTCAGGCGTGATCGACCGCGAGGCCGTCGATGTGGTTCGCCACGTCCTCGAAGGCGTCGGAAATCTTCTCGAGGTGCTTGAATATCTCGCGGGCGACGATGAAGCGGACGGTATCGCCGGATTCGCGGGCGCGGGCGAAATTGGCGCGCAGCCCTTGCGAGTGGATGATGTCGACCTCGCCCTCGAGCGCCACGAGCCGCGCCGTCGCCTGGTGCAGGTCCTTGCCCTTGCGGGTGATGTCCCGCAGCAGCGGCAGGTTGCGATCCATCAGCTTGACCGCCTCGACCACCTTGCCCGCCATCGTCTTCATCTCGGCATCGAACTCGGTGAATTCGTAGAGCTCGATCGCCGAGGCGCAGGCCTGGATCTCGTCGATCGTGTCGTCCATCGCGCCGATCAGGCCGATGATGGCGCCGCGATCGAAGGGCGTCAGGAAGGTCTGGCGCACTTCGCTCAGCACCTCGCGGATGATGTCGTCGGCGTCGTGCTCGCGGTCGCGGATCGTCGCGACGTGCGCGTCGCGCTCGCCCCGGCCTTCGATCAGGTCCGCCAGCGCCTCGGCCGCCGCGACGCAGGCCGCCGAATGGCGCTCGAACATCGTGAAGAAATCGCCCGATTGGGGCAGAAGGCGTTGAAACCAGCCAAACACGCGATCCTCCGGGTCAACGACTCGTCAGGCGCGACTGCCCGATATGTCACCGTCGCGCAACTTGGGCGTCGCGCCGATCCCCCGCCGCGTCAGCGGCACACGCCGCCGATCCCGCGCGGGGCCTGGTCGAAATGCAGGTGGTCGGCATGCGCGGCGTTGTAGTCGGGCGAGAGCACGGTGCCGAAAGTCCGGCAGGCTTCGTCGCGCACGCGGCGCAGGAAGCGGCCCTCGGGATCGTCGCCGGGCCAGTCGCGCAGCACCGCGATGCGCCGTCCGTCCGCGAGCACGAAAGCCGCGATGTCGATCGCGTTGCCGGTGGCGTGCTCGCTCCACCGCCCCTCCGTGCGTCCGTAGAGCCGCCGGCAGCTATAGGCCCCGAAGTGCTCGACGCGCTCGACCGGCGAACCGAGCAGCTCCTCCGCAACCGGCTGCACGCCCTGCCGCAGCCACAGCACGAGCGCCGCGCCGACCGCGCAAGTGGTCGCCGGCGCCGCGGGCGTCAGCGGCGATTCGACCAGCACCGTCCGGTCCGCCCGCCGGCACTCGCCCTCGCCCGCCGCCGGGAGCGCGGTGAAGGCCACGCCGCTGCGCTCGAGCACCGCGCGGCATTCCACCGGGTCCTCGCGCAGCGCGGCGAGCTTGCGGCCGGTGGCCCAGCCCGGCGGATCGTTGAGGTCGAGCGGCGCCCACGGGTCGTGCTGGGGATGCTCGGCCAGCCACCCCCGGGCGGCGAGGAACAGCGCGCCCAGCACGAACAGCGTCATCACGATCCCGTCGAACGGAATGCGGCTGGGTCGGGCGGGCCGGCTCAATGGAAATCCCGCGACTTCGGAATCACCCGCACGTCGCGCGGGTGCGCCTGGCGGAAATGCTCGGGGACGCCGGGCGGTAGCGGGCCCGCGTGGTCGCCATGGGCGATCGCCGGCTTCAGCAGGTCGTCCGACAGGCTGTGCAAGTGATGCGTGGCGTCGGTCAGGCGGGTCGCGATCACGTGGATGACGTCCTCGTCGTATTCGACGCGGCCGCGCACTTCGATCAGGCGCGCGCCCATCACTACTTTGCGATAGGCCTCCATCGTGTCGGGCCTGACCACGAGGTTGGCGACGCCCGTCTCATCCTCGAGCGTGATGAACACGACCCCCTTGGCGCTCCCCGGCCGCTGCCGGATCAGCACGATGCCCGCCAGATCGACCGCCGAGCGGTGCTTGCGGCTGCGCAAGTCGCACGCCCGCACGAAGCCCCGTTCGGCCAGCGATGCGCGCAGGAAGCTCATCGGATGCGCCTTCAGGCTCAGCCGCTGGGTCTGGTAATCGGCGATGACCTCTTCGGAGAGCGGCATCGCCGGGAGCTGCGTGGCGGCGCGTTCCGCCCCCTCTTCGCGTTCGCGCGCCGCCCTGAACAGCGGCAGCTCGGCCGCGTTCACGATCGTGCGGGCTTCCCACAAGGCCGGGCGGCGCCCCAGCTCGACCGAGCCGAAGCAATCGGCCGCCGCGAGGCGCTCTATGTGCGAGGGGCCCAGCCTTGCCCTGTCGCGCAGCTCGATGACGTCGCGGAACGGCCCCTCGGCGCGCCGTGTCTCCACCAGTTGCTGGCCCACGTCCCTGGGCAAGCCGTCGACCTGCCGCAGTCCCAGGCGAAGCGCCACGGTCTCGCCCCGTTTCTCCAGCGTGCAGTCCCAGTCCGAATGATTGACGTCGACGGGCAGCACCTCGACCCCGTGCTCGGCCGCATCGCGCACGATCTGCGCCGGGGCGTAGAACCCCATCGGCTGCGAATTGAGCAGCGCGGCCGCGAACGCCGCCGGATAGTGGCATTTCAGCCAGCTCGAGACATAGACCAGGTGCGCGAAGCTGGCGGCGTGGCTCTCGGGAAAGCCGTATTCGCCGAACCCTTTGATCTGATTGAAGCAGCGCTGGGCGAACTCGGGATCGTAGCCGCGCTCGACCATCCGGCCGACCATCGCTTCCTCGTGCTCGTGCATCATGCCGCGCGAACGGAAGGTCGCCATCGCCTTGCGCAGCCGATTGGCCTCGGCCGGCGTGAACTTGGCCGCGTCGAGCGCGATCTTCATCGCCTGTTCCTGGAAGATGGGCACGCCGTAAGTACGATCGAGGATCGAGGAAAGTTCATCGGGCGGGCCGTGCTCGGGCGCAGGCCCGGGAAGGCGAAAGCCGGGCTTTCCTTCGCGCATGCGCTTGCGCTGCCTCAGGTACGGATGGACCATGTCGCCCTGGATCGGCCCCGGCCGGACGATCGCCACTTCCACCACCAGGTCATAGAACGTGCGCGGTTGCAGGCGCGGCAGCATGTTCATCTGCGCGCGGCTCTCGACCTGGAACACGCCGATCGAATCGCCCTTGCACAGCATCTCGTAAACCGCCGGGTCCTCCTGCGGAACGGTCGCCAGCGTCTCCCGGCGATCATGATGCTTTTCAACTAGATCGAGGGCTTTCCTGATACAGGTCAACATCCCGAGCGCGAGCACGTCGACCTTGAAGATGCCGAGGTCGTCGATGTCGTCCTTGTCCCATTCGATGAAGCTGCGTTCGGGCATCGCGCCGTTGCCGATCGGCACGGTTTCGACCAGTGGCTTGTCGGTCAGGATGAAGCCGCCGACATGCTGGCTGAGATGCCGCGGCATGCCGATCATCTGCTCGGTCAGCTTGAGGACGCGCCGCAGATGGGGATCGGAAAGGTCGAGCCCGGTTTCCTCCAGCACATGGCGTTCGTCGATTTCGCGCCCATGCCCGCCCCACACCGTGCGGGCGAGCGATGACGTCACGTCCTCGCTGAGCCCCATGGCCTTGCCCACCTCGCGAATGGCCATGCGCGGGCGGTAATGGATCACCGTGGCGCACAAGCCCGCGTGATGCCGGCCGTACTTGCGGTAGATGTGCTGGATCACTTCCTCGCGCCGCTCGTGCTCGAAATCGACGTCGATATCGGGTGGTTCGCGGCGCTCCTCCGAAAGGAAGCGATCGAACAGCACTTGCTGCTCGGTCGGATCGACCGACGTGATGCCGAGGCAGAAGCAGACCGCAGAATTGGCCGCCGACCCCCGGCCCTGGCACAGGATCGGCGGCTTCTGCGCGCGCGCGAAGTCGACGATCTCCTTGATGGTGAGGAAATAGGGCGCCAGCTCGAGCTTGCCGATCAGCGCCAGCTCTTTCCTGAGTATTTTTTCAATGTCGCCGCGCAACCCGTTTGGATAGCGCCATTTTGCTCCTTCCCAGGTTTGCCGCTCCAGGCACTCCTGTGACGTCATGCCGTCGGGATAATCCTGCTTCGGATACTCGTATTTCAGCTCGTCGAGAGTGAAGCGGCACGCATCGGCCACTTCGCGTGACGCCACGATGGCGTGCGGCCAACGCGCGAACAGCCCGGCCATTGCGGCCGGGCTCTTGAGATGGCGCTCGGCATTGGCGTGCAGCAGGTACCCCGCCCCCGCCACCGTCGTCTTGTGCCGGATTGCCGTCATCACGTCTTGCAGCGGGCGGCGCTCCGGCGCGTGATAATGAACGTCGTTGGTGGCCAGCAGCGAAAGCCCGTTTGCCTTCGCCAGGGCATCGAGGCGATCGATCCGGGCCACGTCGTCGCCGCGATAGAGATAGCTGGCCGCCAGATGGCGCAGCGCCGGAAGCCGTTCGGCAAGCCGCGGCAGGATGTCGGGGAACGGCGCGGTCAGCCGGTTTCCCTGTCGCTCGCCTGGCACCATCGCAACGACGTTGTTCTCCGCCTCGATCGTGAACTCGGCCGCCAGGTCGTCGGGAGGCAGCAGGATGAGACGGACGCCTTCGCTATGCTCGGCCAGCATCGAGAGCGAGATGTGGCAGACCCCCTTGTCCTGCCATTCCCCGTCGATCGTGCGCATGCGCCCGACGGAGATCAGGCGGCAGAGATGGCCATAAGCGGTGCGGTCGGTCGGATAAGCGAGAAACGATAGACCTTCGACGGTTTCTATCCTGCACCCGATAACCGCTTTCAATTTAAGCGTTTTAGCTTCGGAATGGACGCGCACGATGCCCGCCATCGAATTGGCGTCGGCGATCCCGATGGCATCATAGCCGAGCGCGCGCGCGGTGCTCACGAGGTCGACCGCATCGGAGGCGCCGCGCAGGAACGAAAAGCACGAGACGAGGCCGAGCTCGACGAAAGGCGCGCGCGGCGGCGCGTCTATCGTTTCGGGATCGATCTCGATGCGGCGCTTGCCTGGCGTGAGCGGCGTTTCGGGCATGGCACCTCAGGTGTCCGCCAGCTCGGCGAGCCGCTCGGCCACCGCGGCGAGATCGGCCTGGAACAGCCGCTCCTGTTCTTCCTTCGCATCGCCATCGAGGCGCAACAGGTAGGAAGGATGCGCTGTGACCCACAGCTCACGGCCATCCTCGATCGCGTGCGGGATGCCGCGCGCCCTGGAAATGCTCACCGTCTTTCCGAGCAGGCCGCGCGCCGCGCTGGCGCCCAGTGCCAGGATCAGCCTGGGCTTCACGATCGCCAGCTCGCCCTCGAGCCACCAGCGGCAGATGTCGATTTCCTTTGCGGTGGGGGACTGGTGCAGGCGCCGCTTGCCGCGCTGGACGAACTTGAAGTGCTTGACCGCATTGGTCAGGTAAGCCTGCCTCCGGTCGATCCCGGCGCGCTCGAGATGGGCGTCGAGCACCCGGCCGGCGGGTCCGACGAACGGGCGCCCGGCCATGTCTTCCTGGTCGCCGGGCTGCTCGCCGACGATCATGAGTTCGGCCTTTCGCGGCCCCTCGCCCATGACCGCCTGGTTGTCGAGCAGGCCGATCGGGCAGCGCCGGCACGCATGGATCGCCTTGTCGATTCCCGAAAGGCTCCGGGGCCTTTCCTCCAGCACCGGCTTGCCGGCTTCGACCATTGCGCTCTCCCGCGCCTGCGCGCCCGCCACGAGCTCTGGAATGAGCGCGGTTTCGGGCATGTTCTTCCAATACTTGCGGGGCATCTCCTTGAGCATGGCCCCGACCTTCAAACGCGCGGGATTGAAGATCGACGCATAGTATTTGCGCCACAGCTCCTCGGTCGGATCTCCCGCCGGAGCATCGCAGCGTTGCGCGGGCGGCCCTTCCGTCAACGTCTCGCCGTTCCAGTGCAGCGATCCCTTCGGCGTCAGGATGGACCATTGCATCTGCGTGAATCGACGCACGAAGAACCCGGCGTTGGCGCGCAGGATGTGATGCTCGGGCTCGAACCAGGCTACGTAGCGCTCGGTCCCGTCCGCCTCTTCCACCGCGCGAAAGCGAACGAAGGCGCGCATCTTGTGCATGTCGCGGCGCACTGAGCGTGCGAGATCATCGATCCGGCGCACGTCCGGGTCGGCGCGATCCTCCATCGCATCGGGTCGGCTCTGGAGCCGCCACAGCAGCCGATAGAGCACCGCGAACCGTTCGGGATCGGCATGGAGGATTGCGCTCTTCGCCAGCTCCACGAAGGCCCGGCTCGCCCGCACCGCTCTTGCCGGTTCCTTCGGTGTCGGCAGGCGCCGCCTCCCGCCCGAGAACAGATCGCGCGAGCCGCCCGGTTCGATCCACGCAACCCGGTCGGGCGGTACGTCGCACTGCACGAGCGCTCGGGCCCGTTCGCGCCAGAACTCGAAATCGTCGGCTTCGGGCAGCAGGACGCAGAACGCGCCCGGGAGCCGGCTGTCGCGAAACGGGGCGCTCATGCCGCGAACAGCTCGAGCTGCTCGCTGCGCGGTGCGAGCAGGGAGCGCAAGTCGGCACGGTCGGTGAGCAAGGTCGGGCGCCAGTCCGCCGCGGTTATAAAAGGGCGCACCTTGGCGATCGAGATCGTGAGCCGTGCCACGTCCTCGAGCCGCAGCGTCCGGTGACGTCGTGACGCCAGGAGATGATCGACCGTCCGCACGCCCAGCCCCGGCACGCGCAATAACATCTCTCGCGAAGATCGATTCACATCGACCGGAAATCGCTCGCGAAACTTGAGCGCCCAGGCGAGCTTGGGATCGATATCGAGCGGCAGCATGCCGTTGGCTTCGGTGGCCTGAGCAACCTCGTCGGGCGCATAACCGTAGAACCGCATCAGCCAGTCGGACTGGTAGAGTCGATGCTCGCGGATCAACGGTGGACGCTTCAACGGCAGGACCGCGCTGGCGTCGGGAATGGGGCTGAACGCGGAATAGTACACCCGCCTCAGCCCGAAAGCGGCGTAAAGGCGGCTCGCCTTGCCGACGATGTCGACGTCGCTCGCCGCGTCCGCGCCGACGATCATCTGGGTCGACTGACCGGCCGGCGCGAACCTCGGCGCATGCCTGAAGCGCGGCTTTTCGTCGCGGGCCTGGACGATGGCAGCTTTCATCCCGCCCATCGCCCCTTCGATCCGGCGGGCATCCTTGTCGGGCGCCAGGCGTGTCAGGCCCGCTTCGGTCGGCAGCTCGACATTGATCGATACCCGGTCGGCATAGAGCCCGGCCTGGTGGATCAGCCCCGGATCGGCGTCGGGAATCGTCTTGAGGTGGATGTAGCCGCGAAAGTCGTGCTCTTCCCGCAGGATGCGGGCCACTTCCACCAGTTGCTCCATCGTATGGTCGGAACTCTTCACGATCCCCGAGGAGAGGAAGAGCCCTTCGATGTAGTTGCGCCGGTAGAAGCTCAGCGTCAGGTCGACGACCTCTTGCGGCGTGAACCGCGCGCGCTGCACGTTCGAGCTCTTGCGGTTGATGCAATAGTGGCAATCGAAGATGCAGTGGTTCGTCAGCAGGATCTTGAGCAACGAGATGCAGCGGCCATCGGGCGCGTAGGCATGGCAAATTCCCATGCCCTCGGTGGATCCGATGCCTTTGCCCCCTTGGCTACCGCGTCGCGCGGTGCCGGACGATGCGCACGAGGCATCGTATTTTGCAGCGTCGGCAAGGATTTGCAGCTTCCGGAGGAAATCGGGGCGACTCATTCGTTCTATATATGTTCTCCATTTGGCTTCCGCTAGTCCCCTGCTAGCCTGCGCCGGACATCGGAGAGGATTGCCATGACGGACCAGCAGCTCGCCTTCGCCCCCGCCACCGAGCAGCTTCGGCTGCTCGAAACGGGCAAGATCGGTTCAGTGGAACTGTTCGAACTGTTTCAGGGCCGAATCGAGCGCTTCAATGACACCTACAATCTCGTCGTGGCCCACGATTTCGACCGCGCGCGAGCCGCGGCGCGCGAAGTCGACCGCCAGCGCGCCAGCGGCGAACCGCTCGGCCCGCTCGCCGGATTGCCCATCACGATCAAGGATTCCTTCGAAGTCACCGGCATGCCAACGACGTGTGGTTTCAGGCACTTACGGGAGCATTTTCCTGAAGAAGATGCCGCTGCCGTGACCCTCCTGCGCCAGGCCGGCGTCAACATCTTCGGCAAGACCAACCTCCCCGCCGGCGCCAGCGACTGGCAGTCGTTTAACCCCGTCTACGGCATCAGCCGCAACCCCTGGAATCCCGAGAGAACCGTAGGCGGCTCCTCCGGCGGCGCCGCCGCAGCCGTCGCCGCGGGCTTCACCTCGTTCGAGCTCGGCAGCGACATCGGCGGATCGATCCGCATCCCCGCGCACTTCTGCGGCGTATTCGGGCACAAGCCGACCTACGGCCTTGTCCCCCTGCGCGGCCACATTCCGCCCCCTCCCGGCATGCTCAGCCAGCCCGAACTCGGCGTGGCCGGCCCGATCGCCCGGAGCGCGGCGGATCTCGCGCTGCTCATGGACGTCCTCGCCGAGCCGCTGCCCGCTTCCCGGCGTGACCGGCTCCAGGACTTCCGCGTGGGAGTATGGATGGGCGACGGGGCCTACCGGGTCGACAGCGCCTATCGCGCCGCGCTCGAAGGCTATATCGCGGACTTGCGCCATGCCGGCGCCAGGATCGAGGAAGTGGCCCTCCCCATCGATCCCCACGAAAGCTACGACACTTACCTGCAGGTGCTGTTCGCCATCGTCGGCGCCCCCGCTCCTCAGGAAGCCGATGCTTTCGCCGCGCTCGCCGATAAGGACGAGACCGGGATCGCCGCCACGCTGGCGCGCTACATGCGCACCACGCTCGGTGAATGGTTCGAGCTTGCCGAGAAGCGCGAGCACCTGTTTCGCGCCTGGCGCACGTGGTTCCGTGATTTCGACCTGTTGCTCTGTCCCGCGGTGCCCGTGGTGGCTTTCCCCCACATGGCCGAAGGCAGCGGCGTCCATTCGGACCAGTTGTTCCGCCGCGTAACGATCGACGGGAAGCCCGCTCCATATCTGGACTTCACCTGGCAGGGATTGGCGCTCGTCGCCAATCTCCCCGCAACGGTCATGCCCACGGGCCGGCTTGTCGACGGCTTGCCGGCCGGTCTGCAAATCATCGGCCCGCACCGCGAGGACCTTACGCCGATCCGCTTCGCTCAGGTCGCTGCGGAGGCAATCGGCGCATTCACACCTCCCCCGGCGCTCGTAGAGTAGCTGTTGCAGCTCACCCATGTTCTCTCTATGTTCTCACCATGGAACGCCGCAGGAATCCCGCCGTCGAGGGTCGAGGCGCACAGTCTGGAAGCGCGCCCCAGCGTTTCGGACTCGCCGAGCGCGAGGTGGACGGAGACTGGCGCGATTACATGGAGCTACTCGACGGTCCGCCGGTGAAACTGCGCACCACAGTCACCGAAGAGCATCCGAAGACCGTCCTGACCTTCAACAAATCGCCCGACATCGGCTTCGATCGTTCGATCAACCCCTATCGCGGTTGCGAGCACGGCTGCATCTATTGCTTCGCCCGCCCGAGCCACGCCTTTTACGATCTCTCGCCCGGGCTCGACTTCGAGACGAAGCTGTTCGCAAAGCCGGGCGCCGCCGAGATCTTGCGCAAGACGCTCGCCAAGCCGCGCTACCGCCCCAAGCCTATCGCGATGGGCACGAACACCGATCCCTATCAGCCCATCGAGCGGCGCTATGGGATAACCCGGTCGGTGCTGGAGATCTGTCTGGAAACGCATCATCCCGTCACTATCACCACCAAGTCCGATCGGGTTCTGCACGATCTCGACCTGTTGGCGGAATTGGCGAAACGCCGGCTGACGGCCGTGGCCATCTCTGTGACCTCGCTTGATCCGCATCTCTCGCGCTTGCTCGAGCCGCGCGCAGCGGCACCCGCCAAGCGTCTCGCCGCGCTCGGAAAACTGGTTGAAGCGGGCATTCCGGCGCATTGCTCCGTGGCCCCCGTTATCCCGGCCATCACTGACGAATTCATGGAATCCATCGTCGAGCGCGCCGGGGAACTCGGCGTGCCCTCAGCAGGCTGGATCCCGGTCCGGCTGCCGCACGAAGTCGCACCACTGTTCCGCGAATGGCTTTCGGTTCATTTTCCCGAACGCGGCGACAAGGTGATGAGCATCATCCGCTCGATCCGTGGCGGTCGCGACAACGATCCCGCATTCTTCAGCCGGATGAAACCCGCCGGCATCTGGGCCGATCTCTTCCGCGCCCGCTTCCGCCTCGCCCGAAAGAGAGCGAAGATCGGCAAAGTACGCTTCGAACTCGACTGCACCGCCTTTCGGCCGCCATCTGCTGGCGCCCAGCTGACTCTGCTCTGATTACCGATGCAACTAAGCCACAGTTTTTGAAAATCCCGTGACGGCCGGAACACATGGGTAAATTGCGAGTAATGGGGGCATTCAGCCGCTTGTCACGGATCGGGACGGGACCTGTCCGGGTGGCTGACATAGGGGAACCTTATGAGGAAGATCATTTTAGGCATGGCCGCTGTCACGGCTGTGGTGGCGACACCCGCCGCCGCGCGCGATGGCGCCTGGTATGTGGGTGGCGACTTCGGTGCGATGCTCGTCGAGGACACCGAAGTTGATGTGGGGGACGTCGATGACGCCATCCTGCTCAACAACGATGCGGGATACGATGGCGGCCTTTATGTGGGCTATGACCTAGGCCTCTTTCGGCTTGAGGCCGAGGTTGCGCACAAGAAATCTCGCCTGGATGAATTCGATGCAAGCCGCCCTCTGGTAGCGAGCGGAGGAATCACGTTTCCCACCGGATTGCAGCCGGCGGCCGGATCCACGAAGGCCCTCAGCTTGATGGTCAACGGCCTGTTCGACTTCGGCGATCAGGATGGCCTCAGCGGCTTCGTCGGTGGCGGCGCTGGACTTGCCCGCGTCAACTTCAGCGACCTCCGCGGGTTCGAGAACACCGGCGTGTTTCTCGACGACAAGGATAGCGGCTTCGCATGGCAGATCTTGGCCGGTCTGCGCCAGGCGGTATCCGATAACGTCGATGTCACGCTAAAATACCGGATGTTCAACGTCGATGGCCTCGAAATGCAGACTGTCGGCGGCGCACCGGCCGAGGCTTCGCTGCGGACCCACTCGCTTCTGGGCGGCCTGACCTTCAACTTCGGCGGTGCGGAAGCTCCGCCTCCGCCCCCGCCGCCTCCGCCCCCGCCGCCGCCTCC
>JAEZCZ010000105.1 GCA_023433305.1 Pseudomonadota bacterium | reverse complement strand
CCCCACCCCCAACCCCTCCCCGTCGGGGAGGGGGGAAAAGGAGGATCGAGGAGATGTCAGTGCGTTTGGGCATTCCGTCTCTCGTTTCCGCCGCTTCGCGAGCCATTATGATTTCAACGCTTCGTTTGATCTCAGGCGTAATCACATGAACGTCGTCGCCATCGCCGACGATCAAGTCGCATCTCCCGATGGGCTTTCCAGAATAAGGAGTCATACTGGAGACTTCCTCGATGGCCTGACGCAGCTGGTCTTCGGTCACCCCACATTTGCTCGCATCCTCAGAGTCATGCGAACTGCAGGCCACGAGAAGTAGGGGCACAAAGGTGGCATTGAGCCTCACCCCAGCATCCCAACGAACTTCTCGAACAGGTAGTAGCTGTCGTGCGGCCCCGGGCTGGCCTCGGGGTGGTATTGGACGCCGAACGCCTTCTTGCCCTTGATCGCGATTCCGCAGTTCGAGCCGTCGAACAGCGAAACGTGGGTTTCCTCGACGGTGTCGGGGAGCGACGCGTTGTCGACCGCGAAGCCGTGGTTCATCGAGGTGATCTCGACCACCCCGTCCGCGAGCCGCTTGACCGGGTGGTTGGCGCCGCGGTGGCCCTGGTTCATCTTGGTGGTCTGCGCCCCGGCCGCGAGACCGAGCAGTTGATGCCCCAGACAGATGCCGAACACCGGTGTTTCAAGCTCGATCAAGCGCTTGATTAACGGCACCGCGTACACTCCGGTCGCCGCCGGATCGCCCGGGCCGTTGGAGAGGAACACGCCGTCGGGCTTGAGCGCGAGCACCTCGTCGAGCGAGGTTTGCGCCGGCACCACGGTCACCCGCGCGCCGGCTTTTACGAGGTTTCTGAAGATGTTATCCTTCGAACCGTAGTCGATCGCCACGACGTGCGGCCGTGTCTCGCCCTCGGCGCGGGCATAGCCCTGCCCCAGCGTCCACGGGCCCCCTTCCCAGCCCTCGTGCTTGTCACGCGTCACGACCTTGGCGAGGTCCAGCCCCTCGAGCCCTGACCAAGCCCACGCCTGCTCGAGCAGCGCCGGGATGTCGAACCGACCCTGTTTATCGTGCGCGATCATGGCGTTAGGCGCGCCGCCGGTGCGGATGCGGCGGGTCAGCGCGCGGGTATCCACGCCGGAGAGGCCGATCTTGCCGTTCTCCGCCATCCACTCGACGAACTCGCGCTCGGCGCGGAAGCTCGAATGGCGCGTCACGTCCTCGCGCACGACGCAGCCGACCGCGCCATCGACGAGGCTTTCGATGTCCTCTGGGTTGGCGCCGACGTTGCCGATGTGGGGGAAGGTGAAGGTGACGATCTGCGCCGCGTAGGAGGGATCGGTCATCACCTCCTGGTAGCCGGTCATCGCGGTGTTGAAGCAGACCTCGCCAACGGCGCTACCCACCGCGCCGAAGCCCTTGCCCCAAACAACGGTTCCATCGGCGAGAACGAGGACTCCCGTCGCGCCTTTAGGTTGCGCAGGCGTAGTGGCGGGCAGGGCCATGGGCTCTCCGAGCAAAAGTTTTCCGGCGATGGTGCTAAGTCGTGGCCGCTAGACCCCGCCCTACCCCGCGTCAACCTCGCCAGCGGCGAAATATGCGGCTAAGCGGCCCGTCGACCGTTTCACTCACCGAAAGACCTAGACAATGCTCCGCGACGATCTCAAGCAGGCCCAGATTTCCGCGATGAAGGCCGGCGACAAGGAGCGCCTTGCTGCGGTCCGCCTGATCCTCGCGAAGATCAAGGACCGCGACATCGAGCAGCGCACTGCCGCCAAGCCGATGGAGGATGACGCGCTCGTGATCGACGTCCTGCAGAAGATGGGAAAGCAACGTCGCGAATCGATCGAGCTCTACGTGAAAGGCGGGCGCGAGGAGCTTGCCGCGGTCGAGCGCGCCGAGCTCGCGGTGATCGAGGAGTTCCTTCCTCGCCAGATGGACGAGGCCGAAACGAAAGCCGCCATCGAGGCGATCAAGGCCGAGCTCGGCGCCAGCGGCATGAAGGATATGGGCCGCGTGATGGCCGAGCTCAAAGCCCGCCACGGCACCGTCCTCGACATGGCCCGCGCGAGCGGGTGGGTGAAGGAGAGCCTTTCCTAATCCCCTCTATCCACAAGGGGCCCTGCTGGTGAGAATCGGGGACAGCCGGTAGGCTGCGCTCCTCATGGCACTCTCCCCCCAATGGCTCGACGAACTTCGGTCGCGCGTCACGCTCTCCGGCGTGATCATGCGCACGACCAAGCTCCAGCGTGCCGGGCGCGAGTGGAAGGCGTGCTGCCCGTTCCATAACGAGAAGACGCCGAGCTTTACGGTCAACGACGAGAAGGGCTTCTACCACTGCTTCGGTTGCGGCGCGCATGGCGACGTGATCCGCTGGATGACCGACCAGCGCGGGCTGCAGTTCATGGACGCGGTCAAGGAACTCGCAGCCCAGGCGGGCATGGAGGTCCCCGCCCCCGATCCGCGCGAGGCGAGGAAGGCGGAGCAGCAGGCGGGCCTCCACGAGGTGATGCAGGCGGCGCAGGACTGGTTCCGCGCCAACCTTGATACGCCTGACGGGGCGCGGGCTCGCGAATACCTGGAGTCGCGGCGGTTCGACGGCCACACGCTCGATCGCTTCGGCTTCGGCTTCGCGCCCAACAGCCGGACCGCGCTGAAGGCCGCGCTGGGGCAATTTCCCGAAGCGATGCTGATCGAGGCGGGCCTACGCATCGCTGTCGAGGACCGTGATCCTTACGACCGCTTCCGCGACCGGCTGACCATCCCGATCCATGACGCGCGCGGGCGCGTCATCGCCTTCGCAGCCCGCATCCTCGATGCCGAGAAAAAGGACGCGCCCAAGTACCTGAACTCGCCCGACACGCCGTTGTTCGACAAGGGCCGCACCCTGTTCAATCTGCACCGCGCGGGGCCGGCCTCGCGCAAGAGCGGGCGGATCGTCGTGGTCGAAGGCCAGATGGATGCGATCGCCCTCGCCACCGTCGGCATCGACGAGGCGGTCGCGCCGATGGGCACCGCGCTGACCGAGCAGCAGATCGAGCTGCTGTGGCGTCTCTGCGACAAGCCGATCCTGTGCTTCGACGGAGACGCCGCTGGCCGCCGCGCCGCGATGCGCGCTGCGGTGCGCGCCCTGCCGCTCCTTCGTCCCGGCCATTCGCTGCAATTCGTCACTCTGCCCGCCGGCATGGACCCCGACGACCTGCTCCGCGCCAGGGGCCGCGACGCTCTCGAGGCACTGCTCGCCGAGCCCTCCAGCCTGCTCGACACGCTCTGGGTACACGAACGCGACGCCGCGCCGCTCGCCTCGCCCGAGGACAAGGCCGGACTCAAGGCGCGGCTGCTCGATCATGTGGACGCCATCCAGCACCCCGACATCAAGCCGCTTTACCGCCGCGAGCTGCTCGACCGATTTTCCGCGTTCGCCTTCCCCAAGCGCGAGTTCGTTCCAGGCAGGCGGCTGCCCAATCCCGCTACCCCGATGCGCCGCGGCGCGTCCGAGGGCTTGCGCCGCGCGGCGGCTCTAAATCCGCGCGACACGCTGGCCCAAGCGGTTCTTGCCGGTTTCGCGCGCCATCCCGATCAGGTCACGCGCCACGCCGAGGCGTTGCTCAGTCTCGCTCCCGCAGAACCGAAGCTGGCGGCCGCGATCGACGAACTCCTTGAAGGCGGCACCGAAAATACCATATCTGCGCAAGGAATCCTCAAACCGCCGCCGGACAGCGCTTGCTTCTCCTTCCTCGTCGAAGGGACCGATCCGAAAGTTGCGCACGAGGACCTGGCCGAGGCGGTGGCCTTGCTGGTCGAAAGGCCGGCGATCGAGGCTGCCATAGCCGCGGCCACGGACCGTTTCGAGTCCGACCCGGACGGCGCTTTCGCCGAGCAGCAACGCCTGCGCCAACGAAAGCTGGAAATCGCGTCGCGACTCGGGCAGATGGCCCGGCAACGCGCTGCCCCGGGGGATTCCAGGGGTGCGGCATTTGGGGAACATTCGTCGGGCGCGGGGCATATCCGCGAAGACGAACAGGAAACGGGTTGAAGCAAGAAACTATGGCGTCAGAAGACACCACCGCCGCCGCCGAAGACGCGCCGCTGATTGACCTCAACGAGGCATCGATCAAGAAGCTGATCGCGAAGGCGAAGCGCCGCGGCTACATCACCGTTGACGAGCTCAACGAAGCCCTGCCGCAGGACCAGATGTCGACCGACCAGATCGAGGACGTGATGTCCGCGATCTCGGAAATGGGCGTCAACATCGTCGAGAACGATGAGGACGCCGCCGAGGAAGACGGCGAGAACGAAGCCGAGGAAATCGCCGCCGCGGACGAGGAAGAGGGCGAAGGCGATTCCGGCCACGTCCCCGAGAAGAAGAAGAAGGAAACCACCGAGCGCACCGACGATCCGGTGCGGATGTACTTGCGCGAGATGGGCGCGGTCGAGCTGCTCAGCCGCGAAGGTGAGATCGCCATCGCCAAGCGCATCGAGGCGGGCCGCGACACGATGATCATGGGCCTGTGCGAGAGCCCGATCACCTTCCACGCGATCATCCAGTGGTCCGAGGCGCTCAACGCCGGCGAGATGCAGCTTCGCGAGATTCTCGATCTCGACGCGATGCTCTCGAAGGAACCTCCGGTCGACAAGATGGAGGAAGAGAACGAGGAAGCCGACTCGGGGGAGATCAGCGAAGCCACTGCCGGACCGTCCTACAAGGAGGACGAGGAGCCCGAGGAAGAGGAAGAAGAGTCGGGCGAAGACGAGGACGGAGAGCCGCGCCAGCGCCGCCGCGAGGAAGACGACGAAGAGGACAACACCCTCAGCCTGGCGCAAATGGAAGCCGCGCTGAAACCCGAGGCGCTCGAGCGCTTCGCGCGCATCACCGACCTCTTCAAGAAGTTCGAGAAGATCCAGGCCGAACGCGTCGACGTGCTCGGTCGCGGCGAGGAATTCCCGAAGGCCAAGGAAAAGAAGTACGAGGAGCTCCGCGAGCAACTCACCGCCGAAGTCGAGAGCGTGCAGTTCCACGCCACCAAGATCGAATTCCTGGTCGACAACCTCTATGCCTTCAACCGGCGCCTCACCACGCTCGGCGGCCAGATGCTGCGCCTGGCCGAGCGGCACAAGGTGAAGCGTGCCGACTTCCTCGGCGAGTACGTCGGGCACGAGCTCGACGACACCTGGCTGGCGTCGATGGCCAAGAAGGATAAGAAGTGGGCCGCCTTCGCCGAGAACGAGGCCGATTCTGTCGAGCGCATCCGGCTGGAAATCGCCGACATCGCCAGCCAGACGGGCATGGCGCTGGGCGAGTTCCGCCGCATCGTGAACATGGTCCAAAAGGCCGAGCGCGAGGCGCGCATCGCCAAGAAGGAAATGGTCGAGGCCAACCTGCGCCTCGTGATCTCGATCGCCAAAAAGTACACCAACCGCGGGCTGCAGTTCCTCGACCTGATCCAGGAAGGCAACATCGGCCTGATGAAGGCGGTCGACAAGTTCGAGTATCGCCGCGGCTACAAGTTCAGCACCTATGCCACCTGGTGGATTCGCCAGGCGATCACCCGCTCGATCGCCGATCAGGCGCGCACGATCCGTATCCCGGTCCACATGATCGAAACGATCAACAAGCTCGTGCGCACCAGTCGCCAGTTCCTCCACGAGCAGGGCCGCGAGCCGACGCCGGAGGAGATGGCCGAGCGCCTCTCGATGCCGCTCGAGAAGGTCCGCAAGGTGATGAAGATCGCCAAGGAGCCGATCAGCCTCGAAACGCCGATCGGCGACGAGGAAGACAGCCACCTCGGCGATTTCATCGAGGACAAGAACGCGGTGATCCCGGTCGACGCTGCGATCCAGGCGAACCTCAAGGAAACGGTCACCCGGGTCCTCGCCAGCCTCACCCCGCGCGAGGAGCGCGTGCTGCGCATGCGCTTCGGCATCGGCATGAATACCGATCACACGCTCGAGGAAGTCGGCCAGCAGTTCTCGGTCACCCGCGAACGCATCCGCCAGATCGAGGCCAAGGCACTTCGCAAGCTCAAGCACCCGAGCCGCTCGCGCAAGATGCGCAGCTTCCTGGACCAATAGGCGTGCGTCCCGCCGCCTGGCTGCTTGCCGTTCTCGCGTTTGGGACCGCCGCATGCCAGCAAGTCCCTGATCGCGATGCCGGGCAAGGCCTGGCGTTCGCACAGGCGGCCTGTGGCGGGTGTCATGCCGTCGAGCGCTATGGTGCGTCGCCCAATCCGGACTCGCCGCCGTTTGCGGCGGTCGTCAATCAAGCCGGCCTGAGCCGCGAGACGCTCGGTTCCTGGTTGCGTGCTGCGCACAACTACCCTGAAGAGATGGAGTTCTCGCTTGACGACGGCGAGGTGGACACGCTCGTGGACTACATGTTGACGCTGCGGGATCCCGACTACCGGCCGGCGATCTAGAGTCGCCAAGCTCGCCCTGACGATGGCGCAGCGGAACCGCATCGGCGCCAACTTCCACCAGCTTCATGTTCGACGGCGGGATGGCATGGGTGAAGGCTGAGTTGAAAAATCGCTTCGCGGCCGGGAACCACCCATGCGTTCGACCATTGATAGCGTGCCAGACGATGTAAAAATCCTCTGGACATGAGATCACTTCAAGAGATTGAAGAGATCATCAGGGGCCCCGACGTCTAGCGACGCCGGGGCCTTTCTGTTTCGCATCATGCACCCGCGTGGGGTGTGCTCGCGGGGGGCTTGACGCTTCGACCGGCATAGGCTCCAGCTATCTCGCAGAAGAGGGACGGCTCGCCCCGCTTTCCTCCCGCTTCGCCCAATCCATCGCCGCAGCCGGTTTACTGAGCCCACGGTTCAGCGACAATCGGCGCAAACCTCAAACGCTCGGAGTTCCATCTTGGTCGCCCCCCTGTCCCGTAGTCTGCCGCCCCTCGCTTCCCGCCCCGCGCTCGTGGTCGTCGCGCTCGCGCTCGGCGGCTTCCTCGTCGATCTGTTCGTGCGGCCCGTATCGACCGAGGGCTTCCTTCTTATCCTGCTCGCAGCGAGCCCGTTCCTGCTCGAGCTCCTGCGCCCGGCCCCGCTGTCCGAGGAGATCGTGGGAGAGGCGGAAACCGCCAGCCCGCCGCTTGCCCCCGCTCGCCCCGCACCGAAGTCCCCGGCATCTGTGGTTGCGCGCGCGGTGGAACCGCCGCGGACCGACACCCCCCGCGCCGCCGCGACGCGCCCTGCCCCCGCGGCGCCGAGGGAG
>JAEZCZ010000125.1 GCA_023433305.1 Pseudomonadota bacterium | reverse complement strand
CTTATACTAGCGCACCGCTCCACGCGATGTCGGCGATGCGGCGGCGGCCGTCGCGTCGCTCGAGCTGGACGACCACGTCGATGACCGACGCGGCATAGGCGATCGTGTCCTGGCGGGTCAGGCCGATGCCGGTTTGCATGACCATCAGGGCGAGCTGCTCGAGCGCGCCGCGCGGCGTGTTGGCGTGGATCGTCGAGAAGCTGCCGGGGTGGCCGGTGTTGATCGCGCGAAGGAAGCTGACGCTTTCGGCGCCGCGCAGTTCGCCGAGCACGATCCGGTCGGGGCGCAGGCGCAGCGCCGATTGCAGGAGCTCGTTGGCGGTGACCTTGGCCTCGCCCAGCTCGCCCTTGACCGCGACCAGCCCGACGCCGTTGGCGCCCGGCAGCCTGAGTTCGGCGGTGTCCTCGACCAGCACGACGCGTTCGTGCGCCGGGATCTCGCCGAGCATCGCGTTGAGGAAAGTGGTCTTGCCGGTGGAGGTGCCGCCGGAGATGAGGATCGTCTTGCGGGCCTGGATCGCCGCGCGCAGGAAGCCGATCGGCTCGGCCGCGGGATCGGGGAATGACGGCGCGTGGGGCGCTTCGAGCGGGCCGCTGTCGTAGGCGTCGAGCGGCAGGTCGAGCCGGCGGTGGCGGCGAATCGCCATGGCCCAGTGCTTGCGCGTGGCGGGCGGGCCGCAGAATTGCACGCGGGCGCCGTCGGGAAGCGTCGCGCCGAGCAACGGGTGCTCGCGGTTGATGCCCTGGTGGCTGACCCGTGCGACCTGCTCGGCAAGACGCTGGACCAGCTTGTCGTCGATCTCGGGCGCCCCGATCCGCTGCATCTGGCCGCGGCCCGCATCCTCGATCCAGACTTCGCCGGGGCGGTTGACGAGGATCTCGGTCACGGTGTCGCGCGACAGCCACTCGCGGAACGGCGCGAGATAGGCGTCGAGATAGACGCTGCCGCTCGGCGCGGCGGGCGCCGCTTCCGGTTCGTTGCCCGGTAGCTGGTGGATCTCGGCGCTCACGACCGGCCTACTGGAGCCTCGGCGCGGTCGAGAAGTCGAGGTCGCGCGCGGTGACGACGCGGATCGGCTCGCCGGGACGCACGCGCACGGTCGGGCTGATCTGGCCGTTCTGCTGCAGGGCGGTGGCCGCGGCGTTCTGGCCGCCGCCGAGGATCACCGAGGTGCCGCCGCTCGCGACGGTGGTCAGGCCGCCGATCACCGAAAGCAGCATCGCCGAGCCGAAGCGCTGGAAGAAGTGCGTGTCGACCTTGCCGGGGATGCCGCCGCTGCCGTCGAACGCGGTGCCGGGCGAGGCGAGTGCGACCGAGATGCCGTCGGGGCGGATCAGGCGCGTCCAGATCACGTAGGCGCGCTTCTGGCCCGCCTGAAGACCGCTCTGGTACTGGCCGATCAGCCGAGAGCTGCGCGGCACGAGGATGCGCGTGCCGTCGAAGCTGCGCACGTCCTGGCTCACCACCGCGCGGACATAGCCGGGCACGTCGGTGTTGATCGCGGTCTCGAGAACGGCCGGGATCATCGTCCCCTGGGTGACCGTGGTCTTGGGATCGAACGCACTCGCGGCGGTGGCCGGCGCGCCGCCCACCCCGCCGACACGGCTCGCGAAGTCGCTGGCCGAACCGCCGGGCGCCGCGCCTTGCGGAGCGTCGGTGGCGGGCGCGGGCACGCCTGCAACGACCGGAGCCGGAAGCGCGCCGGCGTCGAAAACCATCGTCGGGGAAGCGTACGGATTGCCGATGGGAGCCGGGTTCACGATCGGCGGAGCCGCCAGCACCGGTGCCGGAGCCGGGTCCGCAGGCGTCGCGGCGGCGATGGCGGCCTGCTGTTCGGCCGTCGGCGGAGCTATCGCGGGAACCGTCTCGGCTGCCGAAGGCTGCGGCGCAGCCGGGGCCGCCTGTGTCTCGTCTCCCATTCGAGAGGCATTGAGGCCCCACAGCGTCGCGGCCCCGAGCAGCGCGACGAAGCCGACGCCGGCGGCGAGCCCCAGCGCATCGGAGCGGCCCTTGCGCTGCGCGACGACCGGATAGGCGGTGCGGCTCGCGAGGTCGATCACCTCGGTCGTGGTTTCCTCGCGCGGATCGGTGTCCGCCGCCCCCTGGCGGGCGCGTTCGGGAAGGCGCATGGCAAGCTTCATCACTTGTTCTCCGTCGCGCTGCCGGCTTGCGCCAGCGCAGGGCTCTTCGGTGGGCGGACCTTCCCCTGGTTGGTCAACGTGGCGCTGTCTTCGCCGGAGCGCAGCACGATCTCGCGCGGAACGCCGTCGACCACGATCACGTCGCCGCGCACGGCGAAATTCACCGGGCCCTCGGTGCCTTCGTGGTCCTTGACCAGGATCGCCGGCAGCGTGGCGCCGGGCGACCATGTCAGGAACGTGGCCTCGCCATCGTCGTAGACTTGCGCGGGGAACAGCTTGGCATCGCCTTTCGAGGCCCAGGCATGGTTCAAGGCAGCGGGGTCGACGACCGCGTAGGGATCGCTGGCGGCGGCGAGCTCGATCGCGTTGGGACCTTGGGGGGCATTCTCCGCGAGCTGAGCCTCGTTCTCCTCGGGCGCGTCGGGATAGGTGAAGGCCAAGACGTAGAGCGGGTTACGGTGCGCCGGGCTGGCGACGAGGTCGAACAGGTAGGTGTGCTTGTCCGTTACCACGGTCATATTGGTCGCCGCGCGCTCGGCGAGCGGCTTGATGAACAGCAGGTTGGCACGGCGATTGGGCGTTACCTGCCACTGCTGCGAATCCCCGATCGCGACGTTCTCGATCTGCTCGTCCTCGCCGAAGCGGATCATCGCCTGGACGTTTACCCGCCCTTCGACTCGGACCACTTCCGAAGCATCGTAGAACCGTTCGACGAGCCGCGGATCTTCGGCTTGCGCCGTGGCCAGCGGGGCGGTGGCGAGAAGCGCGGCAATCAGCACGGCGCGGGTCATTTGAACTTCTCCATGGGTCGAACGGGAGAGCGGAAGCGGTTGCCGAGACCGCGGGTTCTCGA
>JAEZCZ010000071.1 GCA_023433305.1 Pseudomonadota bacterium | reverse complement strand
CGGGAGGGGAGTTCCAAGCGCTTTCCCCCTCCCGCTTGCGGGAGGGGTTAGGGGTGGGCCTGGAGCGAATCAGCCGAACAGCTTGGCCCAGCGGCGCTCCGGACGGGTCTTCCAGTGGCCGCGGTGGTAGGCATCGCTGGTCAGCAGCGGGATCACCGAGCCGGCCTCGGCGAAGACCATCTGCTCGATGCCGGTGTTGACCTTGCCCCAGCTCGCGGCCTCCTGCAGCGTCGAGGACGAGCAGGCGCCGTCGCGCACGTCGGCGACGGTGATCTGGACCGCATACTTGTGAACTTCGACATCGTCGTGGCCGAGGATTTCGGCGGCGACGACGGTGTCCTGGATGAAGTTCTTCGGCACGCCGCCGCCGATCATCAGCAGGCCGGTGGTGCCCGCGGCGATCTTGATGTCGGTCAGCTCGCGGAAGTCGGCAACCGAGTCGATCGACATGTAGGGCTTGCCCGCCTTCATCCGCTCGACTTGGTGCTTGACCAGCCCGAAGCCGGCCGAGCAGTCGGAAAAGGCGGGGACGAAGATCGGCACGTCATGCTCGTAGGCGAGCTTGACCAGGCTGTTCTCCTTCTTGCCGTGCTCGACCAGGTACTTGCCCATCTCGCGGATGAACTCGCGGCTCGAATAGGGGCGCGCCTCGAGCGTCTCGGCGATCTCGAACACCGTGTGGTCGACGTGCTGGAGGTCTTCCTCGTCGATGTAGGTGTCGTAGATCCGGTCGATGTAGAGCGAGCGCAGCGTGTCGTCGTCCGGGATCTCGAGCGCCTGGTAGTGCTTGTGGCCGAGGCCCTCGAAGAAATCCATGTCGACGATCGTGGCGCCGGTGGCGACGATGCCGTCGACCATGTTGTTGCGCACCAGCTCGGCATAGGCGTCCATGCAGCCCGCCGCGCTGGTCGAGCCGGCGATGACCAGGAACACGGTGCAGTCCTTGTCCTCGAGCATCTGGTTGTAGATGCGCGTGGCACGGGCGAGGTCGCGGCTGGTGAAGCTCATCTTGCCCATCGCGTCGATGATGGGACGCGCATCGAAGCTCTTGATGTCGATGTGCTCGACCTGGGTGGAGAGCAGCTCCGCCTTGCGGGTGTCGTTGATGGGCGCGTCGTTCATCGGGAATGTCCTCCGGGAGTGTCAGGGGGGCAACGGGCCGCCGCAAAGGCGGGTTCCCCGCAAGCCGCGCGCGATAGAGGGTGGAGGGCGCGGGGTAAATATGCGACGTGACACGCCCGATGCTCCAGGCTGCTCCGATGCGCGAACCCACTCGTGAAGGCGTGCTGCGCGCCGCCGCCAAAGTCGCGGAGATCCTGCCGCCGACGCCGCTGCTCCAGGCCGAGATCGGCGGCGCCACGGTCTGGGTGAAAGCGGAATCGCTGCAGCCTATCGGGGCCTTCAAGATTCGCGGCGCGTGGCACCGGCTGACCGAGTTGTCCGATGCCGAACGCGCCCGCGGCGTGGTCGGCGTCTCGAGCGGCAATCACGCGCAGGGGGTGGCCTGGGCGGCGCGGGAGCTCGGCGTGGCCGCGACGATCGTGATGCCGCGCGACGCGCCGCGCGTGAAGCTCGACAGGACCCGCGCGCTCGGCGCCGAGGTCGTGCTCTACGACCGGGCGAGCGAGGACCGCGACGAAGTGGCGCAGGGCCTCGTGGCAGAACGCGGGGCGACGCTCGTCCATGCTTTCGCCGATCCGTGGGTGATCGAAGGCCAGGGCAGCACCGGCGTGGAGATCGCGGCTCAGATGGAGCGCCGGGCTGGCGGGCCGCCGACGCGCATCGTCACGCCCTGCGGGGGTGGCGGGCTGACCGCGGGCCTCGCGCTCGCCTGCCCCGAGGCCGAGATCGTGCCGGTCGAGCCCGAAGGGTGGGACGACGTCTGCCGCAGCCTCGAAGCCGGAAGCATCCAGCCGGTGATCCCGAATCCGCCGACGACGGCGTGCGATGCGCTCCAGACTCTCGCCACCCGGCCGATCAACTTCGCGGTGCTGAAGGAGCGCTGCAAGTTCGGGTTGCGGGTGAGCGAGGCGGAGGTCGCCGAGGCGCAGCGCTTCGCCTTCTCGCACTTGCGGCTCGTGCTGGAACCGGGCGGCGCGGCGGCGCTTGCCGCGGTCTTGGCCGGCAAGGCCCGGAGCGACGGCCGGACCGCCATCGTGGTGAGCGGCGGCAACGTCGATTCCGACCGCTTCGCCCGCGTGCTCGGGGAGTCGTCACCGGGCGACGACTGACACCCTTCCCGAGCGGCGGGCACCCTTGCGTCGTCGCGAACGTTCCGCACGTTATCGGGCCGATCGCGGTGTTTCCGCGGGTGTTTCGCGGCGCATCGAGCGCTTCATTCGCATGTCCCGGTCACGATAAGCGCGGTGATTTTGCGCTTCGCGATCGTCCTCGTCGCCGGTCCGGCAGCACAAAAAGAAAGGCCGCCGGGTTGCCCTGGCGGCCCATTCTATCTGTCTGGCGAAGCTAGAGCTTACGGGCTGACGGGAAAATCGTCGTCCGCATCATTGTCGTTGATCTGCCAGATCGCAATGCCCAGCAGCACGGCGGCCAGCAGGCCGAGCCACAGCGTCGGGCCGGCGAGCGACTCGCCTTCAACCGAGTTGCCAACGCGGGCATCAGCGATCGGAGCGGAGACGGGCGCGGCCTGAGCGACCGTGCTGCCCATGACCATGGCTGCAGCAGCAGCACCTACGAGAACCTTACGCATTTTCATCTCCAGACCGTTTCAATTCGCGAAGGCGTCTTAAGCGCAACCAGCGAGAAACCGCAAGGTATTTTGCTAGATCGTCTCTACTTAGCGTCGCTTCGGCGCACTCGTAAAACGTCCCAAACTGGCGAAGTTCCGCCTTATGTTCGGGAATTCACGGGCTCCGCCGATGAAATGTTGCACGAATGATACAGGACGCCGCGATTGCTATTGCTTCGCAGCCGGTCGGGTCCCCACCGGCGAAAAGCTCACGGCCCAGTGCAGCGTTGGCGCCGCTTCGGCAGAGATCAGCCGAAAGCCGATGGAGATCGAGCCGCTCGAAGTTCGAGCCGAACAGGAAGGGTAGTACACGTCGTCGATATCGTAAGCGACCGCGGGCTCCTGCGAGAACTGCGTGTCGGTCGTGCCGATGCCGACGCCGGCTCGCCGGATTCCGCCGGAGCGGTATCCTGCGCAAGCGCGGGTTGGCCAAGAGGACAATGCAAGAGCGAACTCGAAGTCGGCACTGGCACTGAGCATCATTTCCTCCCGCCAACTTATGGCGGAGACTTATGAGCCGATCGGCCTCACCAACTTTACCGCAATGGCTTTGCAGCTTGATGATGCTTTGTCCTTCGGCCCCTCCATCGAGCCCTGCTCGCGAGTTGCCAGTCCGCTGTCGGCCAAACTGTGACATTCGTCATGGCCTGAAATGCATTTGGTCTGCCGAAGGCGGACCGCCAAAAATACGAGGTTTCATGTCTATTGGAAATGGTAGCGGAGGAGGGACTCGAACCCCCGACACGCGGATTATGATTCCGCTGCTCTAACCGGCTGAGCTACTCCGCCCCATTGGGCTTGCGGCGGCGTCGGAGCGCCGCGGCAGGCGGCGCATTTAGGGCCGCGCCGGCGCGGGGTCAACCGCCCGATTGGCTACATTTCGCCGCGAGCGCGACGGATGGCGAACCACCGGGCGACGTTCGCGTTATGATCGGCCAGCGTGCTGGCGAAGACATGGCCACCCTTCCCGTCCGCCACCATGTAGAGCGCTTCGGTTTTCGCGGGATTGAGCACCGCCTCGATCGATGCGCGGCCGGGGTTGGTGATCGGACCCTTGGGCAGGCCGACCATCGTGTAGGTATTGTAATCGTTCACCGCGGAGATCTCGGATTGGCGGATGCGGCGGCCGAGCGGCTTGCCTTTGGTGATCGGGTAGATGATCGTCGGGTCCGCCTGGAGCAGCATCCCCTCCTTCACCCGGTTCGAGTAAAGCCCGGCGACCATCCGACGCTCGCGCGCCACGCCGGTTTCCTTCTCTACGATCGACGCGAGGATCACGGCCTCCTCGGGCGTATCGACGGCAATGCCGGGTGCGCGCTTCGGCCAGAGCTCGGCGATCGTCTCGGTCATGGCCTGCTGCATCCGCGCCAGCACCGCGCTGCGCGGCTCGCCGCGCTCGAAATCATAGCTTTCCGGAAGCACCGAGCCCTCCTCGGGCACCGGAACCGTCCCGGACAGCAAGGGCTCGGCCATCAGCCGCTCCCACACCATAATCGAGGGCAGGCCTTCGGGGATCGTGACGAAGCGGCGGATCACCTCGCCGTGCTGGAAGGTGTCGAGGATCGTGGCCGGGCTCGCACCCGCCGGAAGCAGGAACTCGCCCGCCTTGATCGGATCGCCACTGCCGAGCACCTTGGCGGGCAGCAGGAAGCTGTCGGCCGAGGCGACCAAGCCCTCGTCTTCGAGTTTGCGCGCGACCGAGGTCAACGAGGCGCCCGAAGGCACGACGAAAGCCGTATCCTCGTCGATCTCCGAAGAACCCCACCATCCCCACGCGAAGGCAACAGCCGCCGCCGCCATCAGCAGGCCGAAAACCGCAACGACGAGGAGCCCCTTGCGGCCCATCGCAGGACCTAGGCGACCTGCTTCATCACGAGGCTGGCGTTGGTGCCGCCGAAGCCGAAGCTGTTGTTAAGCACCGCGCGCACCCGGCGTTGCTTGGCCTTGTGCGGGACGAGGTCGACTCCTTCGCACCCTTCGGACGGGTTATCGAGATTGAGCGTCGGCGGCACGATCTGATCGCGCAGCGCGAGGATGCAGAAGATCGATTCCACCGCCCCGGCGCCGCCGAGCAGATGGCCGATCGCGGACTTGGTCGAGCTCATCGACACGCTGGAGATCGCATCGCCGAACAGACGCCGCACCGCGCCGAGCTCGAGCTCGTCGCCGAGCGGGGTCGAAGTGCCGTGCGCGTTGATGTAGTCGATGTCGTCCGGGGTCATCCCCGCCTTGCGCAGCGCCATCTCCATCGAGCGGTACGCGCCCGAGCCTTCCGGGTGCGGCGCCGTCACGTGATAGGCATCGCCCGACAATCCATAACCCGCCACTTCGGCGTAGATCTTGGCGCCGCGCGCCTTGGCGTGCTCGTATTCCTCGAGCACGACCACGCCCGCGCCCTCGCCCATCACGAAACCGTCGCGCGCAACGTCGTAGGGGCGGCTGGCGCGGGTCGGTTCGTCGTTGAACGCCGTGCTGAGCGCGCGCGCCTGGGCAAACCCGGCAATGCCGATCGGGCAGATCGTCGCTTCCGCCCCGCCCGCGAGCATGATGTCCGCGTCTCCGTCCTTGATCATACGCGCCGCGTCGCCGATCGAGTGCGCGCCGGTCGAGCAGGCGGTCACGACCGCGTGGTTCGGCCCCATCAGCCCGTACTTGATCGAAACCTGCCCGCTGATCAGGTTGATCAAGCGGCCGTGCACGAAGTGCGGCGAGACCCGGCCCGGGCCCTTTTCGGCGAGCACGAGCGATTCACTCTCGATGCCCGGCAGCCCGCCGATGCCAGAGCCGATCGAGCAACCGGCGCGAAGCTTGGTCGCGTCGTCCATGTCGAGCAGACCGGCATCCTCGATCGCCTGGCCGGCGGCGTCGAGCCCGAACACGATGAACGGATCGACCTGGCGCTGCACCTTGTGATCGACGCGCTTGCTCGGATCGAAGCCGTATTCGTGGTCCGCCGGCTTCACCTCGCAGGCGATGCGGCACTTCTGGTCGGACGCGTCGAAATGGGTGATAGGCCCCGCACCGCTCTTGGCGGCGAGGATGTTGGCCCAGGTCGTCTCGACGTCGCCGCCCAGCGGGGTGACGAGGCCGAGACCGGTTACGACCACACGGCGCATAAATCGGTTCTCCGTCTTTCGGCGGGTTGCCCACCTAATGACAACAGGCCCAACCCCGTTCGGGCTGAGCCTGTCGAAGCCCGCCAGGGGCTATGCCAGACGCCCTTGCCCTGCATTGCGCTCGGGGCTCTGGGCGAACGGCTGCGGGAGGGGAATTATCCCTTGTTCTCTTCGATATAGCGGTTCGCATCACCGACGGTGTTGATCTTTTCGGCAGCGTCGTCCGGGATCTCGACCCCGAACTCTTCCTCGAAAGCCATCACCAGCTCGACGATGTCGAGGCTGTCCGCGCCCAGATCGTCGATGAAGCTCGCGTCGGGAGTGACCTTGTCTTCCTCGACGCCGAGGTGCTCGACAACGATCTTCTTAACGCGGTCCGGGGTGTCGCTCATGTCTTGCCCTCTCGAAGCAGGGTTGAAATTTCGTGCCGCCCTAATGAACGGCGAACGGGCTGGCAAGTGCCGCGGTTACGCGCCGATGCTATCCGTCCGCACCTTTTCCGCGTCGCTTGCCTTGGGCGGTTCGACGAGGCGGATGTGCAGTTCGCGCAACTGCTTCATGCTCACGGCGCTCGGCGCGCTCATCATCAGGTCCTCCGCCTTCTGGTTGAGCGGGAAGATCGTGACTTCGCGGATGTTGGGCTCGTCAGCGAGCAGCATGACGATGCGGTCGACACCTGGCGCCGCGCCTCCGTGCGGCGGGGCGCCGTACTTGAAGGCGTTGATCATGCCCGAAAAGTTCGCATCGACTTCTTCCTGCGAATAGCCGGCGATACCGAACGCCTTGTACATGATGTCCGGCCGGTGGTTCCGGATCGCGCCCGAGCACAGCTCGATGCCGTTGCAGACGATGTCATATTGCCAGGCCAGAATCTCGAGCGGGTCTTGCGTCTCGAGAGCTTCGAGCTCACCCTGCGGCATCGAGAACGGGTTGTGGCTGAAGTCGATCTTCTTCAGCTCCTCGTCGTACTCGAACATCGGATAGTCGACGACCCAGCAGAACCGGAACGCATCTTCGAGCAGGCCGAGCTGCTCGGCGACCCGGGAGCGAGCGAAGCCGGCCAGCTTGGCCGCTTCCGACTCCTTGCCCGCGGCAAAGAACAAGCCGTCGTCGGCGCCCAGGCCCAGTTCGGCATAAAGCGCTTCCATGCCTTCGGCGCCGTGGTTCTTGGCGATCGGTCCGCCGAACTCACCGCCCTTGCGGGTGACGTAGCCCAGGCCGGCGAAGCCTTCGCCGCGCGCCCAATCGTTCATGTCATCGAAGAACTTGCGGCTCTTGTCGGCCGTGCCGGGCGCCGGGATGGCACGCACGACTCCGCCCGATCCGGCGATCTTTTCGAATAGGCCAAAGCCGGACTTGGTAAAGTGGCTGGTGACGTCTGCGATCCGCAGCGGGTTGCGCAGGTCCGGCTTGTCGGAGCCGAACTCGAGCATTGCCTGCTTGTAGGGGATGCGCGGCCATTCGCCGGTTTTCGTAACCGCGCGGGCAGCCGCGAACTCTTCGAAGACGCCGCCGAGCACGGGCTCGATCGCCTGGAACACGTCTTCTTGCGTGACGAAGCTCATCTCGAAATCGAGCTGGTAGAACTCACCCGGGCTACGGTCGGCGCGTGCGTCTTCGTCGCGGAAGCAGGGCGCAATCTGGAAATAGCGGTCGAATCCGGCGACCATCAGCAATTGCTTGAACATCTGCGGCGCCTGGGGGAGCGCGTAGAACTTGCCCGGGTGGACGCGGCTCGGGACGAGGTAGTCGCGCGCGCCCTCGGGGCTGCTGGCGGTCAGAATCGGTGTCTGGAACTCGGTGAAGCCCTGCTCGGTCATGCGCCGCCGCAGCGAAGCGATGACTTGGCTTCGCAGCATCATGTTGCGGTGGACGCTCTCGCGCCGCAGGTCGAGGAAGCGGTACTTGAGGCGGATGTCCTCGGGATATTCCTGTTCGCCAGCCACCGGCATCGGCAGCTCGTCGGCGCGGCTCTGCACCGTGACCGAGCGGGCATAAACCTCGACCTCACCGGTCGGCAGATTTGAGTTCGTCGTTCCTTCGGCGCGCGCCTTGACGTCGCCGTCGATGGTCACCACGCTTTCGAGCCGCAAGGCTTCGAGCACCGGAAGCGCGGGCGAATCCACGTCGCAGACGATCTGGGTCAAGCCGTAATGGTCGCGCAGATCTACGAATAGGACGCCGCCGTGATCGCGCTTGCGGTGCACCCAGCCCGACAGGCGGACCGTCTGCCCGACATCCTCCGAGCGGAGCGCTGCGCAAGTGTGGGAACGATAGGCGTGCATCGGAGACTCTTTCCGTTTGGCGGGTTATGGCGCTAGGGAGCCGGCGCTAACAGGGAACGGAACCGTTCCTGTCAAGCCGGCCGCATCTGCCGACCGATGCGCCCTATAGAAAAGTGCCGATGAAAATACACCCGCTGATCACGACAACCGAGCACCTCGCCGAACTCTGCAAGCGGCTGGCCAAATCGGAGTTCGTCGCGGTCGATACCGAATTCATGCGCGAGAACACCTACTATCCCCTGCTGTGCCTGGTGCAGGTCGGCAACGAGGAGGAGGCCGCGGCGATCGACCCGTTGGCGGAGGGAATAGATCTCGCGCCACTGCTCGAACTGCTGACCGAGAACGACGAGGTACTGAAGGTCTTTCACGCCGGCGGCCAGGACGTCGAGATCGTTTACAACCTCACCGGAAAGACCCCGCACCCCATCTTCGACACCCAAGTGGCGATGATGGCGATCAGCCAGTCTGAGCAGATCGGCTATGCAAACCTCGTCGAATCGTGGCTCGGCAAGACGATCGACAAGGGCGCCCGCTTCACCGACTGGAGCCGGCGCCCGCTGACCGAACGGCAGATAGAGTATGCGATCGGAGACGTGACCTATCTGGCGAAGATCTTCCCGAAGATACTCAAACGCCTAATCAAGACCGGGCGCGGCGTGTGGCTCGACGCCGAGATGGACAAGCTCGCTGACCCCGGCAACTACGCAAACGACCTCGATACGGCCTGGCACCGCATCCGCGCGCCGAGCCGGAACGCGACCGTGCTGGGACGGCTCAAGGCGCTCGCGGCCTGGCGCGAAACCGAGGCACAGGCAAAGGACATCCCGCGCGGGCGCATCATGCGCGACGAAACCCTCGCCGACATCGCGAGCCATCCACCGACCAGGCAGGAGGACCTCGTCAAGGTGCGAGGGCTCAGCCAGGCCTGGAAGGACAACGACATCGGTAAGCGCTTGATGCGCGTGCTGTCCGCGGCCGAGCCGCTGCCGGACGAGGAAATGCCCGACAAGCCCAAGCGGGGCGCGCCGCTTGGCAAGGAAGGCGCTCTCGTGGCCGACCTACTCAAACTGCTCCTCAAGATTCGCACACGCGAAATCGACGTCGCCGCGCGGTTACTGACGCGTTCGGACGAGCTCGAAGCGCTCGCCGCCGGGGTGCGCAAGCTGCCCGTGCTCGAAGGCTGGCGCTACGAGGTATTTGGTCGCGACGCGCTCGAACTGGTGGAAGGCAGGCTCGGCTTCGGTGTCGAAAACGGCCGGCTCAAGATGACCCGCATCGTCGAGGAAGAGGAACCGCAGGAGGCGGCGTGAGCACCTACCTCCCCACCATCAAGCAGCTGCAATATCTTGTCGCGCTTCACGAGCACGGCCACTTCGGTCGTGCGGCGGAGGCGATGTTCGTCTCGCAGTCGACGCTTTCGGCCGGCATCCGCGAACTCGAGTCGCTGCTCGGGGTGACCCTGGTGGAACGCAGCCGGCGCGTGGTGCGCTTCACGCCGCTCGGGAACGCGGTGGTCGAAAAGGCGCATCGCCTGCTGCGCGAGGCCGAAGAGTTGAGCGATCTCGTCCAGGCTTCGGGAAAGCCGCTCTCGGGCGAGCTGCACATGAGCGTCATCCCCACCATCGCGCCGTTCTTCCTTCCGCGAATCCTGCCCCGGCTGCGCAAGGAGCGGCCGGCGCTCAAGTTGTTCCTGCGCGAGGAGACGAGCGATGCGGCGGTCGAATCGCTCCACCACGGAAGGGCGGACTGCGTGCTGCTCGCCCTCCCCTTCGCGACCGGCGAGGTCGAAAAGGAGCATATCTGCGATGATCGCCTCTACGTGGCCTTCCCGCACGACGACCCGCGCGATCCGCCCGAAACCGTTCCGCCGGCCATGATCGACGAGAGCCACCTCCTGTTGCTCGAAGACGGCCATTGCCTCAAGGAGCACGCCCTCGCCGCCTGCAACCGGCCCGAGTTGCGTGCTTCGGCGACGATGATCGGCACGAGCCTGCACACGCTCGTCCAGATGGTCGACAACGGGCTCGGCATGACCATGCTGCCGGAGATGGCCATCGAGGCGGGCATCCTCCACGAGACCCAGGTCGTGGCGCGGCCGCTCAAGGCGAAGAACGCGAGCCGCGAAATTGCGCTGATCTGGCGCAAGAACAGCCCGCGTGCAGAGGAATTTCGCCTTCTCGCCAAGGAACTGCGCGCGGGCTGACGGACGGCTCAGGCGTCAGTCCATGTGCTTGAGACCCACCCGAAGATAGTCCCAGCCCGTGATGAGCGTGAGAATCGCGGCCGCCCACAGGCTCGCCAGACCGACGAGGTGGATCCACTGATTGGCGAGCGTGCCGCAGTCTTCGGCGACCGAATGGCAGGGTTGACCGTGCGCGGCGCCTCCGAGGATCAGCGCCCCGAGAGCGACGAGCTGGAAGGTCGTCTTCCACTTGGCCAGCTTGCTGACCGGCACCGAAACCTGCAGCCCGCCGAGGAACTCGCGCAAGCCAGATACCGCAATCTCGCGCACCAGAATGACGAGCCCGGCGATGACGTGGAAATCGCCCACGTAAGGGCCACGCAGATATCCTTGAGCGGTCAGCACGAGGATGACGACGGCGACCATGATCTTGTCGGCAATCGGATCGAGGAAGATGCCGAGCCGCGAGACCGCGCCGCTCGATCGCGCCAGGTAGCCGTCGAAATAGTCGGTGATTCCCATCAGGCAGTAGAGCGCGAAGGCCAGCGCATAGCCGAAGTTCCAGTTCGGCCACCACAGCAGGAAGGCCAGCAGCGGCAGCGCCACGATGCGCGACAGGGTCAGGATGTTGGGAAGAGAGAGCATCGGTTCTGCCCTAGCGCGTTGCCGCTCCCGGAAAAAGTGCGGCGCGAGGTTGTTCTTAACGCCGGGGCGGGTAAGTCGGGTCACGCAACGTGAGAGGTTTCGCCGGCAGGCCATGCTGACTTCGACATACCTGCTGCGGCAGCGGCGTTTCCTCCCGCTGTTCGCGACTCAGTTGCTCAATGCGTTCAACGACAACCTGTTCAAGAACGCGATGGTCCTGTTCGTCGTCTACAGCGTGTATAATTCCGAGGAAGCCGAGGCGCAGTTCAGCGCGATCGCCTCGGGCCTCTTCATCCTGCCATTCTTCATCCTCTCCGCGCTCGCCGGCCAGCTCGCCGACATGCGCGACAAGGCGGTTATCATCCGCTGGGTCAAGCTGGCCGAAATCGGCATCATGACGGTAGGCGGAATCGGCCTGATAATGGCCTGGCAGGGCGTGCTCACGCAGGCAGTCGCGATTCCGCTGATGCTGGTCGCGCTGTTCGCGATGGGCGTCCATTCGACCTTCTTCGGGCCGATCAAATACGCGATCCTGCCGCAGCACTTGAAGAAGGAGGAAGTGCTCGCGGGCACTGGGCTCGTTGAGGCGGGGACCTATATCGCCATTCTGACTGGCACGATCCTGGCCGGTTTCATCGACGTCGAGCTGGCCGCCCTGGCCGTGTTCGTCACCGCGCTCGTGGGCTATGCGACCAGCCGCCAGGTCCCCTCGGCGCCGCCGCTGATACCCGAGGATCATCGCAATTTCGAAAGTCTCGACAACCTG
>JAEZCZ010000043.1 GCA_023433305.1 Pseudomonadota bacterium | reverse complement strand
CCTCTACCGCGCGCGGATGCTGGTGGCGTCGGAAGGCGCGCTGGCCGTGCCCGAGAGCGGCACCGACTTGCTCAACTCGCTGCCGATGGGCGCGAGCCGCACGCGCGAGGGCGACCGGCGGCGCGCGGCGCAGGAACGCGAGCTGACCCTGACGATCGCCGAGATCGACGGGGTCGAGGCGGTGCGCGTGCACCTCGCGCGCGCCGAACGGTCGGTGTTCGTCCGCGAGGACGCGCCGCCGACCGCCTCGGTGATGGTGCGGATGGCGAGCGGACGGCAGCTGGCCGACAGCCAGGTCACCGCGATCGCCAACCTCGTCGCGGCCTCGGTTCCCGGGCTGTCGATCGACGCGGTGCGGATCGTCGACCAGCACGGGCGGCTGCTGAGCCAGCCCGACAGCGCCAATTCCGACCGCCTCGACATGCAGGCGCGGATGGAGGCCAAGCTCCGCTCGCAAGTCTCGCAACTGCTGACGCCGATGCTCGGCGCGGGTAATTTCTCGAGCGAGATCCAGGTCGAACTCGACATGAGCGAGGTCACCTCGGCGCGCGAGAGCTACGACAAGGAAGGCGCGGTCCGGCGCGAGACGCAGCAGGAAAGCCAGACCGTCGGCGGGGCCGCGGTGGGCGTGCCGGGCGTTCTGTCGAACACCCCGCCGCCCGCTCCGGAAGCCGAGCCGGGCGCACCGGGCGATACGCCCGCTGCCGCGCCGCAAGCGCCGACCACGGGCGAAAGCAGCGCCTCGCGCACTTACGAGCTGGGCCGCGAAGTCGCGGTGTCGAACAGCGGCCCGGGCGGCGTGACGCGGCTCTCGGTCGCGGTCGCGCTGAGCAAGGAAGCGATGCAGGGCACGAGCGCGGCGGAGCTGAAGAAGATCGAGGAGCTGATCGGCGCCGCGGTCGGCGCGAACCTCGAGCGCGGCGACCAGGTCGCGGTGATGGTCCGGCCGTTCGAACCGGTCGTGATGGAAGCGCCGCCGTTCTGGGAGACGCCGTGGTTCGCGACGATCCTGCGCAACGTGGTGGCGCTGCTGGCGGTGCTGCTGGTGCTGCTGCTGGGCGTGCGGCCGCTGCTGAAGGCGGTGACCGGCCGGAAGAAATCGCAGGAAGAGGGCGACGAGGAAGAAGGCGTCGAGGACGCGGCGCAGGGCGGCCGGCTTTCGGTCATGACCCCCGCCGACCCGGGCATCGACCGTGACCGCCTGGCGGCGCAGATCGAGCTCGCGCAGCGGATCGTGCGCGAGAAGCCCGACGACGCACTGCTGGCGCTGCGCCGGATGCTCGGCGACCGCCGCAAGGAGCAGGAGCTGGCGCGATGACCGCGATGCTCTCGACCGCTCTCGACCCGCAGCGCGCCGCGGTGCTGGTGATGCTGCTGGCGGAAGAGGACGCGACCGGGCTGCTCTCGCGCCTGTCGCCTGAGGAACTGCAGCTGCTCGGCAGCAAGATGTGCGAGCTCGGCGAGATCGGCCCGCGCGCGATCGCCGATGCCATCGCCGGCTTCGCCGAGCGCGCCGACGAGGCAGGCCTGCCCGCCGGCGATCGCTCGGCCGACGTGCGCCGGATCATGACCGGCGCGGTCGGCGAGCTGAAGGCCGACAACCTGATGCGGCGGATCACCCCGCCGGAGGCGCGCAAGGCGCCGACGTCGCTCGAGCTGGCGCGCTGGCTCGATCCCGAAGTGATCGTCTCGCTGATGAGCGACGAGCATCCGCAGGCGATCGCGGTGCTGTTGCTGCAGCTCGATCCGCAAGTCGCGGCGCAAGTGCTGGCCGGCCTGCCCGCCGAGGCGCAGACGCCGGTTGTCCAGCGGGTCGCCCGGCTCGGTCCGATCGCGCCCGAGGCGCTGACCGTGCTCGAGGAGCTGCTGACCGCGAAGATCGCACGCTCGCACGGCCGGATGCCGCTGACGATGGGCGGGGTCCGCGAAGCGGCCGAGATCATCAACAACGCGGTCCGCACCGTCGAGAAGCGGGTGATGCCGGAGATCGGCAAGCTCGACAAGAAGCTCCACAAGGAGCTCGAATACGAGCTGTTCAAGTTCGAGCACCTCTATGTGCTCGACCCGAAGATGATGGGCGCGCTGCTGCGCGAGATCGAGAACGAGACGCTGATCGATGCGCTGAAGGGCATCCCCGACGAGGAGCGCGAGCCGTTCTTCGCCGCGATGTCGACCCGCGCGGCGGACGGCGTCCGCGACGAGCTGGAAGTGCGCGGCCGCGTGCGCAAGGCCGACGTCCAGGCGGCGCAGCAGGCGGTCATCGCGATCGCCAAGCGGCTCGCGGCGGAAGGCTCGATCGTGCTCGGCGACGGCGGCGACGAATATGTCTAGCCTGCCCCTGATGCGGGCCGGCAAGCCCGCCGGCTTTGCGCGCGACGCCCGTTTCGCCACGCTGCTGGGCGGAGCGGCCGAGAAGCCGGCTGAGGCGGCACCCAAGACCGATCCGGTCGTCGAGGCCTACCAGCGCGGTTACCGCGAAGGCGCCGCGATGGCCGCCGAGGAGGCGCGCCGCGCGGAAGCCGAGCGCGACGCCGCGCGCGTCGAGATCGAACTCGCCTTCGGGCGGCTCGACGAAGAGGACGCTGCGCGGCTCGGCGACCGGTTGCGGCAGACGGTGCTGGCGCTGTGCGAAGCCGCGGTGCTGCCGCTGGCGGTCGATCCGAAAGGCCTGGCGGCGCGTGTCGAGCGCGCCGTCTCGATGCTGCAGCGCGCGCAGGACGAACGCGTCGTGCGCCTCCACCCAGACGACCTCGCGCTCGTCGCGAACCTGCTTCCGGCCACGCTCAAGGTCGAGCCCGACGCCAGCGTCGAGCGCGGCGGCCTGCGCATCGAGACCGCCGACGGCGGGATCGAGGACGGCCCCGGCCACTGGCGCCGCTATCTCGCCGAAGCCTTCCGCGAATGCTGATGCAGCTCGATGCGCTGCTCGGCGAGCTCGCCGCCGCTCCGATCGAACTCAGCCCCCGCCGGTTCGGGCTGGTGACCGCCTGCGACGGCGGCGTGATCGAGGTCAGCGGGCTCTCCGTGCCGGTCGGCGCGTTGTGCCGCATCGACGACGGCAAGGGTGCGACGTTGACTGCCGAGACGATCGGCTTCCGCAACGGCCGCACGATGATGATGCTGCTGGGCGACGCGGTCTTGCTGCGCCCCGGCGCGCGCGTGCGGGCCGAAGGCCGCCCGGGCATGCTGCCGGTCGGCCCCGCCTATCTCGGGCGCGCGGTCGACGGCGAAGGGAAGCCCATCGACGACGGCCCGCCCCTGTCCGCGACCGGCGACTGGCCGGCCGGCGGTGTGCGCACCGGCGCGCTCGACCGCGCCAGCGTGACCGAGCCGTTCGACACCGGAATCCGCGCGATCAACGCGCTGACCACTTTCGGCGTCGGGCAGCGCATCGGGATCATGGCCGGCTCCGGCGTCGGCAAGTCTGTGCTGATCGACATGATCGCGCACGGCGCCCAGGCCGACATCGTGGTGGTCGGCCTGATCGGCGAGCGGGCCCGCGAGGTCTCGGACTTCGTCGAGCGGCACATGAGCGGCGAGAAGGCCGCGCGCACCGCGCTCGTCGCAGTCCCCGCCGATCATGCGCCCAACCTGCGGTTGCGCGGCGCCATGCTGGCGACCTCTCTCGCCGAGCACTTCCGCGCTGCCGGGCACCGCGTGCTGCTGATCATCGACAGCCTGACGCGCATCGCCCACGCGGCCCGCGAGATCGGACTGCTTCTCGGCGAACCCGGCGCGGCGCGCGGCTATCCCCCCTCGGCGCTCGCGACGATCACCAAGCTGGTCGAGCGTGCGGGCAATTCGGCGGCGAGCGGCGGCTCGATCACCGGGCTCTACACCGTGCTCGCCGACGGCGACGACCACAACGACCCGGTCGTCGACACCGCCCGCTCGATCCTCGACGGCCATATCGTCCTCTCACGCGAGCTGGCGCAGCGCGGGCAATATCCCGCGATCGACGTCGGCGCTTCGCTCAGCCGCGTGATGAACGACATCGTCGCGCCCGAGCATGTCGAGTTGGCGCGCCGTTTCCGGGCGCTGTCCTCGGCGTACGAAAGCAACCGCGACCTGGTGCTGATGGGCGCCTATCGCCCCGGCGCCGATCCAGTGGTCGACCGCGCGATCGCGATGCACGGCAGCCTGACCGAATTTCTCTCCCAGCCGACCGGAGAGCTGGTTTCGCTCGAGCAGTCCGAAGCCACGCTGACCCAGTTGCTCGGCCATGAAGGATGATGGCGCCAAGCTGCGCCGCGCCAAGCTGATCGAGCGCGTCCGCCGCGCCGACAAGCAACGCGTGGCGGCCGACGCTTACGCGGCCGAAGCCAAGCGCGCCCGCCTGGCGGGCATCTCCGAACGAACGCTGCTGCTGGGCCAGGCCTACGCCGGGCGCTCCGCCATCGCCGACGGCGCGGAGCTGCGCAGCGTGGTCGCGCTATCGAGCCAGCTCCACGCGCTCGGGCTTACCGCGGCGCGGCAGGCCGATCACGCGCGCGAGGAAGCCGACGCGAGGCTGGCCGACCTTGCCTCGGCCGATCGCCGCCACAAGCGCGCGGAAGAGAAGCACCGCGGCCTCGCCGCCAGCCTCAGCGAGCGCGCGATGCGGCACGAACCACCGGTCGCGAGGCCATCTGGCACGGACCTTGAATAGAGC
>JAEZCZ010000134.1 GCA_023433305.1 Pseudomonadota bacterium | reverse complement strand
GAATGCGTCGTGCCCTCGGCGGCGACGGCGATGAACGCGGAGTAATTCTCCTTGTCGCGGCCCTGCACGAACCAGTTGTTGCTGATCTGGCCGACCGCGCCTTCGGGCAGGTCGATCATGTAGTTCGTGCCCTTGCCCTTCGCGTCGTCAAAGCTCGAGCTGGCGATGTCGACGCGCGCCGCGCGGCTCTTCACGTAATGTCCGCCGCGGCCTTCCTCGAAACGGCTGCGTGTGACACGCAAGTGGCCGTACTCGCCAGTGTAGATCGAGTGCGCACAGCCGCCCGCACCTTCGCAAGTGCCCAGCCGCGTGAAGGTCGAACGGTCGACCACGATCCGCCCGCGTCCGTCGTCGTTGGTCAGGATGCCCTGCTGGCTGTCGCGGAACCAGGATTCCGCCACGGTCAGGTCGCCCTGTTCGAGCCGGATACCCGCGCCATTGAAATCCGGCACGCGCATGTTCTGGAATACCAGGCCCGAGACTTCCGCGCCGCGCCCGCGCAACACGAGCGCCGCTTTGCCCTCGCAAGTGCGGCCGTCGAACACCGCGGCGCCGGCGTCGGCGGACAAGTAGGACACGAAGCCGGCGGTCTGCACCGCGCAATCCGAATGGCGGCCCGGCGCAATCGCGATGGTCCCCCGCGAATCGCCGATCGCATCGACCGCCTGTTGCAGCCGCTCGAAGCCCTGACCGGTCTCGACGACCGTGTAGGCAGGAGCGGGCTGCTGCGCGAGCACCGCCGCGGTGGGCGCCGCGACGGCAGCCAGCAGGCCCAGCGCCACGGGGAAGACGAGCAGAGGCCGCGCGTTAGGATCCATGCGCCCGCGCTAACGCAAGAAGGTTAATTCCGCGCTAAGACCCTGCCAGTAGCAGCATCGCCGCCGGCACACCGATCAGGTGCGCCAATGCATGAGCGATCATCGCCGCCTCGAGGCCGCGGCGCGCGTACAGCCAGCCGAAGATCACACCGGCCGAGGCATTGGCTGCAAGGACTGCGACGAGCAGCCAGATCGGCGGATCGACCAAAGCGTAGAGCGCGGGCAGGTGGCCGACCGCGAACAACGCGGCGGCCGTGAGATTGCCAGCCCAGAGGGCAGCGCCGCGCGACAATCCGAGCTTGACCGCCAGCAATGCGAGAACGCTCATCATGCCCCAGCGAAGCATGATCTCCTCGCTGATTCCGCCGTACCCGATCCGCGTAATCATTGGCATCGCCAGACTCGCTCCCGCGTTACCGAAGTAGCCTCCGGTCAGGACGCCGTAGGCGACCAGCACGCCGGCACTCAGCACACCTCCGGCGATCGCTGCAGGCAGGACATCGCGCAGGCAGGCGAACCAGCCGCTCTTCCCTGCGATGGCTCGTAGCACCGGGGATTCGAGGCCGACCTTCGGAGCAGCCCACCAGCCGGCGAGCGCGCTAAGGAGTACGAGCATCGCGGGCTGGATCAGCAGCACGGCGCGCGGAACTTCGAAGCCGGGCGGAAGCGCCTCTTCCAGCGGAACTAGCAGCAAGGTTGCGACGCCAAGCAATCCCAGCGAAATCACCAACAGCAACAGGCCCTTGCTTCGCTTCGGTAGTTTCGGCTCTTCTCCCGTCACGATCATCCCCCCTTTGGCCTGGCTCACTCGAAAGCCTGCATCACTCCGCGCAGGGCGATTTGTTGATCGCCCCTTGGCTAATCTTCCCGCGACGTCTTCGCCGGCCGCCCGCGTTTCGGCACCTCAGCGGGCGGGACCCGCACGCCGCGCCTCGCCAGTGCCTCGCGCAGCAGCACTTCCAGCTCCGCGTTGACCGACCGGAGCTCCTGCGCCGCCAACCGCTCGACCGCCGCGTGAAGCGCGGGGTCGAGACGGAGAGCGAAGGCCTTCTTGGGGGATGGCGGCATGATGCCCTCGTTGCCGCTACTGGTAGAGCGAACCCGCGTTCACCACCGGCTGGGTGTCGCGCTCGCCGCACAACACCACCATCAGGTTCGAGACCATCGCCGCACGGCGCTCGTCGTCGAGGTGAACGATGTCGCCCTCGCTGAGCTTCTCGAGCGCCATCTGCACCATGGAGACCGCGCCGAGCACCAGCTTGGCGCGCGCCGCAATGACTGCTTCGGCCTGCTGCCGGCGCAGCATCGCCCCGGCGATCTCGGGCGCATAGGCCAGATGCGTCAGGCCGGCTTCGTCGACGACGATGCCCGCATGGCTGAGCCGTTCGTTGAGCTCGGTGCGCAGTTCGGCGTTGACGACCTCACCGTCGGAGCGAAGCGTGGTCTCATTCTCCTCGATGTCGTCGTAGGGATGGCGCGATGCCACCGTCCGCAGCCCGGCCTCGATCTGGATGTTCACGAAGGTCTTGTAGTCGTCGACGTCGAACGCCGCCTGCGCCGTGTCGGCCACGCGCCACACCACGTTGCACGCCACTTCGATCGGGTTTCCGCGAAGGTCGTTCACCTTGACCCGCTCCGAATGGATGTTGTGCTGGCGGACCGAAATCTTCTTGCGCATCATCCACGGCCAAATCCAGCGCAGCCCCTCGCTCCGCTCGGTCCCGCGGTATTCGCCGAACAGCGTGATGACCGCGGAGGTGTTCGGCTGAATCATGAAGAAGCCGATCAGCACGAACACCAGCAGCACGACGCCCCCGAGGGCGCTCGCCAGCCACCCGCCGAGGAAGCGGCCCGCGTCGGCATTGCCGCCGAAGACCATGAACGACCACACGGTCCAACCCAGCAACACCACCCACAACAGCAGGAACAGGTAGCCGTTGAACGTGCTCGCCGCTCGCTCCTGGCTGCGGAGCATGGCCTTCTTCCCCTCGGACATGACGAATCTCCTTCGATATAATTATGATATCATATTTATATCGATATGTGCCGAGGTCAAGCGCAACCGGACGCCTTGTCAGGGGAGGGAGATGGCGTTCTAGTTTCGCCGGATCACCGCCAGAAACGCGTCGCCGTAGGCCTCGAGCTTGCGTGCGCCGACCCCGGAAATCGCGCCGAGTTCGTCCAGCGTGGCCGGACGCGCCGCCGCCATTTCGCGCAACACCGCATCGTGAAAAATGACGTATGGCGGCACTTGCGCTTCTGCCGCCAGCTCCCGGCGCAGTTCGCGGAGCGCCTCGAACAGCGGATCACCGATCGGATTGGGCGTGTCCGAACGGCGGCGGCGTTCCTTGCGCGTCACCGGTGGCTGGACGATCTCCAGGCTGGCTTCGCCTTTCAGGATCGCGCGCGCATCCCCAGCCAGCTTCAATCCGCCGTGCTCGGTCGCGACCAGGCTGCCGCGCGCCTGGAGGGCGCGGCTGACCGGTTGAAGCAACCGCGCTTCGTCTGCCTCCACGATTCCGAACACGCTGAGCTGGTCGTGGCCGCGCTGCAGCACGCGTTCGTCGGCCGCGCCGGTCAGCACTTTCTGCAGGTGGCCGAAGCCGAAGCTCTGCCCGGTGCGATAGACCGCCGAGAGGAGCTTGCGCGCCAATTCGGTCGCATCCACCACGCCGGGCGCCTCGAGGCAGTTGTCGCAATTGCCGCAGCGCACGGGCGGGTCCTCGCCGAAATGGCGCAGCAGCACCGCGCGCCGGCACCCGGGAGTCTCCACCAGCATGGCGAGCGCATCGAGCCGCGCCCGCTCACCCGCCTGGCGTGCCTCGTCCACTTCGCCGAGCCGCTGGCGCGCCTGAGCGAAGTCGCCAGCCGCCCACAGCATCACGGCCGTGGCCGGATCGCCGTCGCGCCCGGCACGGCCGGTCTCCTGATAGTAGGCCTCGATCGATTTCGGGATGCCGGCGTGAGCGACGAAGCGCACGTCGGGCTTGTCGATACCCATTCCGAAGGCGATCGTCGCCACGATGACCATGTCCTCGCTGGCGACGAACGCCGCCTGGTTGGCGGCTCGCTGCTCCGGCGGAAGGCCGGCGTGGTACGGCAGGACCGGCCGTCCACTGGCAGTGCCGAGCGCTTCGGCAAGCTGTTCCACCTTCCGGCGCGTCGGCGCATACACGATTCCGGGCCCCGGGTGCTCCCTGATCAGTTGCGCGAGCTGCCGCGTGCCGTTGTCGCGGTGGCGGATGGCGTAGCGGATGTTCGGCCGGTCGAAGCCGGAGATAACCAGCCCGTCGGCTGGGATACCGAGCTCGCCCAGGATGTCCTCGCGCGTCCGCTCGTCCGCCGTCGCGGTCAGCGCCAGCCTCGGCACCGCGGGAAAGGCTTCGAGCATCGGGCGCAACTGCCGATAGTCTGGCCGAAAATCGTGCCCCCATTCGGACACGCAATGCGCCTCGTCCACGGCGAACAGCGCCACGCGCGCCGCGCCGAGCAGCTCGCGGAAATGTGGCTGGCTGGCGCGCTCGGGGGCCACATAGAGCAAATCAAGCTCGCCCGCGCGAAAAGCCTCGATCGTCGCCATCCGGTCGTCGTCGACACTCGTTAACGTCGCGGCGCGAATGCCGTTGGCACGCGCCGCGCGGAGCTGGTCGTGCATCAGCGCAATCAGCGGAGAAACCACGACGCACGTGCCCTCCAGCATCGTGGCCGGAAGCTGGTAGGTCAGCGACTTGCCCGCGCCCGTCGGCATCACCGCCAGCGTGGACTGGCCTGCGAGCACGCGCTCGACCACGTCGCGCTGCACGCCGCGGAACTGCTCGAAACCGAACACCCGGCGCAGCGCCGTTTCGGCTTCCGAAAGCTCGAGGGTTACCGCATCCATGGCCACGATGTGGCATATCGCCGGCAGGGGGCAAACCCGAGACTGCCCGATTTTTGCCGTTTTCCTGAAGCCTGGGGTCGGCTAGCGTCGTTGCCGCCTCGGGGAGGGAGACCCAGCCCCGCCGTCCACAGCAACCGAGAGGTTTCGACCGATGAAGAAAATAGTCCTGTCCGCCGCAGTGTCCTCGTTCGCCCTCGCCCTCGCGGCCTGCGGCGGCTCCGACGACGCATCCGAAGATGCGATGGCGGACAGCGTTGAAATGCCCGCCGACGAGGCGTTGGCCGACGCGCCGCTGCCGGTGGCCGACGAAACCACGACCGCGGCCGAAGAAGCCGCCGATTCGGCCGAGGAATCGCTCGATGCGGCCGAAGCAGCCGGCGCCGCGGCCGAAGAAGCCGCCGCCGATGCCGCCGCCGCCGCCGAAGCCGCAACTCAGGCGGCCGAATAGCCCTCGGTGCGAGCTACCACCCAAGGGGCGGGCGGGGCACGAGCCCTGCCCGCTTTCCTGACAGCCGCTCTCCTGCTGGCCGGCTGCGGTCCGAACGATGCGGATCCCGGGCCGGGCGGCGTGACGGTGGGCGAGGCACGCGCGCTCGACCAAGCTGCCGAGATGCTCGACGAGCAACGCTTCCCCGGCGAAGCCCTGCCGTCGCCGGTCGAGGCCGCCACAGCCCAGGGGAGTGACCAGACGCAAGCCGCGATCCCTCCGGAAGGGCGCCCCCGGTAACGCCTTTGTCCGCGATCGTCGGGCATGATATGGTTGCGCCTGCAACTATGGCCACGGTCGACGAACCCAGCGAGTTCTCCGCGCTTCCGGTAGTCCCGGAAGGGGTCTTCACCGCGCCCCTGAAGCGCCCGGCGCACGTCGGTGAGGACTGGCTCGAACCGGCACAGCGCGAGTACTCGTCGGAAGACGACGCGATCTGGAACGACCTATTCGAACGGCAGATGGACGTGCTCCCCGGTCGCGCGTGCGATGCGTTTTTCGCCGGCCTGCAGAAGCTTCACCTCGATCGCGGCGGTGTGCCCGAGTTCGCCCGCCTGTCCGAAGGGCTCGGCGCGCTGACCGGATGGAGCGTGGTCCCCGTGCCGATGCTGATCCCGGACCACGTTTTTTTCTGGCACCTCGCCAACCGCAGGTTCCCTGCGGGCAACTTCATCCGCACCCGCGAGACATTCGACTACATTCAGGAACCCGACGTATTCCACGACGTGTTCGGGCACGTTCCGATGCTGACCGATCCAGTTTTTGCCGACTACATGCAGGAATACGGCAAGGCCGGGTGGAAGGCGATGCGCTACAACCGGTTGAAGGCGCTTGGCGCGCTCTACTGGTACACGGTCGAATTCGGGCTGGTCCGCGAAGGTGACGGCTTGCGCATCTACGGCGCGGGCATCCTCTCCGGTCCGCGCGAAGCGGTGTTCGCGCTCGAAGGGCAGTCGCCGAACCGGATCATGCTCAACGTCGACCGGGTGATGCGCACCGATTACGTGATCGACGATCTCCAGCCGACCTACTTCGTCATCGACAGCTTCGCGGATCTCTACCATCAGACCGTCGAGCGCGATTTCGACCGTCTCTATCGTGGTCTAGGTGCCGGGTTCACCTACGCCAACGCAGCGGTGATCGACGTTGACGCCGTGCTGCACCGGGGGACGTTGGAGTATCATCTGCGCGGCGGCCGCGGCTCGAACGCCGACCCGACCTGACCATGAAAAAGGCCGGCTCGGGACATCCCGAACCGGCCCTTTCGATTGCTTGGTATGCGCTGCTTATTCCGGAGCAGCGTCCATGTTGTCGGCGGCGTCTTCGGCCGCGTCTTCCTGGGCTTCCGAAGCGTCGAGCGCGGCATCGGCCTGCTCGTCGGTGATCTGGCCCGCATCCTCTGCGGCGTCGATCGCTTCTTCCTGGGCATCGCCCACGGCTTCGGCCTGCTCTTCGGCGGCATTCTCAGCACCGCTGTCGCAGGCGGCGACACCCAGGCCGAGCACGGCGGCCGACGCGATGGCAACAAGCTTCTTCATGGCATTCCCCTTGAGATTGCGACGCGGCCCGTAAACGACGGCCCACCCGCGGTTGAAGGCATCGGCGAATACAATCCTGGCCGCCGCGGTTGGTTCCAATGATGGCAAAAAAATGGCGCCGGGCGGATCAGCGCATAGAGAGCCACGCCACCGCGGCGGCCCCAATCACCAACCTGTACCACGCGAACGGCGCAAAACCATGGCGGCTCACATAGGCTACGAACGCGCGAATCACCGCCAGCGCGACCACGAACGAGACCACGAACCCGATCGCGATCTCGGTCCACCCGACCCCGCCCGCGGCCGCCATTTTCTCGCTGCTGTCGAACAGTTCGAGGGTTGAGGCGCCGATCATCGTGGGCACCGCGAGGAAGAACGAGAATTCGGCCGCGGTCTTGCGACCGACACCCATCGCCAGCGCGCCCATGATCGTCGCGCCGGAACGACTGACGCCGGGGATCATCGACAGGCACTGCGCCGCGCCGATGCCGAGAATTTGCTTCAGCGGAAGGTCGGCCACTCCGCTATCCGCGCCTGGTTTCGCGACCTTCTCGATGCCGAGGATGGCGATGCCGCCGATGATCAAGGCCCACCCGACGATCTCGGGCGTGCCCAGCATCACGTCGATATAGTCCTTGAGCAGCAGCCCGAGCACGGCCGAGGGCAGGAAGGCGAGCAGGATGTTGCGCGCGAAACGCAGGCCCTGCGCTTCGAGCTTGAGAACGCCGATCCCGGCCTCCCAGAACGTCTTCCAGTATTGCACCACGACCGCCAGGATCGCACCGAGCTGAATGACGACGTTGAACATCGCCCATTGCGCGGCGTCGTATCCGAACAGCTCGGACGCCAGAATCAGGTGCCCGGTCGAGGAGACCGGCACGAACTCGGTCAGGCCCTCGACGATGCCGAGCAGGATAGCGGTGAGGGTCAGGTCCATGCGGAGCGGTTCATGGCGGAGCGGGCGGCCAAGTCAACCGCCCGCTTGCCACACTTGCCGGATCCCCACCTCACCAGATGCGCACGCGCTCCTCGGGCGGCAGGTAGAGCGCATCGTCGGGCGTGACGTTGAACGCCTTGTACCACGCGTCGTGGTTGCGCACCGCGCCATTGGTGCGGAACTCTTCGGGGCTGTGCGGATCGGTCAGGAGCCGCTGCCTACCGGTCGCTTCGCGTTGCGCCGAGCGCCATACTTGCGCCCAGGCGAGGAAGAAGCGCTGGTCGCCGGTCAGGCCGTCGATCACCGGCGCTTCCTTGCCATCGAGCGACATGCGGTAAGCGCGATAAGCCATGCTGAGCCCGCCTACGTCTCCGATGTTCTCGCCCAGAGTGAAGCGGCCGTTCACGCATGTCTTTCCTTCATCGTACGGGCAGAACGCGTCGTACTGGGCCGCGAGCTTGTCGCCGAGTGCGTCGAACTCCTTGCGGTCGGATTCGGCCCACCAGTTCTCCAGCGCACCAGTGGCGTCGTACTTGGAGCCCTGGTCATCGAAGCCATGGCCCATTTCGTGACCGATCACCGCGCCGATGCCACCGTAGTTGACGGCCGGATCGGCGTTCGCCCCGAAGAAGGGCTGCTGCAGGATGCCGGCCGGGAACACGATCTCGTTGAAGACGGGGTTGTAGTAGGCATTCACGGTCTGCGGCAGCATGAACCACTCGCTGCGGTCTACGGGCGTGCCGAGCTTCGAGCGGTTGTCCGCGATCTCCCATGCGATCGAGCGGATCCGATTGCCGAGCGCGTCGCCCGCCTTGATCTCGAGGCCTTCGTAGGCCTCGAACTCGTCGGGATAGCCCACTTTCGGCGTGAAGGAATCGAGCTTGGCGACAGCCTGCTGCTTGGTCGCCTCGGTCATCCATTCGTTCTCGGCGAGGCTCGCCGCGAGCGCCTTTCTCAGATTGGCGACGAGGTCGTCCATCGCCGCCTTGCTCGCGGGCGGGAAGTACTTCTGGGCATAGAGCGCGCCGAGCTGCTCTCCAAGCTGCCCTTCGGTGGCCGCGATCGCACGCTTCCACCGCGGGCGCTGCTCTTCCTGGCCTTGCAGGAACGTGCCGTAGAACGCGAAGTTCGCCTGGTCGATCTCGCTCGGCAGCACCGCGGCGTGCGCGGACAGGAACCGCGCGGCCATGAACGCCTTCAGCGTCTCCAGCGGGGTCTCGGTGAGCAGCTTCATCATGGCCGGCGTACCACCGCCAATCCCGGCTACGAACTCGGGCGTCAAACCGAGTTCGGCGATCTCCTGCTCGGTCGGCGGAACTTGCGCGAGGAGAAACTCCTGCACTTGCCCGTACTGCGCCGCGTCGAGCAGCCGCGCCGTCGGGAAGTCCGGAGCCAGTGCGAGCACCTCGTCACGAGTCAGCTTGTTGTAGGTGATGTCGCTATTGCGCAACGCGGTCCGGTCCCACTCGAGCTCCGCCACCTGATGCTCGAAGTGATAGACCGCCTCGGCCGTCGCCTCGGCGTTCTGGTATCCGGCTTTGCCGAGAACGTAGGCCAGATAATCCTTGTAACGGTCGCGGATCTCGAGATTGCGCTCGTTATCGACGAGGTAATAGTCGCGGTCGGGCAGGCCCATGCCGTCGAAACCGATGCTCACGACGTAGCTGTTCGGGTCCTTGTCATCGACCGTAACGCTTGCCGAGATTAGCGACGGGATGCCCGCCTTAGGGAACAGTGAGACCAGCGAAGCGAGATCGTTCGCCTGGCTGATTTCGCTCAGGTATGGCTGCGCCGGCGCGAGCCCCGCGGCATCGATCGCGGCGGTGTCGAGGAAGCTCTGGTACGCGTCCACGATGCGGCGTTCGGGCGTTCCTGCCGCCGGGTTGGAGGCGACCAGTTCGGCGACGAGCGTCTCGACGTCCGCGGTCGACTTCTCGCGCAGGATGTTGAACGCCCCGAAACGGGTGAACTCGGCAGGGATAGGATTCGCCTTCACCCACTTCCCGTTGGCGTATTCGAAGAAGTCGTCGCCGGGGTCTGCCGACTGATCGATCGCTTGCGGGTCGAAGCCCCAGGTGCCGAAATCCATCGTTGGGGTGGGCGTGCGCGGCTCGTCTTGCGCAATGGCAGGCGTCGCCAGTGCGAGCGCCAGGGCCGAAGCACTCACGGCAAAAATCGATCGAAACATTCAGCTCGGTCCTTTCTTCGCCCCCGCCCCTTGGCGGTGGGCCAGCGACTTGGCGGGATGGGGTGTAGCGCCGCAGCCTGGACAGCTGGCGCCATTCGTCGGTTACAATTGATACTTGGTCGATTAACCGGCGATTATCGCGCCGCGGCATCGCTCCGCGCGAGCACCGCGTCGTCGAATTGCAGAGCCGCCAACCGGGCGTAGAGCCCCTTCGCCGCGCTGAGCTGCGCGTGGGTGCCGTGCTCGACGATCTGCCCATGGTCGAGGACCACGATTCGGTCCGCCGCGCGGACAGTCGCGAGGCGATGCGCGATGACCAGCGTCGTACGCCCTTCCATCAAGTGCTCGAGCGCTTCCTGCACAAGGCGCTCGCTTTCCGCATCGAGCGCGCTGGTCGCCTCGTCGAGCAGCAGGATCGGCGCATCGCGCAGCAGCGCGCGCGCGATGGCGACGCGCTGGCGCTGACCGCCCGAAAGCCGCGCCCCACCTTCGCCGAGAAACGTATCGAGTCCCTCGGGCAAAGCCTTGAGGAAGCCTTCCGCATTGGCCGAGCGGGCTGCATCCCAGATCGCATCCTCGCTCGCATCCCAGTTGCCGTAGCGCAGGTTGTCCCGCGCGCTCGCGGCAAACAGCGTGCCTTCTTGCGGCACCAGCGCCATGCGCCGGCGTACCTCGGCCGGATCGGCCTGGACCAGCGGCACTCCGTCGAGGCGGATCGTGCCCGCCTGCGGATCGTAGAATCGCTCGGCGAGCTGGAACACCGTCGACTTTCCCGCGCCCGAAGGTCCGACGATCGCCACCGTTTCCCCCGGCTCGACCGTCAGGTCGAAATCGACCAGTGCCGGCGCGTCGGGTCGCGTGGGATAGCGGAAAGTGACGTTCTGGAATGCCAGCGCGCCCCGCGCGGGCTCGGGCAGCGCGATCGGGCGCGCGGGCGCGGCGATGGCGGGCTTTTCCTGCAGCAGCTCATTCAGCCGGCTAGCCGCGCCGGCGCCGCGCAGCAGGTCGCCATAGACCTCGGTCAGCGAGCCGAACGCTCCCGCCACCAGCACGCCGGTCAGCACGAAGGCCGCGATCGTGCCTCCCGACAGCGTCCCTTCGGCCACTTGCAGCGCGCCGCGCCAAAGCAGCATCGTGATCGCCCCGAAGATGACGGTGATCACCACCCCCGTCATAGCCGCGCGCAGCAGGATTCGGCGTTTGGCGGTCTCGAAGGTCGCCTCGACGGCTTCGCTGAAGCGTTGCTGCTCGCGCCATTCCTGGTTGAAGCCCTGCACGATCTTCATCGCACCAAGCACTTCCGAGACGCGCGAGCCGACCGTGGCGACGCGGTCCTGGCTCTCGCGCGACACCGTCCGCAGGCGGCGCCCGAACCACACGATCGGAAGCAGCACCAGCGGCACCCCGATGAGCAGGAAGGCGGTCAGCGCGGGCGCGAGATAGAGCAGGTACCCAACTCCACCAATTGCCATCAGCGCATTGCGCAGGGCGACCGAGATCGTCGTTCCGACCACGTGCTCGATCTGCGCCGTGTCGGCGGTCATCCGCGAGGCGATCTCGCTCGGAGAGTTTTCCTCGAAGAACCCCGGCGAGAGGCGCAGGAGATTGCGCTGCACGGCTGAGCGGATGTCCGCGACCACGCGCTCGCCCAACCACGAGACGAAGTAGAAACGCGACGCGGTGCCGAGCGCGAGCACAACTACGATGGCAAACAGATAGCGGAACCAGCGCCCGATCTCGGCCGGGTCTGCGCCCGCCGCGAAGCCGCGGTCGATGATCAGCCGAAACCCCGATGGAATCGCCAGCGTTGCCGCGGCGGTTATGACGAGCGCGCCGAGCGCCAACGCGACTTTCCCGGGATAGCGCGAAGCGGCCGCAAAGATCATCCGCAGCGGCCCCAGCGAGGTTGCGGGCTCGACTTGGACGGTGGGGGATCTGGCCATGGCGCGGGCTCTAGGGCCTAGCGCGATAATCTGTCGAGAGCCAAGCGGGCCGGCGGAGGAATACATGGCGCACTGCAGCATGGTTTACTATCTGGGATGCACGCCGTCCTTCGGCGGGAAGGGAACTCGTTTGATCTACGACGCCTATGAACTGCAGCGAACCTGGCTCAACAGCGCGAGCAGTTGGGCCGAGATCGGCGCGCAGCTACTCAACAATCCCGCGCTGCCGATGGGCTACTTCGGGACCGGCCCGATCATGGCGAGCGCGCTGCAGGTGTTCGCGCATCTCTACGCCGAGCGAAACAAGCCCGAGTTCCTGATCCAGAACATAACGATCGAGGGCAAGGCGCACGCGATCTTCGAGGATGTCGTCCGCCAGAAGCCGTTTTGCGCGCTCCGGCACTTTCGTCGCGCCGGCCTGCCGAAAGACGCACCCAAGCTGCTGATCGTCGCGCCCATGAGCGGCCACTTTGCCACGCTGTTGCGCGGCACGGTCGAGCGCATGGTTCAAAACCAGGAAGTCTGGATCACCGACTGGGCCGACGCCAAGATGGTGCCGATCACCGCCGGCCGCTTCGATCTCGACGATTACATCGATTATCTGATCGAGTTCCTCCAGTTCATCGGTCCGGACACCCACGTGCTGGCGGTGTGCCAGCCTTCGGTTCCGGCGTTCGCCGCCGCCGCAGTGATGGGGGCCGACAAAGACCCGTGCCGCCCCGCTTCGCTGACGATGATGGGCGGCCCAGTGGACACGCGTGCGAGCCCGACCTCGGTCAACGACGTCGCCGTCCGCCGCCCGCTAAGCTGGTTCGCCAACAACGTGATCGCCACCGTGCCGCTCAATTATCCCGGCGCGGGAAGGGCCGTCTATCCGGGCTTCCTGCAGCTTGCCGGCTTCCTGTCCATGAACCTCGAAAGCCATCTCCGCAGCCATTGGGAGATGTTCAAGCACCTCACGCTCGGCGACCAGGAAAGCGCCGACTCAACCCGCCGGTTCTACGACGAATACCTTTCGGTGGCCGACCTGACCGCCGAGTTCTACCTCCAGACCATCGAGCACGTGTTCCAGAGGCACTCCCTGCCCAAGGGCGAGTTCGTCCACCGCGGCAAGCCGATCGATCCCGATGCCATCCGCGACACCGCGTTGCTCGCGATCGAGGGTGAGCGAGACGACATTTCCGGCATTGGGCAAACCCGCGCCGCTCTCGACCTCGCGCAACACCTCCCGGCCAAACGGAAGAAGTACTACCTTGCCAAGGACGTCGGCCACTACGGCATCTTCAACGGCAGCAAGTGGCGCAAGAACATTGCGCCGGTGGTCGAAGCGTGGATCCGCGCAAACCCGCGCTGATTCAGGCGGGCGGCGGGCGTGGCCTGAACAAACTGCGGACGAGCCGGCGGGCGAGCAAGAGCAGACCGATCGCCGACAGCAACAGGACCAACGCGATCACGGCAGAAATGTAGGGATATTCGTAGGCGAGCCACAGCAGACCTGCCGTCGCCACGTCCTCGAGTCCCGATACCGCCACGTTGCTGAATGGTTCGGGGCTGGTGTTGACAACTGCCCGGGCTCCAGCCTTTCCGCCGTGGGCGAGCAGCGCGCCTCCACCGCCCAGCAGGAAGGCGATCACCTGCGTGACCGGGTCGCCCGGGTCGACGATGGCCAGTGCCAGCAAGGCTCCGCCGAGCGGCCGCACCACCGTGTGGACCGCGTCCCAGGCGCTATCGAGCCAGGCGACTTTGTCGGCGAAGAACTCGCACAAGGCTCCGATCCCTGCGACACCCATGATCCAGGGATTGGCCAGCACCTGAAGCCCCGCCAGATGCTCCGGCAATGGCACCGCACCCGTGCGCATGGCGATCCCGGTGGCGAGGACGACGAGGTAGAGTCTCCACCCCGCCAACAGGCTCATGCTCCCGGCGAGGCCGAGCACTTCGACGATGCCGAAAGTCTGCGGCGCGTCCATCGGCCCATCCTACGCCCGGTCAGCCCGCTGCGGGAAGCGCCTTCTCGCCTGGCGCGCGCTTGAAGCTCGCCTTTCGCGGCGCCTTCTCGGTGCGCTGCACGTAGCTCCACAGCCCACACTGCAGCCCGACCAGCATGAAGATAAACGGCTGGTAGGCAATGCCGACGAATAGCGCGCCGACGAGATAGACGATCTGCGACTGCTGCAAGGCGTTGGCGAGGCCCCATTGCCATGTCCTGCGCCCATCCTCGCGCCCTGAACCTTTTCGGCCGAACCGCCAACGCAGCCGCTCCATCTGCCACAGGCCTAGCCCGTGCAGCAGGAGCCAGACGAACAGGCCGATCCAACCCTGCTCGCCGAGCATCTCGAAATAGGCCGAATGATAGGCACGTCCCTTGTCGGTGACCTCGTTGTACTCGACCCTCACGTTGTTGCCTTCGCCCACGGCCTTGCGCGTCTGGTAGGTGAAGCTGTTGCCCAGGTAGGCGTCAAATCCGCCGCCGAACGGGTGCTCCTTCACGTAGTCGAGCGTCCACATCCACACTTGCACCCGGGTCGATGCGCTTTCGTCTCCCTGGTATTCGGTGATCGTGCCCATCCGCTCGGTGAAGCTCTGCGGCAGAAAAGGGATCGCCGCGACCAGCGCCATCGCAGCGACGCCGGCATAGACGAACTTGTAGCGGACCGATCGCATCAGCAGCACCGCGAGCACGCCCGCGCAGACGAGGCCGGTCCGCGCCGCGGTGCCGATCGGGATCAACAGGCAGGCGAGAATGAGCCCTGCGACGAACGCGTACACCCGCCAGTCCGGCCGAAAGATCGTGCCGTGCCGCGCCAGCCATAGCGCGAGCGGGATTGTCGCAATGGCCGCCGTCGAGAGGATCGAGCCCTCGTAGAGGCCGGCATCCTCGCGCACGAGGAGGGCCAGCACGCCGTAGCCCCCGCCGCCGAACACGGTCTTGAGACCGCCGTTGATCACGATCGTCGCTATCGACAGCACCATGATCAGCGCCGCCGCCTCGATCCGCAGCCTGGTGCGCAACGTCAACGGCAGGAAGATCGCGAAGACGAGCGCCTTCCAGACCCAGTCCCACTTGGTCCACGCCTCGACCTGGTAGGCCGCGGACAGGGTCGTGACCCCGCATATGACCAACAACACCGCGATCAGCCCTTGCCTCAGCGTGAAACGGCTGCCCTCCTTGTTGTCGAGCAGCAGCCAGCCGGCGAAAGCCGCAACAAACGCGATCAGCGAAACCGGGAGCGACTGGATGAAGCCCCAGCCGATCTTCTGCGGCGCGACCACGTCGATATAGATGTAGGCCAGCACCCAGAAGAAAGGCCGCTTGAGCCCAAGCGCCAGCAACAGGCCGATGAACCCGACGAGTGCGAGGTCAAGCACCGCCAGGCTCCTCGTCAACAGCCCCCTGCGCGCGCTTGAGCCACGGCTTGGGCGCGCGTGTCGGCTCCTCGCTGTCGAGCTCTTCTCGCGGCAGCAGCCGGCACAGCGCGAGCAGGATCAGCCCGTGGGTCAGCGCGAGGGTGAAGAGGTCGATCAAGCGCCCGATATCCTAAACGAGAAAGCCCCGGCGGCTGCGTGCTCTCTAGCGGCTCGCGGTTGACGCGCCGTTAAGGTTGTCGTGGCAGTATTTTCCTTGATGTTCAGGGTCCTCCACGTCCTCGATCACTCGCTGCCGCTGCAGAGCGGCTACACCTTCCGCACGCGCGCGATCATGAAGTCGCAGGAGGCGGATGGGCTCGAGGTCCGCGGCATCACCGGCTTGCGACACCATGCCGACGGGCCGGATATCGAGGGCCCCGACGGCCTGATCTTTCACCGCACGCGCGGCGCTCCGGGCCTTGCTCGCGAGTGGGGCGAGATCGCCGCGCTCACTCACGCGATCGGCGCACTGGTCGACCAATGGCGCCCCGACGTGATTCACGCCCATTCACCGGCGCTTTGTGGCATGGCCGCGCTGCGCGCGGCGCGGCGCCACGGTTTGCCGCTGGTCTACGAGATCCGAGCTTTCTGGGAAGACGCAGCGGTCGGCAACGGCACCGGCCGGGAAGGCTCGCTCAAGTATCGGCTGACGCGCGCACTTGAGAATCATGTCGTCGCCGGCGCGGATGCGGTGATGACGATTTGCAGCGGCCTGCGTGACGACCTGGTCGCGCGCGGCTTCCCCGGCGGCCGCATCGGCATCATGCCCAACGGCGTTGACCTGACGCTGTTCGGCGATCCGCTTCCGCCCGACGAAGCACTTCGGAGCCAGCTCGCGCTCGGGAGCGGCCCGG